>NZ_JAAKZY010000120.1 GCF_011045015.1 Streptomyces scabichelini | reverse complement strand
GGGCGTACGACGCACCGGCCCACGACCCCTCCCGCCGGTGGGAGGGTGCGGGTAGTTGGGGGTGCGGGCTTTTTTCGGGGTACGGGCAGGCGCAGGCTTTTGCTTTTCAGGGGCGCGGGGAACTGCGCGACCAGCCACGACGGCGCTGCAGCCGCCCACGAACCCAACCCACCACCCCCGTAGGCACCCGTCCAACCGCCGGAGGCACACGGTGGGCCAGTGCGGCACCGAATAGGCTGGGGCCGCGCCCCTGGCGCGAAACGTTGTCGCACCTTTGGGAGAAACACGCATGGCAGCCGGCCTTCCTACCGCCATGGACCGACCGCACTTCATCGGGATCGGCGGGGCCGGGATGTCGGGCATCGCGAAGATTCTTGCTCAGCGTGGGGCCAAGGTGGCGGGGAGTGATGCCAAGGAGTCCGCGACCGCCGATGCGCTGCGGGCGCTGGGGGTGACCGTGCACATCGGGCACGCGGCCTCGCATCTCGCGGACGACGCCACATGCGTGGTCGTGTCGTCCGCGATCCGTGCCGACAATCCGGAGCTGGCCCGGGCCGCCGAGCTCGGCATTCCGGTGGTGCACCGGTCGGACGCCCTCGCCTCGCTGATGGAGGGACTGCGGCCCCTCGCGGTGGCGGGTACGCACGGTAAGACGACGACCACGTCCATGCTGGCGGTGTCGCTGTCGGAGCTCGGCCTGGCTCCCTCGTACGCGATCGGCGGGGACCTGGACGCTCCCGGCTCGAACGCGCTGCACGGCGACGGTGAGATCTTCGTCGCCGAGGCCGACGAAAGTGACCGCAGCTTCCACAAGTACGCGCCCGAGGTGGCGATCGTGCTGAACGTGGAGCTGGACCACCACGCCAACTACGCGTCCATGGACGAGATCTACGAGTCCTTCGAGACGTTCGCGGGCCGGATCGTGCCCGGCGGCACGCTGGTGATCTCGGCGGACCACGAGGGCGCGCGGGAGCTGACGTCGCGGGTTTCCGGAGTGTCCAGGGTCGTGACGTACGGCGAGGCAGAGGACGCGGACGTACGCATCGTCTCGATCGTGCCGCGCGGCCTGAAGAGCGAGGTCACGGTTCTGTTGGACGGCTCGGAGCTGACCTTCACGGTCTCGGTGCCCGGCCGGCACTACGCGGGCAACGCGGTGGCCGCGCTGGCGGCGGGCGTGGCGCTCGGTGTCCCCGCGGCTGAGCTGGCGGTGGCGCTGGGGGCGTACACCGGTGTCAAGCGTCGGCTCCAGCTCAAGGGCGAGGCGGCGGGCGTGCAGGTCATCGACTCGTACGCGCACCACCCGACGGAGATGACCGCCGACCTGGAAGCGATGCGGGCAGGTGCCTCCGGTCGCATCCTGGTGGTCTTCCAGCCGCACCTGTTCTCCCGTACGCAGGAGCTGGGCCGGGAGATGGGCCAGTCGCTGTCCCTGGCCGACGCGTCGGTCGTCCTCGACATCTATCCGGCGCGCGAGGACCCGATCCCCGGTGTGACGAGCGAGCTGATCATCGACGCGGCGCGGGCGGCGGGCGCGGACGTGACGCCGGTCCACGACAAGGCGGACGCCCCCGCCGTGGTCGCGGGAATGGCCAAGCCGGGCGATCTCGTTCTCACCATGGGCGCCGGTGACGTAACCGACCTGGGCCCACAGATCCTGGACCGCCTTCAGTCGAAGTGAGGGGCTGAGCTTCATGTCGTACGACATCGAAAAGCCGGACGAGCAGTGGCGAGCGGAGCTGAACCCGGCCGAGTACGCGGTCCTGCGCCAGGCCGGCACGGAGCCCGCGTTCACGGGTGAGTACACCGACACCAAGACGAAGGGCGTCTACTCCTGCCGGGCCTGCGGCGCCGAACTGTTCACCTCGGACACGAAGTTCGAGTCACACTGCGGCTGGCCCTCCTTCTACGACCCCAAGTCGGCCGACAACGTCGAGCTGATCGAGGACCGGTCGCACGGAATGATGCGGACGGAGGTGCGATGCGCTCGATGTGGGTCTCATCTCGGTCATGTGTTCGAGGGTGAGGGTTACGCTACGCCCACTGACCAGCGGTACTGCATCAACAGCATTTCCCTGCGATTGACACCGGACGAGGGCTGACGCTCTGCCGCGTCGGCGGTGTCTTTCGAACGATGCCCGACCTGCCGAACGATCTGTTGACCAGTGGTGGATTCTCGTCGGCGCGCTCTATTCTGCTGTTGGTTCGGACCGGTCAACAGGCTGAAAACGGGGGGGCGTTGTGCCTTATGTGATCGAGGTTCCGGTCGATGGCAGTGAATCCATCCGGGTCGAGGTGTCGGAGGATACCGACGGCGTCGTCCGGGTCGCACGGCCCGGGCAAGTGGCGGCGATCGCCCAGGAGAGCCTTCAGCAGTCACTCGACAGAATTCGTCCCGTCGCCGTCGCGGTGTGGGAGAAACTGCGGCATCTTCCGGAAACTCCGGACCGGGTGAGCGTCGAGTTCGGCATCAAGCTGTCCGCGGAGGCCGGGCTGATCGTTGCCCGAGGGGCCACGGAGGCCAACTTCGTGGTGTCACTGGAGTGGAGCCGCAGCCCTGGGGATGAGTGACCTCGGCCCACCGACAGGGGGCCCTTCCCTCGTTGTCTGTACGCGGGCATCATGGGAGGTGCGGCCCGTCAAGGGCCCCACCACACAGGGGGTTTGGTCGGATGGAACGCGCAGAGCACGACATCGCGACAGAACTGGTGAACGTGGCTGATCTGTCCCTCGATGAACTCCTGATGCGTCCTTCGGAGGACCTCGGTCCCTCTGTGCGGCGCATCCTTCTTCAGGTCGAGCTGCCGGAGCCGTTGACGGCGTCGGCGATCGGCACCAACTGCTGAGCGGCTTGCGTCAACCTTTCAGGGAGAGATCAGCCTCGCCGCTCTGACTGGAGGCCAGTAGTTGAGGGAGAAGAATCGGCCACGGTTATCTTCCGCTCTCTTTTCTTCTGAAACTCAGGAAGATTTCGCCGACATACATCGCCTGCCCGCGAGAGCCGTTGCCCAACTGTCCACGGGAGGCGGCGATCCAGAGACCGTCGGACTGCTCCGTGAAGGGCAGAAGAGTAAACGGCTCGTCTTGTTGCGCATGGTTTTCGAAGCGGTCTTGGCTGATCCCGCCACGATGGGTCCCCTGTCCTCAGTGCGTTCTGCTTGGAATTTACTCAGCAGAGTGCAGTACGAGAAACCGGATGCCTTTGAGACGATACTGATGTATCCGTCCACCGGAGTCTGGGCCGCACATGTGCTGCGGCGCCTGCGAGGTGTCAGGTCCAGCAGCATTCCCTTATGGACAGAGGTCGGGTACTTCCACACCCTGGCGGTGGCCGCCGCGATCCGAGCCGGTGTCGAATTCCACGCGCGGGTTCCCGTACAAGACGGCGGCACGCTTCACTTACCGTCGCTGGGGACGGTCTTGCTCCCCCGCGCTGACGTCGACAGCGCACGACCCCAAGTCGCGACCGTGCGATGGGCGGGCCGGGGAACCGGCAGCGTGGCTGTCATCACCCCGAGAGGAGCGTGCGTTCTGCTGCCGGACTCCCTGGATGCGCCCGTGTCCGGCTGGCGCCCGCTCCCGCAGGTCCGGGCCGCCCAGGGAAGTCACAGCTTGCGGCTCTTTCTGGACGACACCGACCCTTACGCGCCTTTCGCGGCAGGACGGGAACCTGACGTGCAGAACGTCCAGAGCCGGAATCGATGGCAGGTTCTTGCGCAACACGCTTGGGAGGCTCTGGTCCACAGCCAAGCCGATACCGCCGACAGCCTTGCGGAAACGATGTGTTCCCTGATCCCGCTGGCGCCCGCCACGGACGGGGAACCCTACAGTGCTACGTCGCCCGAAGCCTTCGGCAGTGCGATGATGCAACTGCCCATGTCCCCCGCGTCTTTGGCCGTCAGCCTGATCCACGAGTTCCAGCATGTCAAACTTGGCGCCCTGCTGGACCTGATCACCTTGACACGCGACGGGGACGGCCCTCTCCACTACGCTCCTTGGCGCCCTGATCCCCGCCCGGCCTCCGGACTCATGCAGGGCGCGTACGCGTATTTGGGTGTCGTCGGCTTCTGGCGTCGATACCACCCGACGGCACCAGGACAGGAGGCCCTTCAGGCCCGATTCGCCTACGCGCGTTGGCGTGGCGGCACGCTGGCCGTCATCGACGACCTGCTGGCATCGGATGAGTTGACCGAGTTGGGCGTCTGGTTCGTGACGAACATGCGTGAGGTCCTGGCCCGGTGGTGCGATGAACCCCTGCCACCGCAGGTGGAGGCCGACGCCGCTCTGGTGGCTACGGATCATCTCGGTATGTGGCGGCTGCGAAACGGCCAACCATCCGGGTCCGATGCCGGGTTGCTGGCCGCGTACTGGAACGGAGGCCGGCTGTCGGCTTGTCCTGCGGTGGACAACTCCGTCGTGCGGGCCGGTGTTCTGCCTCGCGAAGCGGCTGTGCGGTCCGATCTGGCGAGACTCCGGTGGGAGGACCCGAAGAGATTCGAATGGCTGCGCAGGTATCCGGAGCTTCTTGGCGCAACCTCAGCCGACATCGCCCTGCTGGACGGCGACTTCGACACAGCGCTGCGCGGCTACCGGCGGCAGGTGGCGATCCGGCCCGAGGCGTCAAGTCCATGGATAGGCCTTGGCCTGGCGGCCAAGGGAAACGGAGACCTGCCTGTTGCGGCCGCACTGCTGGGCCGACCGGAGCTGGTACGGGCTGTCTACCTGCGTCTGCTCGAAGATGCCGTACGGATCGACGCGTTTGCCTTGGCCGAGTGGATCGGACAGCGTTGTGGGGCGGAGGCGGTGGCCGCACCGCCGCCTCGCCCTACGTAGCGCGTCGTCAGATCTGGAACACCTCAGCGTCACAGTCGGCACGATCGCTCCTGGTGGCGGCGGCCGTAGCTGGATGCTCCTGGCCGAGAACCTGACGGAGGGAGCTGAGCGTGGCGGCGTACAGGGTCTCTGCCCGGGTTGCCCTGCCGAGGGTACGGAGGTCGGCCGAGACATTGAGCGCACAGGCCAGGGTGGTCGGGTGGAGGTCACCTAGTTCCTGGGTGGTACGCCGCAGGGTCTCCTCGTCCATTTCGGCCGCATCCTGAGTGTTTCCCAACGCGAACAGGTCACTGGCCAGGTTGATGGCGACGGAGAGGGTGTAGGGGTGGTTCGGTCCCACGGTTGCGATCAGTCCGTCGTGGGCCTGCCGGTTCAGAGCCAGTGCCTCTTCCGTTTGCCCCTTGCGGCGCAGCGAGACCGCCAAGTTCGTCATGACTCCGGAGGTGAAGGGGTGACTTTCTCCGAGGCTCCTCTTGAACTGGTCCAGTGTCTTCCTTCCCAGCTCCACGGCCTCGTCCAGGCGGTCGGCCTGGCGCTGGGCGATGACGAGGCTCGACGCCGCGCACTGGGTGTTGAGGTGGTTGTCACCGTAGCGGCGCCGGTTGCGCTCCCACGCGTCCAGGCACGCTGAGAGCCCTCCCTCGTGGTCTCCCGCTTTGCGGCGGGCCTCGCCGAGGTGGCGCAGTGCCATCAGGGTGATGGGAGTCTCGCTGCCTGCCAGACGTTCGAAGCGGATCGAGTTGTTCTCCTGCATCTCGCAGGCGCCTACGTAGTCGCCGCACTCCCGGAGGTCCACCGCCAGCAGGCTGACGAGCATCATGGTGAGCAGGCTGTCCTCGCCGAGCACGTCGACCGCGAGCTGGAGACTGACCGCGTCGAGATCGCGGGCCGTGGTGAACTCCCCGGTCAGGCGTAGTGCCGTACCGTAGTCGATGCCTGCGGCGATCGTCTGGGGATCACGTTCCCCGAAAGCGCGTACGGCTTGTTCGTAGGCCTCCTTGTTGAGCTTGACGGACGAGGCGAAATCCCCTGCCGCGCGCATGTCGACGGCGACGGCACGGGCCGCGAGCAGAGTGTCCTCGTGGGTATCGCCGACCGTCCTGCGCCGGCGTTCCAGGCTGTCCTCGTCGAGCTGCGAGGCCTCGGAATACCGGCTGAGCGCGCGCAGGACGTGACCGCAGTAGCGGGCCACGGTCAATGTCTGGGCGTCGTCGGGGCCGATGTTGGCTCGCCAGGTCTGCAGTGCCTCCTGCGCCAGTTCCAGGCAGGCGTCGTGGTCGCCCCAGGTGAAGAGGTAGGTGACGGTGTTGACGATCAGGTTCCGTACCCAGTGGTTGTCGCAATCGACCGCTCGGGACGCCCGAATGTGGGGGAGCAGTTCGGCGTAGCGGGGCCAGTTTGCCGTCATTCCCGGCTCGCCCGGGTCCCCTCCGGCGAGCAGCAGGTGGGCCGCCTCGCGCATCGACTCGCGTTCCTCGGGGCTCATCTGGTCGATGAGTACGGCTTGGACGAGGCGGTGCAATTGGATGCTGTTGGTGCGGTGGTCGATGCGTGCGAGTGCGTACCTGTTGACCTCGCGGAGTGCCTGGCCGAGGCGGATCGGGTCGCTCAGCACCTGGCCGAGCAGCCCGGGCAGGGCGGCGTTGCGGCCTGCGATGAAGAGGCTGCGGGAGACCGGCTCAGGTGCGAAATAGGCGCAGACCTGGAGGAGTTGGAGTGCGCCCGGATTAGTGTCCCGCAGGCGGTCCAGAGACACGTTCCAGGCCGCTGCCACGGGCAACTGGTAGTCCATCGGCGGTGCGAGTTCCAGCAACTCCGCACGACGGTTGACGAACTCTTCCCTTTTACCTTCGAAGAGTTCGAGGTATTCCTCGGCCAGCATGCCGGTCTCGGTGAGCCAGACGGCGGCCTGTTCGATGGCGAGCGGCAGGTCGCCGAGTGCCTCGGACAGCCTGTCCGCTTTTTCGTCGGTGAGCTCAGGGCCCCGGCGCCGCAAAAGCTCGATACTCTCCGCGCGTGCGAAAACATCCACCTCGATGGTCCGTGCCATGTTGACCCATTGTCCGTTTCGGGAAGTGACGAGAATCCGGCCGGTGCCGCCCCGTGGGAAGAATGGTGTGACTGTTTCCGGGCTTTCAGCGTTGTCGAACACCAGGAGCCAATTACGATAAGGCTCGCCCAGTCGAAGGGCTTCCAGGACAGCTGGAACCGCGGTGTTGGCTTCGGCACTGGTAGGCAGTCGCAGGCGTTGCGCCAGGTCCACGAAGGCAGCACGGATTTGGGCTGGTTGTTCGGCGGGTATCCACCAAACGATGTCATAGTCGGAACTATGACGGTAGGCGTATTCAATGGCAATTTGAGACTTGCCGACGCCGCCCATGCCGTGCAGCGCTTCCGGTAAAATAGCGGTGGTGCCCTGAGTCAGACGTGCATGCAGATCCTGGAGGGCGAGCACCCGTCCGGTGAAGTTCACATTCCTGGGCGGGACATTCCCCCAAACGGGTGGCGGGCTGCCCGCCTTGCGCCGCTCGGCGATGGCTCGCTCCACCGGCCCCATTGGCCGTACGTATGCATCGTTCATCGAACCAGGCTCTCCTCTGTCCGCCGCTGCCTGTCCCTCGGGCATCGGTGCCACGCGTTCGGGAACGGCCCGTGAATGCTGCTTTGTGACCGTTTTTGAACAAGGATCGGACACAGGTTCTTCGGGCATGTTTGATCCCCCGAATTCTAAGGGATCGACGCCGATGCCCTGTGCCGAAAAACGCTTGACGCGCGCACTCAGTCGCTCTGCCCAAGGCAGGTAGGGCCCGGACAGGGCGCGCAGTGTGCGAATGAACGGAACGAAGTCGCTGCTCGACTCCTCGGGCATCGCCACGGGCCTGTCCGTCCAGGGCGTCGTGAGCACCTGGGCGAGGTCCCGCATCTCGGGCAGTGACACCGCGAGGCGGGTGATGACGTGGAGCATCACCTCCGCGGTAGCGGCTCGCCCGCTGGTGGCGAGGAGTTCCTCGGCCACGCCCGGCAGGAAGGCGTATCGGGGCGCAGTCGGTCCGAAGGGGTCTGTGGACGGACCATCCTCCGTGACGAGCAGTCCCGAGGTGAGGATCTCGGCCATGTGCGCGGGACGTGAACCCGGTTGGGTGAGGTGCTGGACCGTCTCCATCACGGCGAGGTCGAGTGGCGCGACCGCAAGCTGCTGAATGAGCCGGAAAGCGGTGGGGGATGAGCTGGCTCGGAACGCGAGGATGCGTTCGGCAGGCGTCGGTGGACGCCCCGGGGCGAGGTCGTCGTCCACCTCGGGATCGCTGTCCTCGGCACCGGTTTCGTACGTGGTCGGTTCCGTGGACAGCATTCGGGCGCCGGGCCAGTCGCCCGGGTCGCCCGTCAGCAGGTGCGCCCACCGCGCCAGCCATCGCGGAGCGAGCTCGATGACGGGCACGGCCGGCTCGATGGGAGTCTTCGCACCGGCGACGCCCGCGGCCGACACCTCTGCCGTGAGCCGTGGGCCGCAGGCCAGTGGTCCGGTGGCTCGGATGCGGGCGGGCCGGGTGGCGACCCAGGTGCGGTACCAGGACCGGTGGGGCAGCAGATGGGTGACCACGACCGGGACACGTTCACTCCAGCGTGCGATGAGCCGTTGCGCGGCCCCGGATCGCCACGCGGCTCCCGCACCGTCCGTGAGCACCAGGACGGCTCGCCGCCGCGGCGGCGACGCAGGGTCCGGGAGGTCGAAGGCGGGGGCGGACGGGCTGGGGCCGCGTAGCCGGAGCTCCCCGTCGGTCTCCTGGTTCGTGCTGAGCAACCGGATGCTGATGGTCCGGAAGGCGCCGAGGCCGTTCAGCAGTCGGGCGAACTCGGTCACGCTGTGGCGCCAGGCCGCCATCGAGGCCCCGGCGTCCACGACAAGCACCAGGTCCAGCCAGCGCTCTCGGGCCGGACGGTACCGGGGCAGCCGAGGCTCGGCCTCCACAAGGGCCTCGGCGGTCCGCTCCTCGTCGAGCTCCCGGCTGTGCGCGGACGGGACGGTACGACGGAAGGGGCGCAACGCCCGTTCCAGCATCCGCCGGTTCTCCAGTCCCGGTACGGCGGTCCACAGGTCGGACACCGTGTCGACGGCCGGGGGACCGGGGACCGGGGCGTCGACGACGCGGGGGGCGGCGGGTGCCCAGAGCGCCGGCGTCGGGTCCGGTGCCACTGCCGACGGCTGCCGAGGCTCTGTCAGTTCCCCGTTCTCCCCGTCCGGCACGGGTGCCGCTGCCGGGGCAGGGCGCGGCGGCTCGCCGGGCCGCGGTTCGTGCCGGTGTCGCTCGGCGACGGAGGGCGCGCCGTCCCGTGGGCGGGTGCGCCCGGCCAGGCACATGGCGAGCCACAGGCCGTCGGAGAGTTCGTACGGCGTCAGATCCGCGCTGCCCAGCGGATCAGGCGGAGGCACCGGAGTCCGTGGGGCGGTAGCCATCACGGCCTCGTCGCGTCGAGGCTGCGCCACAGCGAGCTGACCAGCCTGTCCCAGTGGTTGTCAGCGTCGAATCGGTCGGACGTCGCCAGATAGACGCTGTTGAGCAGCTGGTCCGCCGACATGCCGCCCTCGCGCGCGCTGCGGGCGACGAAGAGCCGGACGAGCTCGTGTCCGCGGCTACCGGCCCGTTGACCGAAACGGGCCGCGACCATTGCGGCGAGCTGGTCCATGTCCGGCGGCGGCAGCTCAAGGCGCAGACAGCGGCGCAGCAGTGCGGGCGGGAACTCCTTTTCGCCGTTGGATGTGATGAGGATCAGAGGGAAAGCGCGGCAGCGCACCCTGCCGTTCGCGATCCGGGCTGTGACGCCGGGATCGGCGGTGAGGACATCGGCCTCCGGCTCACGCTGGGCCGATCGGACCAGCTCGGGGATGTCGTACTCGCCTTCCTCGATGATGTTGAGGAGGTCATTCGGGAGGTCTATATCGCTTTTGTCCAGTTCGTCGATGAGGAGGACGCGCGGCAGGCGGTACGGCAGCAGCGACGTACCCAGGGGGCCCAGCCGTATGTAGTCGCCGATGCCGGTCCGTTGGCCGGTCAGGTTGTCGGTCTGCTCCGGTTCCGCCTCCGTCGCGGCGCGGTAGGCGGCGGCATCCTGCGCCCGCCCTATCGCGTCGTACTCATACAGTCCGGAGCGCAGCGTCGTACGGGTCGTGATGGGCCAGCGCAGCACGCGGCCCAGTCGCAACTCGCGCGCCACCCGGTAGGCGAGGCTCGATTTGCCGGTGCCCGGACGGCCGGTGATCAGCAGAGGGCGGCGCAGATACAGGGCCGCGTTCACCATGTCCGCTTCGTCCACGTTGACGGGGCGTTGCGGGTCTCCGTCCCGTGCGCGGGGGCCGATCCGGCGCGTCACCTCTACCTCGTCCTCGGCCGGGCGCGGCTGCAAGGGGCCGCCGTCGAAGGTGCGCCAGGGAGGAGGGCCCATGAGCACGTCGTCGAGATCACGGGCCGCCAGGGTGCGCCCGTCGCCGTGATAGACCCACCACGGCGCGGAGTTCTGAGGGCGGGGACCCTGTCCGGCATCCGGAGCGGACCCGTCGTCGTCGCGCCGGCCGTCACTCATGACTGCGTCCTTCCCCTCTGCTGCGGCGACTGGTAGTGCCGTAAAGGCACGTAGACGTTCTCGGGATCGTCGATGAGCAGGAGCACCTCGTCGGAGACGAGTGACCCCCGGGACTCGCGGATCTTCGCAGCCAGCGTGTTCAGCTGGTTCGCCGTGAACAACTGCTTCGCCAGGTCGCCGAGCGTCTGGACGGCACCGGCCGAGCGGCTCCACAGCATCGCGGGGACGCCTTCACGCAGGGCGATGTCGTACGAGTGGACGATGCCGGGCTCGGGTTTCCGGGGAGCGTCGAGCAGGGCGATCGCGACCACCCGCCCGGCCATGTCCCGGCCCAGGACGTCCTGCAGGTCAGCGGGGCTCAGTCCGCCCAGCCCGCCGCATGCGTGCCAGGAGCACTCGTGCGGGGAGTCGCGCATGCTGCGCCAGCGTCGCTTCCACACCCGCTGGATCGCGGGGTCGCGCTGCCGTTCGAGGCTGCGGATCACCATCTGGTAGTGGCGCACCAGGGAGCGGGGCAGACCGGAGGAGCGATGGGTGGAGAACTCCTCGACGGGAAGGTCGACCAGGTCGCGACCGAGCAGGAATTCCAGCTGCACGAGTGTGTCGAGGCCTGCCAAGGATGCCTCGCCGCTGGAGATGGCGCGCTCGATAGTCATCTCCAGATCGCCGTCGGAACAAGCGAAGTCCAGGAAGTCCGGACAGGCGGGGGAGAATGCGTCCTCCTTCGTCCACGAGGACACCAGGTAGCCGACGCTGTCGTCGCCGTCGTCCGCTCGCTCGATCTGGATCGCGAGGTAGGCCGTGTCCTCGGTGTGCTCGAGGCGTACCGGGACGAGTTCGGTGGTCAGTGCCTCCAGCGCGTCGAGCACGCCGAGGCCGTCGGCCACCGAAGCGTTCCACTGGCGCAACCGCTGACCCAGGCGGCCGAGCGTGAGCGCGGCGACGTACTCGACGTACAGCATGAAGGGGAAGAGGCCGTCCGCCCGCGCGTTCGCCTCCACCAGGTGGTCGAAGGCCAGAACTATGTCCTCGTGCCTGGGGGGAAGCCGGTCGTAGGTGCCACGCGCCGCCCGATGGATCCGGCCGACCGGCACCCCGGGAGCCTGGCGCAACAAGTCGTGGATTTCACGTAGTTGGGCTTCGGTCAGCGGAGGTTGCACGAACGTCGAGCGCACCAGGTGATGGAACGCTTCCGTGGACCGGGCGCCGGGAGCGAAGAAGCGAAGGGTGTCGGCGAGCACCATGAGGCCGCCGGGGATGTCACCCAGAACGCTCACGACGTCGTAGAGCTGACTTCGCGTGTTCACACCTTGCATCACGAGCCCTGCCAGTTCGATGTTCAGCCGGCTCCCCGCCACCTCCAGACACTGGCGTCGCAGGTCCGGATCCCCCATGGGCCTGGTGCGCTCCAGAGCCTCCACCAGTCTGCTGGCGCGCGCCCAGTCCGATGAGTGGTCGATTGTGTCCGCCATCCCCGTTTTCCCGTAAGGCATCAAGGCGTGGACAGGCTCGGCCACGCACCATGTCGAATGTCCACTCACCGGCGCTCCTCCTCCTCAAAACGCCGCACCTCGGCGGCGATCGATCGGGCGGCACGGGAGTCCCCTACCAACGTCCTTACAGCGCCGATGAGTTCGTCAAGCCCTCCCTCGTAGTCAGAACTCGTACGCACCAAGTGGTACAAGTGCGCATGCGGTTCCGGGCGTTCAGCCACCACTGAGCCGATCTCCGGACGCATCAGTGAGACGAGATCCTGACGAGCGCCGAGAGTGCCGAACGCCGGTATCGAGGCGATCAGCCGTGCCAGCTCGGCGCATTGACGCGCCGTCAGGGTCCTCGGGATGCCTCCCAGGGCGTTTCCCGGCTTGATCAGGGCGGCCAGAGGTGTCCACTCGCGAGCCACGGCGGCAAGCGGGAACATCCACGCCACCCGTTCGACGGACGAGGCATACGCGGCGACGACGAGGCCTATGACACCGTCGAGGCGGCGGTCCCACACGCCGGCCCCGCTGAATCCCCGTTGGATCGCCACGCCGTTCGCCCTGCCGTCCAACTGCCGCCAGGTCGGGTTGGGGCCGCCGGGCCCGGTAGCGGTCGCCTCGACCCACAGACCGTCGCCGAGGCCCGGGCGCGGATGGCCGTAGACGCTCACCTCGGTCCGCTCCGCCCAGTCGCCCGCGAACAGGGCCGCCGGGCGTGCCACTGTGGGCGGCTCGCCCGCTTCGAGTTCCAGGACTGCGATGTCCCCCGACGTGGGACGGGCCGGTAACCAGCCGCCGTCGACCGTCTTCGCGCGCCGTGGCCGCGCATCCCCGGACGGTGCGAAGTCCACCAATATCGCGCTGTCGGCGGGGACCATCTGCTCTTCGGGGCGCCCCAGGGCTTCGGTCACGACATGCGCACAGGTCAGGATCCGGCCGCTGCCGATGAAGACTCCCGCGCCGCACAGGCCTTCCCCGCCGGGGCCCCGTACCCGAACGCGCCAGTTGCCCACGACCTAGCACCCCCCTCCAGGCTCGCGGGCGTACCCTCCCCCGGTGGAGGACGGATCAGTCATGCTGAGCCTGAGGAAAAGGCTACGCACCCGACTGGCTTTCGGCGAGAGCGCAGAGTGGGCTCAGTGTGACCGTCCGCCACTGGAAATGTCCGGTCGCGCCGGTACTCGTGGCGACCGTTGCTCAGTGGTGCTGAACGTGCGATACCACCCCCTGATGCCGATCACCCCCTGTGAGCCCGTCAACTGGGCCCCATGAGGCTTGGACTTGTGCCGCGGTGAGCACGCGGATGTGGTCGGCCGCCTGCCCGCCACCGTCAGCCGGGGGCAGCCGCCCGGCCGCAGACGCAGTGAACTCGCACGGGTCGGCGCGCCCGCGCCCGCCCCTTTGCGATCTCCACCAGGGTGACCTGGTCGAGCGCGGCCGGCGTGCGGCGGACGGTGCAGTCCGAGGCCGCGAGCCCGAACAACGGCCGGTGGCACAGCTGGAGTTGATCAGCTTCCGAGAGGTTCGCCGCCTCATCATGGTCGCGACCGCGACGTGCACCAGTGCCCCGGCGTGTTCCCGGCCCGGGTGCTGTGCCGACCGGCAGCCCCCGGCCGGCGCACCCGTCAGGCTGACAAGCATGCCAAAAACTCCTGCGTCCACCGCCGCCCTTCGGCATACGCTGACGCCCGCTGTCTGCCGAGGGAGAACGCATGGAGATCCGGAGCCTGACCCGTACCGAAGCCGAGCGCAGGGCCGCACTGCTGACGGTCGAGCGATACGACGTGGAGATCGACCTCACGGGCCTGCCCGACGGGCCGGAGGTCCGGTGCGTCTCCACCGTGGCCTTCACCTGTCATGAGCCGGGCGCGGAGACCTTCGTGGACTGCGCGGCACAGGTACGGAGCGCCACGCTGAACGGCAGCTCCCTCACCCCCACCGGCGACGGCCGGATACCCCTCCCCGCCCTGGCCGGGCACAACGTGCTGCGTGTGGAGAGCGTCCAGGCCGACACGACCACGGGTGAGGGGGTGCACAAGGCGACCGACCCCGCGGACGGCGAGGTCTACGTGTGGATGAGCTTCGAACCGGACGAGGCCCGGTTCGTCTGGGCGTGCTTCGACCAGCCCGACCTCAAGGCCCCGCACGCCTTCACCGTCACGGCCCCGCCCGCGTGGACCGTCACCGGCAACTCCGGTGACCCGCGCGTCGAGGAGCTGGACTCGGCCCGCCGCTGGACCTTCCCGGACACCCCGCCTCTGTCGACGTACAACACCGTCGTCAACGCGGGCCCCTTCCACGAGATCCGCCGCGAGGCCGACGGCCACGACCTCGGCCTCTACGCCCGTCGCTCCCTCGCCCCGATCCTCGACCGCGACGCCGACGACATCTTCACCCTCACCCGCCAGGGCCTCGCCTTCTTCGGTGAGGCCTTCGCGATGCCGTTCCCGCAGCGCAAGTACGACCAGGTGTTCATGCCCGAGTTCGGCGGGGCGATGGAGAACTATGGCTGCGTGACCTGGTCGGACGGTTTCCTGCGGCGGGCCACGCCGACGCCCGCCGAGAGCGAGCTGCTGGCCAAGGTGCTCCTGCACGAGATGGCGCACATGTGGTTCGGCAACATCGTCACCATGCGCTGGTGGGACGACCTCTGGCTGAACGAGGCGTTCGCGGAGTTCGCCTGCCACTGGGCGGCCGAGCGCGCCACCCGGTACACCGACGCGTGGGCCGGCCACCTGGCGGACGACAAGCTCAAGGCGTACCTCTCCGACCAGGGCCCCGTCTCGCACCCGATCCACCAGCCCATCCACGACGTCGCCCAGGCCGCGTCGATCTTCGACAACATCACCTATCCCAAGGGCGCCTCCGTCCTCCAGCAGCTCATGACGTACGTCGGCGAAGAGCGCTTCAGGGCCGGCATGACCGCTTACTTCGCCCGCCACGCGTGGGGCAACACCACGCTCCAGGACCTGATCGACGCCCTCTCCGAGGCCGGCGGGCGCGACCTGGACGCCTGGCGCACGGCCTGGCTCGCGACGGCGGGCACCGACCGTTTCTCCCTGGAACGCGACGGCGACACCGTCACGCTGGTGGCCGCCGGCACCCCGCGCCCGCAGGTGCTGGCGGTGGGCGCGTACGGCAGGAACGGCGAAGCCCTCGAACGCAGGGCGCTGGTACGCGTCGAGGTGACGCAGACCCGTACTCCGGTCACCGGCCTCCCGCCCGAAGCGGACACCGACATCCTGCTGATCAACGACGACGACCTGACCTTCGCCACGAGCCGCCCCGACCCCACGACCAGGGACGCCTTCTTCCGCATGGCGGCGGAACTGCCCACGGCCATCTCCCGGGGCGTGGCCACGGCGACGGTGTGGGACATGCTGACCACCGGCGAGGCCACGGCGGCGGAAGCCGGGCGGTGCATCACCGCGGTCCTCACGGCTGAGACATCCGACGCCGTGATCGAGCCCTGTCTGACGCTCGCCGCGAACATCGCCGAACTGTGGGCGCCGCCCGGCGAACGCGCCGGACTGACGGCGGCGGTGGCGGAGGCCTGCCGGCGCCTCGCCGTGGACCCCGGCCGCCGACAGGTCGCCCTGCGCGGTCTGGCCCGCACCGCGACGGACCCGGACGACCTGGCCTGGCTCCGCGAACAGGCGGGCGACGACGTGGACCTGCGCTGGCGCGTGCTGGTCCGTGAGGCGGAACTGGGCGGGAACGTCCCGTCCGAGGCCGCCCTCCTGCTGGAACGCGACCCGGACCCGGACGCCTGGGTCCGCGCCCTCACCGTACGGGCCGCCCTGCCGGATCCCGCCGCGAAGGCGGAGGTCTGGCAGAAGCTGGCGGTGGACCGCGCGGTCCCTGTGAACTCGGTCGGCAAGGTGGCGGCGGCGTTCTGGCGCCCCGCCCAGGACGCCCTGCTGACGCCCTACACCCAGCGCTACCTGGACTCGATCCCGGACCTGCACCGAGGCGGAATGATCGCGGCGATGGTCTTCGCAAGCCACCTCTTCCCACCGCACGCCATCGACCCCACGTACATCGAAAAGGCCCAGCAGGCGGCCCAAGAGGCGGCCCCGGTGGTCCGCAACACCCTCCTGGAACGCTCGGACGCTGTCAGCCGAATGCTCCACGCCCGAACCATGGACTGACACCGGCTGAGGGAGTTCGTAGTGCCGGCGCTGCGTGAGACGGATCCTCGGTGGATCGGGCCGTACGCGGTCCTGGGCAGACTCGGCGCCGGTGGCATGGGCGAGGTCTGTCTCGCCGAGTCGGGCACCGGGCTGCGGCTGGCGGTGAAGGTGGTGCGGGGCGAGCACGCCGAGGACCGCACCTTCCGTGCCCGGTTCCGGTAGGAGGTGCGGGCGGCGCAGAGCGTGGGTGAGGCCGGGACGTTCATCGCGCGGGTCGTGGATGCGGATACCGAGGGCGAACGGCCCTGGATGGCAACGGAGTTCGTGGACGGGCCGAACCTGCGCGATGCCGTCCTGGACCACGGTCCGCTGTCCGAGGACGCGGTGCGATTACTGGCCGCCGCCCTGGGCGAGGCGCTGACCGCGATCCACGCGAGGGGCATGGTGCACTGGGACCTGAAGCCGTCCAACATCCTGCTGGCCGCGGACGGTCCGCGGGTCATCGACTTCGGGATCGTACGGGCCCTGGAGGCGACCGCGCTGACCCGCACCGGAGTCGTCGTCGGCTCGGTCGGCTATGTCTCGCCCGAGCAGATCCGCAACAACGGTCAAGTGGGGCCGCCGAGCGACGTGTTCGCGCTGGGTGCGGTCCTCGCGTATGCGGTCGCGGGGCGGGAGTCTTCGGTGAGGGCTAGGACGCGGTGATCCTCATGCGCGTCATGGCCCGGGACTTCGACCTGTCCGGCGTACCGGAGAGGACGCGCCCGCTGATCGAGTCCTGCCTGCGGGAGGAACCGGAGCAGCGGTCCACTCCGGCGGAGGTGGTCGCGGCCGTGGGGCACACGGCGCGGTCGCTGCGCGAGAGCGTACGGCCGGGCTGGTTCACCGCCGCGCCAGGCCCCGTGCCGAGGCCCGCACCGGACCCGGACCCCGAACGGAGCGACGAACGCCGGCTTCCGGAGCGCGGCTCGGCAGACGGGAACGACGGGATCGACGGGATCGACGGGAACATGGTGAGCCGGGTCGAGTACCTCGCCCCGGTGACGCTCCCGGACATCCCGGCCGGTGCGCCCCCACAGCAACCGGCCCCGTCCCGGCGGCAGTTGCTGTGGGGGCTAGCGGCCGGAGGGCTGGTCGCCGCGGGGGCCGGCACCGTCGGCCCAGTGGGCCCCCGAGTTCGGCGCGGAGCACAACACCCCGGGTCACAGCACCCCGGGTCACAGCACCCTCCGCTGGACCAGGATCGAGAGCACGAGCATCCCCGGCAGCAGAGGCACCCAGATCGTCAGGACGCGGTAGCCGATGATCGTTGCCGTTGCCAGGCTCATGGGGGCGCCGAAGAGGACCATGGTGAACACCAGTGCCGCGTCGATGGGGCCGATGCCGCCCGGTGCGGGTACGGCTCCGACCGCGGTGCTGGCGACGAGGAGCGCGAAGGTCACCTGTGCCCAGGTCAGCGGCAGGCCCAGTGAGAAGCCGACCGAGGCGATCACGCTTGCCTGGAGCAGCGGGGTGGCCGCGGCTCCGCCCCAGAGGGCGAGGACGCGGGCGGGCCGGGTGTGCAGGAGCCGGGCGTCGGTCAGGGCGGTGCGTACGAAGTCGAGGATCGGGCGACGCAGCGGACGTACGAACGTCAGGAGCACGGCGGCCACGGTCAGACCGATCCCCGCACCCCCGGCGACCAGGAGCAACGTCCGCTCGTCCGGGAAGAGTTCACCCAGCCCCAGCACGCCCGGGAAGGCCACGAGGAAGACGAGGAGTACCAGCGTCTTCGCCAGGGGCTTGACCAGCGAGTACAGGGCCAGCGAGGCGGTGCCCCTGGCGAGGGATATGCCCTGGCGCTGGAGGAAGCGGAGGGTGACGGCGTGGGCGCCGATGCTCGCCGGGAGTACATGGTTCGCGGTGCCGGCGGCGACCTGAGACGCGAGCAGCAGCCCTGGCGGAAGCCGTTCGGGGACGGCGCCCTGCCGGACGCACGCGGCTGCCACCCAGCCCAGGCACATGAAGAAGAACCCGGCCAGCAGCCACCAGGGGTCGGCGGAGGTCAGCCGGGCGGCGCCGTCGGACACGGTTCGCCAGTCGAGCGCTGCCCACGCCGCGACCAGCAGGAGCGGGAGCAGGCTGAGGCCCCTGAGGGCGTGGCGTGCGGCTGAGGGGGAGGGAGAAGGAGAGGGGAGAGCGGACGGGGCCTGGGTGGTGGCGGGGAGCGGCCCGGGGAGTTCGTCGAGCGGGAGCAGGGACACAGCGCACGTCGTCCTTTCGCGTCACGCCCGTTGGGGCGCGGGCGGACGGATACAAGGCGAGGCAAAGGGGACTGCGGGAACCGTTCCCTGCCGGTGTGACGGCACGGTGTCCGGAAGCCGAAGGAGCGCCAGCGGGCGGGCGACGGGGCTGAGGGCGTTGCCCGGTTTTCACAGCAAAGATGCTCCTTTGTGTCCTTAAGGAGCCCTTGTGTCCTTAAGGCGCCGAGGCTTTCGCGGAAGCGGCGATCAACTGGTCCAGCAGGGCGATCAGCACCTCCTGGCACGACTCGCGATCGCGTGCGTCGCAGAGCAGCACATGGGTTCCCTCCGGCAGTGCCAGGGCGTCCCGGATCTCCTCGGGCCGGTACGGATGCTGTCCGTGGAAGCCGTTGACGCCGACGACGAACGGGATGCCCCGCCGCTCGAAGAAGTCGATGGCGGCAAAGCTGGACTTGGGTCTGCGTACGTCGATGAGGACCACGGCCCCCAGGGCGCCGATGGCGAGGTCGTTCCACATGAACCAGAACCGCTGCTGTCCGGGCGTACCGAAGAGGTACAGCACCAGCTCCTGGCTGATCGTGATCCGGCCGAAGTCCAGGGCCACGGTGGTGGCCCGCTTCTCGGGGATGCCGTGGAGGTCGTCGACGTCCAGACCGGCGGCGGTCAGTCGTTCCTCGGTGCGCAGCGGGACGATCTCGCTCACCGACCCGACCATGGTGGTCTTCCCGACACCGAACCCTCCGGCGATGAGGATCTTGACCGTGTCGGGTGCTGAAGTTCCCTGAGCCGAAGTCACTTGAGCTGAAGTCCCATTGACGGTTGCGTCAGAGCCGGCCAAGGCCCTCCCTCACTTTCTGCAGCAGGCCCATGTCCGGGGTCCCGGAGACCGGACGCGGCGGGTTGACAGTGATCCGGCCCGCCTCCAGCAGGTCGCAGAGCATGATGGTGACCACGCTCACCGGGAGATCGAGGTGGGCGGCGAGTTCCGCGACGGCGATCGGCTTCGCGCACAGCCGCAGGATCCGCGCGTGCTCGGGCTGCGGACGGACGCCCCAGGCGGGCGGCGGATCCACCGCGGTCACCGTCGTGATGAGGGTGAAGTCCGTACGGTCGGGCCGGGTCCGGCCGCGAGTCAGAGCGAACGGCCGTACCAGACGGCCGGCCGCGTCGCCTCCGCTCACCTCACTCGCCGTTGCCGGCGGCGACCGCGCCTCGCGGTGCCGCGCTGAGGTGCTCGCCGATCTTCTTCACGAGCAGGTTCATCTGGTACGCCACCACGCCGACGTCCGCGCCCTGGTGGGTGAGCACGGCGAGATGGGCACCGGGTCCTGCGGCGGTGATGATCAGGTAGCCGTTGCGCATCTCGATGAGCGCCTGCCGTACGGGGCCGCCGCGGAAGTCCATGCTGACGCCCTTGCTCAGGCTCACCAGGCCGGACGCGGTCGCCGCAAGACGCTCGGCGTCGTCGCGCAGGAACGCCGTGGACCTGCTGACCACCAGTCCGTCGTCGGAGAGCACGACGGCGTGGTTCACTTCGGCGACCCGGTCCACGAGGCCGGTGAGCAGCTGGTCGAGCTGGCTGTGCGTGGCGGGGATGGGGCGTGTCATTTCTCTGTCCTTCATGAGCGGTCTGCGGTCGGAGCGCCGGAAGCGGGGACCTGCGCACCTGGGCTATCGGGTGCGGCTTCTACTCCTTCGTTTCCTCCTTTGTCGTACGTCCACTCCTCATCGTCGTCATCGGCGTCGTCGTCATCGCCGTCACGGGCCCGGAGTGTTCCGCGCTGGAAGCCGGAGAGCGAGGATGCGGCGCGCTCCGCGTCGAAGTCCTCGAACGGGTCCTCGGCCTCGGCGGGTACGGAGTCCTCCTTCAGCTCGGTGGCGAGGCTGGTCTGCGGCACACGGCGCGGCAGGGGAGTGAGGCCGTCGAGCCGGCGGGCGGAGGCGGGCTGCGCCTCCCGAGTGCGCTCGTGGGTGTGCTCGTGCGTGTGCTCGTGAGCGGGCCGACCCGGTGCGGGCGTACCGACGGAGCCCGCCACGACCGACCCGACCGACCCGACCGACCCGAGCGGATCGACCTGCTTCCGGACCGAGGAGTCCGAATCTCGGGCCGGAGCATTCGCCGAGCCGACGACGTCCGCACCCGCATCCGTATCCATGGAAGGGCCCTCCATGGAAGGGTCCTCGCGCACCACGATGTCGTGCGGGACGAGCACGATCGCGGTCGTTCCGCCGTACGGCGAGGCGCGCAGCGTGACGGCGATGCCGTGCCGCGTGGCGAGGCGGGCGATCACGAACATGCCGAGCCGGAGATCGTCGGCCAGCGCCACCACGTCGAACTGCGGCTGCACCGCCAACTGGGCGTTGAACGCCTCGTAGTCCTCCTCGGACATGCCCAGGCCACGGTCCTCGATCTCGATGGCCAGGCCCTTGGCCACCATCGCGGCCCGCACACCCACCGGGCTGGGGGCGGGCGAGTACACGGTCGCGTTGTCGATGAGTTCGGCCAGCAGATGGATGACGTCCGCCACCGCGGGCGGCGCGATGTACACCTCCTCGTCGGTGTGCACCTCCACCCGCTGGTACTCGGCGACCTCGCCGACGGCGCTGCGCAGGATGTCGATCAGCGCGACCGGTTCGCTCCAGCTGCGTCCCGGCCGCTCGCCGCTGATGATGACGAGGTTCTCCTCGTAGCGGCGGAGCTGGCTCGCGGTGGAGTCGAGTTCGTACAGGCCCTGGAGGATGTGCGGGTCCTGGTGCTCCCTCTCCAGTGCGTCGAGCTTGCTGAGCTGAAGATTGACCAGGTTCTGGCTCTGCCGGGCGATGCCCAGGATCACCTTCTCGAAGCCGCGTCTGGTGTCGGCGAGCTCCACCGCGGTGTGGACCGCCGTGCGCTGCGCGGTGTTGAACGCCTGCGCCACCTGGCCGAGTTCGTCCCGGCCGTAGTCCAGGGGAGGCGCGGCGGAGTCCACGTCGACCTTCTCGCCCCGGTCGAGCCGTGCGACCACGTCGGGCAGCCGCTCCTGAGCCAGGCTGAGTGTGGCCATCCTCAGGCCGCGCATCCGACGGAACAGGGAGCGGGTGATGCGCCAGGACAGGACGACACACAGCAGCAGGGCGACCAGTCCGCCGGCGCTCAGTGCGGCCGCTTTGACCAGCAGGTTGTCGGCTTCGTCACTGCTGCGGTCGAGCAGTTCGCCGGTCTGACGCTGAATCAGATTCGGGTAGTCGACGGAGAGTTCGCCCATCGAGGCGTTCCATTGTTGCCGCGCGTCGGGCAGGTTGACCTTCCGGTCGCTGCCGCTGCCGGTCGTACGGGCCTGGAGCACCTGGTTCTCGATGTCCTCCAGGTTCTTCCAGGCAGACCCCTGGAGGATGCGCTCGGTCTGGGCCCTCGCCGTGCCGGTCAGGGAGTGCACGATCTGGTCCTCGACGAGCCAGCGCCGTGCGTTCACCAGCTGGACGAAACGGATCCGCGACTCCTCGTCCAGCTTCCCGGACGGCCAGGCCAGGGTGAGCAGGGAGTTCTCCTGGGAGACCAGTTCCGCCGCGTGTTCCAGCGCGACGAGTGGTTCGGCCTGTGAGGTGAGATCCCCGTCGTCGACCTTGGAGAGCTCCTGGAAGGCGTGGATCTGGTCGTCGATGATCGAGGTGTACTGGTCGAGGGCCTGCTCGGCGGTGATGTCGGTGCGGTCGTCGATCTGACCCCGGTAGTACTCCAGGCTCCCCGCCGCGGCGATGACGGAGTACAGCCGGTCCCCGATCCGGTCGGGTGCCTTGTCGATCGCGTCCGACCGGCCGCTCAGCTTCGCGACCTGCGCGTTCGTCTGTTTTCGCTGCTTGTCCAGGGCGGCCCTGGAGGCGCCGGGCGAGGCCAGCCACGCGGCCGACAGGCTGCGTTCCCGCTGCAGCGCGAGCGTGGCGTCGGTGCCCATGGCCCCGGTGGACCTGCTCAGCTCCGTCTGGGACCGCAACTGCAGCCCCTCGGAGAACATCTGCGTCGTCGTGACACCCCACATCGTGGCGAGGGTGACGCTGGGGACCAGGGCCAGAAGGATGAGGGAGAGACGTATGGAGCCGAGACGGCGGGGACCTGTCCGTGGAGACATCGTCGTCCTAGGGCGATGAGCGGTGAGCGGAAGGGGACAGCGGGGAGTGGACTTGTGAGAGGAACGCGGTGGGGGGCCGCGTATCCGGTACGGGACAAAGGGGTGCGCAGGATGCTATCCGTACAAGCGGCCGTACGCACCGTGAGAGACCTAAAACCTTGGTGATGACGTGGTGCGCCAGCCGCGACAGCGCGGTGATGGTCCCGGGCAGACGGCTGACCACCGTCATCTTCCGTAATTCTCGTTTCTCGTCATGGCCGCCTCATGGGAGCGTGCAGCCATGACCCTCGACATGAGCACGGACGTTCTGCGCTACTCCGCCTTTACCCCGCAGCGCTCCGCCGACTCGGGTGCGGCCGGCGGCAACCCCGCCGGGATCGTCCTGGACGCCGCCGGCCTCGACGACAAGCGCATGCTGGCCATCGCTGCGGAAGTGGGCTACTCGGAGACGGCGTTCGTCACGGCCCGGGACGACGCGGCGGGCCGATTCCGGCTGCGCTACTTCAGCCCTCTCCTCGAGGTTCCGTTCTGCGGGCACGCCACCGTCGCGACCGCGGTGGCGCTCGCCGAGCGGAACGGTCCCGGCGAGTTCGTCTTCGACACCCCGGCCGGAGAGATCCCCCTGTCGACGGTCGCGGACCCCGACGGGACAGTGCGCGCCACCCTCACCAGCGTCCCCACGCGCTCCCGCCCCGCCACACCGGACGAGACCGGCGCGGCGCTCGCCGCGCTGCACTGGGCACCGGGCGACCTCGACCCGGGGCTGCCGCCGCACGTGGCCTTCGGCGGGGCGGAGCATCTCGTGCTGGCCGCCTCTTCCCGTGCCCGGCTGGCGGATCTCGCGTACGACTTCGACGGCCTCGCGGACGTGATGGGGCAGTACGGCTGGACGACGCTCCAGCTGGTCTGGCGCGAGGCGGACGACCTCTTCCACGCCCGCGACCCCTTCCCGGTCGGAGGTGTGGTGGAGGACCCCGCGACGGGAGCGGCCGCCGCCGCCTTCGGCGGCTACCTGCGGACTCTCGGCCTGGTCCGCGAGCCGTTGACCCTCACCGTCCGTCAGGGCGAGGACATGGGACGCCCCAGCGAACTGCTGGTGGACATCGACCCGACGGATCCGCGGGTGCGGGTCACCGGTCGGGCATGCCCGATCGGTGACCCGCGGTAGCGCTCCGCTGGAAGGGCGGTTCGAAGGTGCGGGTCCGCTGTGGCTGGTCGCGCAGTTCCCCGCGCCCCTTACGGGGCGCGGGGAACTGCGCCGATAAGGGTCTGCTACGGCAGGCCCCACGGTTCGCCCGGCTCGCTCGCCGCCACCGGAGCGATGTCGAGGTCGGGGCGGTCGCCGGCGTACAGCAGTACTTCTCGGCCCTTGGGCAGTTCGATTGCCAGCGTGCCCTCGCCCGTGGGGCGGGTGCGGGCACGCTGGCCGTCGTCGAGGACTGCGGTCACCGGGCCGCCCGTCAGACCGTGCCGGAGTTCGAGCGGCTCACCCGCCAGGCTCCGTACGCGTACGAAACGGGTGACGCCGTCCGTGCGGACCGCGCTGATGAGGAAGGCGCCCTGGGTGCGGAAGTCGTGGAGGGTGACATCGGCCCAGGTGTCCGGGACTGCGGGGAAGACGCGTACGACGCCGCCCCAGCTCTGGCAGAGCATGTCGTGCAGGGACTGCGACGCCGACAGCGGGGTCTCGATGACCGGACCGGCCTCGGTGTAGTGGGTGTTGGCCCGGCACGGGTAGCGCGTGCTGGGATCGAAGAACTTCTTCAGGTACTCCAGCGCCGTGGAGCCGCGGCCCATCATCGCGTACATCGACGCGGCGCCCGTATAGCTGTAGCCGCGGTGGGATCCGGTCACCGCGTGCCAGTGGACGATCGACTTCTCGATCAGCTCGCGCTGCTCCGGCTGCTCCCAGTTCACGAGATACAGCGGGTACACCATCAGCAGGTGGGAGTAGTGGCGGTGGGACTGGGCGTACGGGGTGTCCGCACCGATCATGAAGCCGTTCTCGTCCACCGGGTACGGCGTGAGCTTGGCCAGCACCTCCTGCCAGCGCGGCTTCAGCGGATCGTCGATACCGAGTAGCTCGGCCGCCTCCAGGAGTGTGGTGCAGCCCCAACGGATCAGCGCCAGGTCGTAGTTGGTGTCTTTCGGGGGGACCACCGGGTACTCCGGGGACAGCGTCGACGGCAGGTGCAGCTTGCCGTCGCTGTCCGGCTGGAGGAAGTGCAGGTAGTAGTTCATCGCGCGGCGCAGCAGCGGGAACACCGTGTCGCGCAGCAGCGCCTCGTCCATGCTGTGCCGGTAGCTCAGCCAGGCGTTGTGCAGCGCCCAGGTCAGATTGCCCGACTCGCCGCCGCTGCCCGGGGTGGGGGCGCTGCGGTTCATGAACATGTCGGAGCTGCGGCCGACTCCGGAGCTGTCCGCCCGGTAGGCGGCGGGCACGTTCGCGATCAGCTGTTCCTGGCTCTGCCGGAGCGTGGTGGCCAGCGAGTCGAGCTCCAGGTGGTTGGAGCCGTGGATGAGCCAGTACTCCAGCTGGACGTTGAGGTTCCACCACACGGCGGGCCAGGGCGTGGGCTCCAGCCAGGGCCCGCAGGTGGCCATCACGGGGCCGCCCGCACGACTGGCCGACGCGACCTTGTAGAGCTGGATCCAGTGGAAGCTCTGCAGCCGCTCGTCGGGGATGGAGACGAAGCTCTTGCGGTAGAACGCGTGCCACCAGCGGGTGTGCTGCGTGCGGAGCACACCGTAGGGAGCGGCGCGCTGGACCTTCCTGAGCGAGGCTTCCCCGGCCCGGGTGTCCGAGGGGTAGCTGTGGGCGACGCTGAGCAGCAGGGTGTCGCCCGAGCGGCGGTAGGCCGTCGCGGTCTGGCCGCCGCCGAGGAGCGGCTGGAGGACTTGCTCGATGCCGCCGGAAGTCCGGGTGGTCCAGGGCGGGTTGGTGACGTATCCGGCGGGTGGCGCCTCGCTGATCTTGCGGGGGCTGACGGCTTCCTCGGGGTGGAACGTCCAGCGGACCTCCTCGTCGCCGTCGGCCGTCGCACGCGTGGCGAGGAGCCCGTCGTGGATGAGGGCGGAGAACTTCAGGGTGCCCTTGTCGGTGGTGACCGTGCCGGTGAGTTCGGCGTTCCACAGACTCAACCGCCAGTCGACCGCGCTGATGGTGCCGACCGGGTCGAGCGTCAGATGCCCCACGGGCAGCCGGCAGGTCCCCCAGCCACTGCCGAACTGCGGCCGGTGGTCCTGTACTTCGCCGTGCTGCACGGTGAAGCGGATGCTGTTCGCACCCGGCTCCCGGTACACCATGCTGCCCAGCCGTCCGTCCCCCAGGAACGGCCCTTCGTGCCACAGCGTGGGCATCTTGCGCCACACCAGATCCTGCCGGCGCAGGAAATCGGCCCAGGCGCCGTCCGACTCCATGCGGTTACGGAGCTTCCAGCGGCCGCCCACCGGACCGATGGCAGGGGAGGAATCGGCGGCAGGGGAGGAATCGGCGGCCTGGGCAACTTCCGGAAGTGCGGCGAGAGTTGTGCCGGCCAGCGCCGAGCCGAGCACTGCTCTGCGAGAGGTCATGCGGGTGCCTCCAAGAGAGAGAACGTGGGGGGTTGGCGTCAGGCCCAGCCGGCCGGATCGGCCAGGGCGTACGTCGAGGCGATCCGGTGGTTGTCGTGCAGGACCGTCAGCGTGCGCCCGCCGCCGGGCGTGCCGTCGCGCCAGGCGGTGCAGTAGATCCCGTTGGACCAGCGGATGGTCCGCGAGGTGGACGGCAGCACGGTGATGCCGGTCCGGCTCACCGTCTTCGTGCCGTTCAGCCACACCTCGAAGGCGCCCTGGCCGTCGCCTGCCAGCTTCAGCCGGGTGACGATCCTGATCCAGGTGCCCCGCAGGCCGCTGATCGACCCGGCCGTCCCCTTGATGCCGCCGGAGCCGCCGAACTGGATCGTGGACCCGATGACGAACATCAACAGCCAGGGCCCTTCGGGGTCTTCGGGCGACCACTGCTGGAAGGTGACGTTCTGGTTGTGGAACGTCCAGTCGGACGCGAGACGGATCGCCTGGCCGTAGTACCGGTCCTGACCGACGCTCTGGGCGCCGCGCTTGATCACCTCGGAGTGGTAGCCCCCGGTCTCGTTGATGTACGTCTGCGTCGCCGCGAGCGCGTGAGCGCCTTTGTAGGTGGGCGAGCCGACGGTCTCGATCACGCCGTCCTTCTGTGTGTAGGCGTGGTCCCAGCCCTCGACGCTGCCGCGGTTCTGGAAGTACACCTCGCCCGCGGCGTCCGCCCGTCCCGGCAGGAGCGCGGCGGTGGCACCGGCGAGCCCGAGTCCGCCGAGCACGGTGAGTGCCCTTCGTCTCCGCATGACTCACCGCGTCCAGTACGTGATGTTGCGGAACCGCGCCTCGGCGCGGCCGCTGCCGTGGTGGTACACGCCGTTCTTGAAGTGGCGGGTGGCCGGGCCGCGGTCCTGGGTCGTCAGCACCAGCTCGTCGTCGAAGTAGACCTTGACGCTGCGGCTGGAGGCATTGTGCTCCAGCTTGACGTTGAACCACTTGTTGTACGCGTTGGTCTTCAGGACCGTACGGTCGTACGCCCTCACCGTGCCGCCGCTCGCGCTGTAGGCGTTGAGCATGAAGTCCGTGGCGGGGGTGCCCTCGGGATGGATCACCCGGAGGATCTGCACGAAGGTCGCGCCGTTCGTGCCGGACGGGATATACACGTCGGCGTCCCACATGTGCTGCCCGGACGTGTACTCCTGCTTCCAGCGCATCTCGGTGCGCGGATCGGTGGAACTGCTCTGCGACATGGACTCGTCGGTGTCGTACACCCACATCCGGTGGACGCCGCCGCTGTTGCTGTAGCGATCGCTCAGGTCGAGGTTCCACGGCTTCTGCATGTTGTACGTGAACGAGGTCTTGTCCCAGCCGTCCGTGGGAGACGCGGCCGCGGCGGAGGACACCGACGGGGTCATCGCCCAGGCGGCGCCTCCGGCGAGTAAGCCTCCGGCTGCCAGAACCGTGCGTCTTGTGGGTCTTGTCGGGTTCATGCCATCCTCCAGCGATTCATCGGAGCTATCTCTCGGCGCAACGTAGAAGCTGGGAGAGAAGCGCGTCAATACGTCGAACACGCCAAGGAGAGATCCGATGTGCTGGAGGCTAAGTCTGGACCTTGCTCACGTGGAGTGGGAGGATTCCCGGGGTGACCCACACCGAGCACGCGTCCGCCGGTCCGGCCGCCCTGCCGTCCGACCTGGACGAGGCCGTCCACCGCTGCCTCGTCGCGGGATTCGACGGCACCACGACGGTCCCCGACACCCTGAAGCGGCTCATCGACCGCGGCCTCGGCGGGGTCATTCTCTTCACCCGCAATGTGCGCGACGCGGAACAGGTCCGTGAACTGACCGATGCGCTGCGGGCCATCCGGCCTGATCTGCTGGTGGGCATCGACAACGAGGGCGGCGGCATCGGGCACCTGGTGAGTGCGGACGCGCCCGAAGTCCCCGGTTCCTTCGCGCTCGGCGTCGTGGACGACACCGAACTCACCGCCCGGTGCGCCGACGCGCTGGCCGGGCACCTGGCCTCGCTCGGCATCACGGCCTCGTACGCCCCCGTCGCCGACCTTCAGCACCAACCGCGGAACCCGATCGTGCGGACCCGTTCCTTCGGCGCCGATCCCGAGCTCGTCTCCCGCCACCTGCGCGCCTGGATCACCGCCACGCAGGCGCGCGGCGTCGCCTCCTGCGCCAAGCACTTTCCCGGGCACGGGGGCACCGTGACCGACAGCCACCACGATGTGGCGGTCGACCCGCGGGCGTATGACGAACTCGACCTCGCTCCCTTCCGGGCCGCGATTGCCGCGGGTGTGCCGATGCTGATGAGCGCGCATGTCGTGTTCCCGGCACTGGATCCCGACCGTCCGGCCACGCTGAGCCCCCGCATTCTGAGCGGCCTGCTGCGTGACGAGCTCGGCTTCGACGGTGTTCTGGTCAGCGACGCGCTGGAGATGAAGGCGATCGCGGACAGGTACGGGGAGGCGGCCGGGGCGCGGCTCGCCCTCGCGGCCGGTGCCGACCAAGTCATCGTCGCCGTACCGGACTTGGCGGTGACGGTCGGGTGCCGGGACGCGGTGCTGGATGCGGTGGGCAGCGGTGCGCTGTCGGTGGAACGGGTGCGGGAGGCTGCGGACCGGGCTCGACGACTGGCTGAGCGGTATGCGGCGCCGGCGAGGCGCGGTGCGGTTGCCGGGTGGGACGCCGGGGCCGGGTTGGAGGGCGCGCGGCGGGCGGTGCGGGTGCCTGCGGCGCCGGTACGAGGAGCCCATGTCGTCGACCTCTTTCCGCCGCCGCATCCCGCGCTCAACTGGGGCGGCGAGGACCTGCTGACGGAGGTACGCGCCCTCGACCCCACGGCCACGGGGACGGTGGTCACCGACGCTCCGGCGGATGCGGCGGGCCTTGTCACCGAGATCCTGCGGCGGGCCGAGGGCGTGCCGCTGGTGGTGGCCACGTGCGACGCCGGGCTGCACCCCTGGCAGTCCGTTCTCCGGGATGCCCTCCTGGCCCGCCGGCCGGATGCGGTGAGGGTCTCCACGGGACTGCCGGACGGCGGTGACGTGTGCTCGTACGGGAGGGGGCGGGTGAACCTGCGGGCGGTGGCGGAGGTGCTGGTGGGTGTCTGACGGGCTGGCTGTGAAGGTGCAGCCCGTGTTCATGGCACCCGACGAACGCTCACTGCACCCGAACGACCTCCCTGATTCCCCGCGCCGCCAGGTACTCCGCATCATCCGCCCGATCGGCCCGCACCACCGCCAGGCGCGCGCCCTCCGTGCGCAACCGCATCCACGCCTCGAAGTACGCACCGCCCGGGCCGGACGCGGACCGTGTGCCGGGCGTGCAGTCCAGGACCAGGGCGGTGTCACGCGGCTGCGCCGGGTGTGACCCCGTGCGCAGTTTCGCCACCGTGTCCGCGAGGGCCGTGGCGATGGGCTTCGCTCGGCCCACGGAGTCGAAGAGGCCCAGGGTGTACTCCAGTTCCGGGTAGTCGGCCAGGGAGCGGTCCACGTCATGCGAGCACCACCAGGTCACACCCCACAGGCCCGCGCAGCCGGCCGCGTTGAGCACAGTCGCGCGAGCGAACTCCGGGGCGTCCGCCGCGGGGATGTGCGGCTCGGGCGCGCCCGTCTCCTGGACCCAGACGGACCGGTCCACGTCCACGGCGTACGCCTTGGCGAGCTCCACCCCGTACTCGGCGAGATGCAGCACCTGCGGGGAGCGGGGGCCGTAGCGGCGCGCGCAGTCGCCGGAGAACACCCACGGGTGGACGGTGGTCAGGTCGCCCTTGCGGGCGGAGGCCTCGGGGGTGAACGGATGGTCGTCGCCGTACCAGGCGGCGTCGTACGCGGAGTGGGTCACCAGGCGGCCGGGAGCACTCCCGGAAAGGCCTTCACGCGCCGCGTCGAGCAGCGTGTCGAGGTAGTGGTCCACCTGCTCGGCCGTCACCGGGTTGTGCTCGACCAGGTTGTTGAGCTCGTTGCCGAGCTGGAGGCCGATGAGATTGGGGCGGTCGGCGAGGGCGTGGCCCAGGACGCGCAGCAGTCCGGCCTGTGCGTCGATGGCCTCGGGGTCGGTGAACACGTTGCGGTGGTGCCAGCTGCGGGTCCACTCCGGATAGAAGTCGAAGCTGGACAGGTGGCCCTGCACACCGTCCACAAGGACGTCGAGGCCCGCCTCGCCCGCCAGATCGATGAGCCGCACCAACTCGTCGACGGCGGTGGTGCGGATGAGCGTGCGGTTGGGCTGGAGGAGCGGCCAGAGGTGGAAGATCCGTACGTGGTCGAGGCCGAGGCCGGCGATCTGGGCCAGGTCCTCGCGTGCGTGCGCCGGATCGAAGTCGTGCCAGGAGTGAAACCAGCCGCGTCGCGGGGTGTAGTTGACACCGAAGCGGAGCGCGGGCGCATTGGGAGTACTGATGGGGTCCTCCTCCTCGTCGGGCCCCGTCGGGCCTTGTCTCCGGCGAATGTATCAACCACCATGGTCGCCAATGAACAATGATTTGAACCAGGATTTCCTGGTCGGCCTGGACGCGGGCGGCACACGTACGCGCGCCGTCCTGGCGTATGCGCGCGACGGCCGCCCGCGGGGCGAGGGCGCCGCGGGGCCGGGCAACGCCCTGACCGTCCCGGTGCCTCAGCTCACCGACCACCTTGCCGAGGCAGTCGCGGAAGCCGTGCCGGAACGGCTGCGCGGCCGGGTGGTGGCGGTGGCGGGCGGGTTCGCGGGCGCCTCGCGGACCGCCGCGGACGAGCCCGGCCGGCTCAACGCGCACTCCGCCCTCACCTCGGCGCTGCGGCGGCTGGACATCACCGCCGCATCGGTCGAGGTCTACAGCGACATCGAGGCCGCGTTCGCCTCCGCGCCCGGCGCCCCCGCCGACGGCCTCGCGCTGGTGGCCGGCACCGGCGCGGTCGCGGCCCGCATCACCGGCCACCGCTGCACCGCCACCGCGGGCGGCGACGGCTGGCTGCTCGGCGACGACGGCAGCGGCTTCTGGATCGGCCGCGAGGCGGTTCGAGCGGCGCTGCGCATGGCGGACGGGCGCGGTGATTCCACGCGGCTGGCCGAGGCGGTCGGCCGGGCGTTCGCGGTCCCGCCCGATGCGCTGCCGGATGGCGGAGCCGACGCTCCGTACGATCCGGCCACCGTCTCGGCCTCCTGGTCCCGGGCGCAGCGCGAGGCGTACCGGATGCGGCTGCTGCCCGCCGTCATGGCGGAGCCGCCGATCCGACTCGCCGGGCTCGCGCCACTGGTGAGCGAGGCGGCCCGCCGCGCGGACGCTGTCGCTCGGACGATCCTCCGCGAGGCGGCCGGCCATCTGACCGACACGGTCCGGGCGTTGGGCTGCCGCCCGGGGGAGCGGTTGGTCGCCACCGGTGGGCTGCTCGGCGCGGGCGGTCCTCTGACAGAGGTTGTACTCGGCCGCCTGCGGGACCTTGGACTGGAGGTCGACCAGGTTACGGACGGTTGTCAGGGCGCGGTGGCGCTGGCGGGTTCGCTCCGCGGGTTGAGCGGTTGGGTTCGTTGTTAAGCGCGGGTTCGTCGTGGCTGGTCGCGCAGTTCCCCGCGCCCCTGAAGGGGCGCCCCTGGAACCGCAACGCCCTAAGCCACCACACCCAAGCCACCATGCCCCAAGCCACCACCCACCCGCACCCTCCCACCGGCGGGAGGGGGCGTGGGCCGGTGCGTCGTATGCCCGTCGCGTAGGGCTTGTCTCAGGAAACCCGCCCCTTGTACC
>NZ_JAAKZY010000011.1 GCF_011045015.1 Streptomyces scabichelini | reverse complement strand
CCTGCCGCCTCCCCCTCCGCCCCGGCCGCCCCGGTCGCCCCGCCGCCGAGCTCGGCCGACCCGGACGGCGCCGGCACCCTCCGCGAGGGCGCCAGCGGTCCGGAGGTGAGCGAGCTCCAGGAACGGCTGCTGAAGATCCCGAACGTGTACCAGGACGGCACGACCAGCGGCACATACGACGCCACGCTGACCGAGGCGGTGGCGCGGTTCCAGCTCTGGTACGGCATCCGGGGCGACGAAACGGGCGTGTACGGCAACGACACCCGCCGCGATCTGGAATCCCGCACGGCGTCCTAGCGCCGCACCTGTGGAAGCGCTCCCATATGGCCGAACCCGTTCGGTCCGAACCGTTGACCAGAAAGCGCTTACCCTCTACGGTCCGTTCAGAACAGTGACCCGGCGTCCTCCTATCTCATATCTGAGATAGAGGCCGCCCGAGTTCGTACCGCCCCGGAACTGCACGCTCAAGAGCCCTGCGCATCTCGCGTCGGGTGGATCTACCTGTGCACCGCGTTCAGTATGTCGAACGATAGTCACGTACATGACCCACCAGGTCTTCCTGAAGGGACGCACCCCGCATGCGTACTCGCCCCCCACGCACACGAGCACACAGACCCACACTGGCCGCGGCCGCCGCGGCCGCCCTCGCGACCGTCACTGTGCTCGTGCTCCCGCAGTCGGCCGGCGCCGCCGAGACCGCCCCCATCGGCTTCGGCGCCGGGACCACCGGCGGCGGCAACGCGACACCGGTCACCGTCTCGACCCTGGCCGCCTTCAAGACGGCCGTCACGGGCAACGCGGCGAAAGTGGTCCGGGTCAACGGCCTGATCTCGCTGAGCGGTCAGGTCGACATCGGCTCCAACACCACGGTGCTCGGCGCGGGTTCGTCGTCCGGATTCACCGGTGGCGGGCTGCGCATCAAGGAGGCGACCAACGTCGTCGTCCGGAACCTCAACATCAGCAAGCCGGTCGCGCCCGCCGACGGGATCACGGTGCAGGAGTCGACGAAGGTGTGGATCGACCACAACTCCTTCTCGGCGGACCGCAGCCACGACAAGGACTACTACGACGGTCTGCTCGACATCAACCACGGCTCGGACTCCGTGACGGTGTCCTGGAACACCTTCAAGGAGCACTTCAAGGGCTCGCTGGTCGGCCACAGCGACAACAACGCCAGTGAAGACACCGGGCACTTGAAGGTCACGTACCACCACAACCACTTCAGCAACATCTACTCGCGCATCCCCAGCCTGCGCTTCGGCACCGGCCACTTCTACGACAACTACGTCGAGGGCGCCGACACCGCCGTGCACTCCCGCATGGGCGCCCAGATGCTCGTCGAGAACAACGTCTTCCGTACGACGAAGATCGCGGTAACCACGAACCGCAGCAGCGACGTCGACGGATACGCCAACCTGCGCGGCAACGACCTCGGCGGAGCCGCCACCGAGGTCTCGCGGGTCGGCACCTTCACCAATCCGCCCTACAGCTACACCGCCGAGCCCGCCTCGTCCGTCGTCGCCTCGGTGACGTCCGGTGCGGGCGCCGGAAAGATCTGACGACCCCCCCAACTGGAAGAAGGCATCGGGACATGACTTCACCAGCAAAGCCCCGCGCCCGCAGGCGCGCACTGATCGGCGGGCTGGCCGCACTCGGCCTCTCGTCTGTCATGATCACGACAGTCGGCACATCCCCGGCGAGCGCCGCCACCTGGCCGACCCCCAACGGCAGCCAGGGGACCTCCTCCACCATCTCCGTGTCCGGCACCAAGGACTACGGCATGAAGCAGTTCTACGGCACCGGGGACCTGGCCGGTGACGGCCAGGAGGAGGGCCAGGACCCGATCTTCAAGCTCGCGGCAGGCGCGACGCTGAAGAACGTCATCATCGGCGCGCCCGGCGCCGACGGCATCCACTGCGAGGGCGACTGCACCCTGCAGAACGTGTGGTGGGCGGATGTCGGCGAGGACGCCGCGACCTTCCGTGGCGGCTCCACGTACAACGTGATCGGCGGTGGCGCCAAGAAGGCCGCCGACAAGGTCTTCCAGCACAACGGGCCCGGCACGGTGAACATCTCCAACTTCGCCGTACAGGAGTTCAAGACGCTCTACCGCTCCTGCGGCGACTGCTCCACGTCGTACACGCGCAAGGTGAACCTCAACAACATCGAGGTGACCGGAACGGGCTCCACCGCGCGGCTCGTCGGCATCAACGTCAACCGCAACGACGTGGCGACGCTGAAGGGGATCACGATCCTCAACGACTCCAGCCGCAAGGTCGTCCCCTGCCAGAAGTACAACAACAACACCGCCGTCGGAACGGGCCCCGACAGCACGAACTGCAAGTACAGCACCTCGGACATCACCTACAGGTAATCCCCCACGGTGCCCCCACGGTGACAGCGGCCGTACGAAGCGTCCCTGCACGGCGCTTCGTACGGCCGCCCCGGCGTGCGCAGGGCAGGAGATACGAACAGGAGATACGAACCCAAACGGTTCCGGAACGCCCCGCGCGTGCCAGAATTGCGCCGTGGATCGGGGGGTCCTTGAACGGGACCACGAACTGGACCGACTGGCCGCCGCCGCGCGGGACGCGGCGGACGGAGCCGGTTCGGTGGCGCTCGTCTTCGGAGAGGCCGGAATCGGCAAGTCGAGCCTGGTGAAGGCCATGCCGTGCGTACTGCCCGCCGACTCGCGCGTCCTGGTGGGGGAGTGCGACGACCTCGCGACCCGGCGGCCGCTGGGGCCCTTCCGCGACCTCGTCGGAAGTGTCGGCCCGGAGCTGGCGCGGCTGCTCACGCAGGGCGGCGACCGGCATCGGGTGTACGACGCCCTGCGGGCGGAGCTGACCGCGGCCCCGCACCCGGCCGTGCTCGTCGTCGAGGATGTGCACTGGGCCGACGAGGCCTCGCTCGACGCGCTGCGGTTCCTCGTGCACCGGGTGGAGCGGCTCCCGGCCGTCCTGGTGCTGACGTACCGGGACGACGAACTGGACCGCGCCCACCCTCTGCGGCACCTCCTCGGCCAGGTGTCCAGAGCCGAGCGGGTCCACCGTCTCCCGCTGTCCCGGCTCTCTCCTCAGGCCGTGCACCGACTGAGCGCGGCCAGCCGGCTGGATCCGGCGGAGGTGTACGCGGTGACGTCGGGCAACCCGTTCTTCGTCGCCGAGGTGGTGGCCGCCGGCGGCACCGGTGGCGTACCGCCGACCGTGGTCGACGCCGTGCTGGCCCGGCTGCGCGGCCTTGAGGACCGCACGCGGGACGCCCTGGAGCAGCTCGCCGTGGTGCCGTCCGCCGTCGAGCGCCCGCTGGTCGACGCGCTGCTCACGGACGGCGTGGCCGAACTGGCGGCGGCCGAGCGGCGCGGCCTGCTGACCGTGACCCCCGAACGGGCCGGTTTCCGCCACGAGTTGATCCGCCGCGCCATCGCCGACTCGCTGCCCGCCGCGCGACGGATCGAGCTCAACCGAGCCGTGCTCGCCGCGCTCGTCGCCGCCCCCGGCTCCGACCCGTCACGCGTCGTGCACCACGCGGCGGAGGCGGGCGACCAGGAGGCGATCGTGCGGTACGGGCCCGACGCGGCGCGCGACGCCGCCGACGCGGGCGCCCATCGCGAAGCCGCGGCCCATCTGCGGCTCGTACTGCGGCATCGCGACCGCTTCGGCGCGGCCGAACTGGCCGACCTGCTGGAGCGGTACGCCGTCGAGAGCTACACCATCGCGGACTCCACTGCCGCCGTCAGCGCGGAGCGGGACGCCGTCGCCCTGCGCCGCTCCCTCGGCGACACCCGGGCGCTCGGCGCGGACCTGCGCTGGCTGTCACGGATCCACTGGTGGGCCGGCGACGCCGACGAGGCACAACGTGCCGCACGGGAGGCCATCGCCGTACTCGAGGACGCGGGCGACGACCGGCTGCTCGCGCTCGCCCTCAGCAACACCTCGCAGCTCCACATGCTCTCCGACCGTCACACCGAGGCCATCGACATCGGCGAACGCGCCATCGCCCTGGCCCACCGCACCGACGACCCGGCGATCCTCGCGCACGCCCTCAACAACGTGGGCTCCGCACGCTGGCGGGCCGGTGACCCCCTCGGGCGCGCCCAGGTGGAGGAGAGCCTCAAGGTGGCGCTGGCGGCCGGCGAGGTCGACCACGCCTGCCGTTCCTACGCCAACCTCATCTGGACCCTCCTCGAAAACCTCGAGTACGCCGAGGCCGACCGCTTCCTGGCCCCGGCGATGGAGCTGGCGGACCGGGCGGAGCACCTCGGCTTCCTCAGCTATTTCCACGTCGAGATGGCCCTGCGCCGGTTCGCCGCCGCAGCGTGGGACGACGCGGAGAAGCACGCCGAGATCGGCGCCCACGAGTTCGTACCCGCCCGCTGCCCCGCGCTGACCGTGCTGGGGCGGGTGCGTATCCGCCGCGGCAGGAGCGGTGGCGACGAACTGCTGGACAAGGCCTGGGAGATCGCCGTACGCGCCCGTGAGCTGCAGCGCATCGGACCGGTCGCGGCGGCCATGGCCGAGTCCGCCTGGCTGCGCGGTGATCACCCCGCCGTGGTGGCGGCCGCCGGTGAGGCCTTCGAGCAGGCGCGCTACCTGGCCGCCGTGCCGCACCGGGCGGAACTCGGCTATTGGCTCGCCAAGGCCGGACATCCGGTCCCTGCCGACGGCTCGGACCATCCGTATGCCCTGCAGACCGCCGGCCGATGGCGTGAGGCGGCGCAGGCCTGGCAGGCGGCGGGCTGCCCGTACGAACACGCCGCGGCGCTCGCCGAGAGCCCGGACCCTGCGGACAAGCTCGCCGCGCTCGCCGGTCTGGATGCGCTGGATGCGGAACCGCTGGCCCGTCTGATCCGCGGCGAGCTGCGCCGGCTCGGCGTACGCCACATCCCACGCGGCCCGCTCGCCGCGACCCGCGACAATCCCGCCGGCCTCACCGAGCGCCAGCTCCAGGTCATGCGGCTGCTCGTGCAGGGGCTCACCAACCCCGAGATCGCCGACCGGCTCGTGCTGTCGGTCCGTACCGTCGACAACCATGTCTCCGCGGTACTGGACAAACTGGGCGCAAGCACCCGGCGCCAGGTCACCGACCGCGCCACGGAACTGGGCATGCTGCCCGGCGCCGAGACGTAGGTAGCCGCCGACGGTGAGCTAGGTGGCGGCCACGGATATCCGTGTCTGCGGAGGGCGGACTAGAACAGGCGCATCGGGCCCGTCGAAGGGCCCCGGACTCAACGGGGGATACGCATGTCCATGACGCCGGCACAAGCAGCCCGTCAGGAACTCGCCGGATTCGCGGGCCAGTTGATCGGTCCGGACGATTCCGGTTACGGCGAGGCCCGCGCCGTCTACAACGGGATGATCGACAGGCGGCCCGCCCTCGTGGCGCGCTGCGTCGATGCCAAGGACGTTTCACACGCCGTGGGCTTCGCCCGCGACCACGGCCTTCCGCTCGCGGTGCGCGGCGGCGGTCACCACGGAGCGGGCCTGGGGACCTGCGACGACGGTGTGGTCGTCGATCTGTCCCCGCTCAAGGACATCGAGGTCGACCCGCGGGCCCGCACCGTCCGCGTCGGCGGAGGCTGCGTCTGGGGCGAAGTGGACCGCGCCACCCACGAGCACGGTCTGGCCACCCCGAGCGGCATCATCTCCACGACCGGTGTCGGCGGTCTCACCCTGGGCGGCGGCCTCGGCCATCTCAGCCGCAAGTGCGGGCTGACCATCGACAATCTCCTGGAGGCCGAACTCGTCCTGGCCGACGGCGCGCACGTACGCGCGAGCGCGGACGAGAACACCGACCTGTACTGGGCGATCCGCGGGGGCGGCGGGAACTTCGGCGTCGTCACCTCGTTCCTGTTCCGCCTGCACGAGGTGAGCACGGTCGTCGCGGGACCCACCTTCTGGCCCGTCGAACTCGGCGCCGAAGTCCTCACCGCCTACCGCGACTTCATCCCGCACGCCCCGCGCGACCTCAACGGCTTCTTCCTGTTCGGCTCCGTGCCGCCGGCCCCGCCGTTCCCCGAGGAGCTTCACCTGCGGAAGATCGCCGGTGTGGTGTGGTGCTACGCGGGAGACGACACGGACGCGGCGGCACGGGCCATGGCACCGCTGCTCGACGCACTGCCCACACCGTTGCTGCACGGCCCCGCGCCGATGCCGCACCCGGCGATCCAGTCCGCGTTCGACGGCCTCTACCCGCCCGGCGACCAGTGGTACTGGCGCGCGGACTTCGTCAACGACATCCCCGGCGACGCGGTCGGCCAACACGCCAAGTTCGGTGCCGAACTGCCGACCTGGAAGTCGACGATGCACCTGTACCCGATCGACGGCGCCGTCCACGACCACGCGCCGACGGACACCGCCTGGAGCTACCGCGACGCACGCTGGGCGTCCGTCTACGCGGGCGTGGATTCCGACCCGGCCAATGCCGAGAGCATCAAGAGGTGGACCGTCGACTACTTCGACGCCCTGCACCCCTACTCGGCAGGCGGGGCCTACGTGAACATGATGATGGACGAGGGCCAGGAGCGGGTGCGGGCCAGCTACCGCGACAACTACGCCCGCCTGGCCCGCGTCAAGGCCGACCGCGACCCGCAGAACCTGTTCCGGCTCAACCAGAACGTCGAGCCGGCGCCACGCACCTGACCAACGACCGGGGTCCCTGACAGACGACCGGTGTCCTTGATCAACGACCGGTCACGGCTTGCGGGCCACGCCACCGTAGACGTCCGTGGGCTCGGGCGACGTCCCGGGCTCCGGGCGCCACAGGGGGCAGGACACGATGCCGGGCTCCAGCAGTTCGAGACCCTCGTAGTACGCGGCGATCTGCTGGGGGCTCCGCAGCACGTACGGGATGGCGCCCGTGTCGTCGTAGCCCTCCTGGGCCTCCTTGAGGGCGGCGTCGGTGTCGGTGCTGTCGTAGTGCACGAAATAGCTGCCCGACGGCAGGGCTGCCTGGAGGCGGCGGACGATCGACTTGGCCTCCTCATAGTTCTGGATGTGGCCAAGGATTCCCATGAGCATCAGCGCGACGGGCTTGGTGAAGTCCAGGATCTCGCCCGCCTGCGCGATGATCTTCTCGGGCTCGTGCAGGTCCGCGTCGATGTAGTTGGTGACGCCCTCGGTGGTGCTGGTCAGCAGGGCCTGGGCGTGCCGGAGCACCAGCGGGTCGTTGTCCACGTAGACGATGCGGGACTCGGGTGCCACGCGCTGGGCGACCTGGTGGGTGTTGTCGTACGAGGGCAGGCCCGTGCCGATGTCCAGGAACTGGCGGATGCCGAGTTCGCCGGCCACGAAGGTCACCGTGCGGATCAGATAGTCACGGGAGGCACGGGCCATCGTCTCGATGTTCGGCGCGGTCTCGCGGTAGGCGTCACCCGCCACCCGGTCGACCTCGTAGTTGTCCTTCCCGCCCATCCAGTAGTTCCAGATGCGGGCCGAGTGCGGCACCGTTGTGTCGATCTTGGACAGAGCCTCTTCGGGGGTGGGCCGGCCGTCTGCCATGAGATTCTCCTGCCGTGCGTCACGCGGTGTGGTGTGTGGTTAACCTACCGTCAACTGCCCTTCGCATTGCCCCAGTTGAAAAGGGAGAGGGGGCGGGCGCACGGCTGGGAGGGCTGAGGCCGCCCGCGTCCACAGTGACCACGGGGACGTGCTGGGCGAGGGTGCGGAAGGCCCGCTCGTACGCGCTGACCGCCTGGGCCTTCTCCGTGTCCGCGGCGGCCCGCTGCTCGTGAGGGGCCGTCAGGTGTACGAGGGCGCCGTCGCGTTCGGCGACGGCTTCGGCGAAGTCGAGGGCCTGGATCCAGGTCACCCGGGAGTGTCCCCGGCGCAACGGCCCGTAGACGAGTTCGTGGATGATGCTGCCGTCGACGGCCAGCCGGCCGGGCGCGGCGAGGAGTTCACGGTACGGCTGAGTCGGGTCCACGTGGTGCAGATGTCCGCGCGCGCGTCTGATGAGGAATCCGTGGCGGGCCAGTTCGGCGAGCAGACCGCTCCTGCCGATGCCGTCACAGCCTTCGACGACCAGCGTTCGGCACTGGGCGACGGCCTGATGGAGCGTGTGCATACCACTCCCTCCGGACGACCGACTTCCTCAGTGTGGCCGGGCAACCCGCACGAGGGGAGTCCGCGTGCGGGTTTTCCGGTTGTGCGGGCGTAGTGGTGTGCGGTCCGAAACGGACTCGCGATGCCGGTCCGAGGCGACCGATGCGGGTTCCGGGACGACTGAAGCGGGGCCGGGGCGACCGATCCGGAGCTTCAGGCGACCAGAAAGTCGGCCTTGCCGGACTTCGCGCCCTCCAGGAACGACAGCATCTCGTCCCGGGTGTAGATCAGCGCGGGCCCGTCCGGGTCCGTGGACTGGCGGACGGCGACGCTGCCGTCGGGCAGCCGCTTGGCCTCGACGCAACTCCCGCCGTTCGTACCGCTCCAGGGCTTGTGCCAGCCCTCCGTTCCCAGATCGCCGGCCGGCATGCCGCTGTAGATGGGGTCCGTGGAATCCATGTCTCACAACTCCTTGCGCAGTTCACCCAGGATGGACCTGGTCCGGGCGACCGGTTCCGCCTGCACGGACATCCGGTCCAGTACTTCGAGATACGAGACGACGTCGGCCGGCTGATCGACATAGACCGCGCCGGCGAGGCTCTCGGTGTAGACGACGTCGGGCAGTTCGGAGAAGCCGAAACGGAAGTAGTGGAAGGGGCCGTACGCGCCGGGATGCGCGCCCGTGTCGAGGCGGATGATCTGGATCCGGACTTTCGGCAGGTCCAGCGCCTCGTTCAGCCGGTCGATCTGAGCCCGCATCACCTCGGGTCCGCCCACCGGGCGGCGCAGCACCGTCTCTTCCAGAACGGCCCAGATGGCGGGTGCCTCCGGTTTGGCGAGCAGGTCCTGGCGCTTGAGGCGCAGTGTGACGCGGCGTTCGATGTCCTCCTTCGACTCGTTGGGGAACCCCACCCGCATCAGTGCGGTGGCGTAGTCGTGCGTCTGCAACAGGCCCGGGACGTAATGGGGTTCGTAGAGCCGGATGACGCTGGCTTCGCTCTCCAGGCTCACGTAGGCGCTGAACCACTCCGGCAGCACGTCGCGGTACTTGTACCACCAGCCGGGCTGGTTGGCCTCCCTGGCCAGGGCGAGGAAGTCGTCGACCTCCGCCGCCGGAACTCCGTAGGTGTGCAGCAACTCCTTCACGTACGGGATGCGAAGACCGACCTCGGCCTTCTCGATCCGCCGGACCGTCAGAGGGGTCACCTCCAGGGCCCGTGCCGCGTCCTCGAACGACACCCCGGCCTGTTCCCGCAGATGCCGAAGCCGCTTGCCGAGAACCATCCGAAGGACGGTCGGGGCGCTGCCGCCAGAGCGGTTGTCGCTCACGTCCACCCTCCCGGAACGGCCGTCACAGCCAGCAGTGTGCCACGTCGATGCTGACAGAGACAGAGCGATGCGGATAGTTCTGAAATTATCAGAACGCGTGTTGCGGGCTGAGTCTGTAGCCCGTCATAGTGATCGGGTGACCTGTCGCACAGTCAGCGGCGACGGCGTTCAACCGAGCTACACCGCACCGGAGTTGATCGCTACGGCAGGTACGGGGACGCCGCGCACCGCGATGCGAGACCTGGATGGCCACCGTGACCGACGGACAACCAAGAAGTCCGGCCAAGGGCTCCGCCGGGGCCAACAAGGCACTGGCGGCCGCCCTCAAGGACGCCGGCTGCTCGTACGCCTCACTCGCTCACCGGGTGAATGAACTGGGCCGCCGTCAGGGCATGGACTCCAACTACGACAAGGCGTCGGTCACCCGCTGGCTGCACGGCCAGCAACCGCGGGGCACCGCACCGGAGTTGATCGCCGCCGTCCTGTCCGAGCGGCTGGGCCGCGCCGTCTCTCCCACGGATCTCGGCTTCCTGCCCGAGCAGCAGCGCCCGGTGGTGGGCCGGGCGCTCGTCTACCGCGAAGACCTGGCAGAGACGTTGCACACCCTGGCCGAACTGGGCTCCACGGACATCTCCCGGCGCAGCCTCCTCGGCGCGGTCCCCTTCGTCGCCGACGCCCTGACGAACCCTCAGCGCGAGTGGCTGCTGTGGCTGGTGGAGACCCAGAGTGCCGCTCGGCTGGCGTCGGTGGCCGACAGCGGCCCCGTCGAGCAGGTCCACGCGATGATCGGCATGTTCGACGAGATGGACAACCACTACGGCGGCGGCGGGGTCCGCACCAGCATCGTGCACTACCTGTCCACCGAGGTCGTCCCGATGCTCCAGCGGCGCGGCACGCCCCCGCACCAGCAGCGCTTGCTGTACGCGGCCGCGGCCCGCCTCGCCGCGATGGCCGGCTGGAGCTCGTACGACGCGGGGGAGTACGGCCTCGCGCAGCGCTACATGACGCAGGCGCTGAGACTGTGCGCCGAGGGCCGCGACCGGGTCCTGGGCGGTCAGATCCTGGCCGGCCTCTCCCACCTGGCCACCAACCTCGGGCGCCCGGACGAAGGGGTCGCCCTGGCCCGTGCGGGCATCGCCACCGCCAAGGAAGCGGGCAGCCCGCTCGGCCTGATGCGCCTGTACGCCATGGCGGCGCGCGGACACGCGGCACAGGGCCGCTCGGGCGAGACCTCCGAGGCCCTGCGCCTGGCGGAGCGGCAGCTGGACGCGAGCCGCGGAGCCGCGCAGGAGTCCGTGTGGGTCCGCTTCCTCGACCACCACTACCTGCAGGCCGAGTCCGCGCTGTGCTTCCGCGACCTCGGTCTTGCCGCGCAGGCCGAGCGCACGGCGGGTGAGTCCGTGAGCGCCAACGCCGACCGGCGCAGGCGCCAGGCCATCAGCCGCTCCGTACTGGCGACCGCCCACCTCCAGCAGAACCGGCTGGACGAGGCCATCGGCACGGCCACGGAGGCGCTCGACACCCTCAGTTCCGTGCACAGCGAGCGGTCGATCCAGGCCCTGCGCGACTTCCGCCGACGCCTTGAGCCCCGTTGCCACGAACCCCTTGTGCAGGAGTTCGAGCGCAGGTCACGCCCCGTGCTGGGGGCGGCGGCATGACCGGGACCGGTGCCGGCTCAGTAGCCGTCGGGGGACGGGGCGTTCTGCGCGCGGTCGACGGGCAGATGGGCCCCGGAGATACCGCTCGACCAGTCGGACAGCAGGAACGCCACCACGCGGGCCACCTCCTGAGGCGCGACGGGCCGGCCGCCCGGCAGTTCGGCTGCCAGGAACGCGGCGAAGGCCTCGGGGTCCTCCCTGCGCATACGGTCCCAGCGGCGGCCGGGGATGAGCATCGAGCCGGGGGAGACGGCGTTCACCCGGATTCCGTCCGGTCCGAGTTCGCGGGCCAGCGAGGCGGCCAGATGGATCTGCGCGGACTTGGCCGCGCCGTACTGCGCGTTCGGTCCCGGCTTCCAGCCCGAGATCGACGAGATGACCACGACCGAGCCGCCGCCGGCCGCCCGCAGATACGGGACCGCGGCCCGTACCAGCCGCGCCGTGTGGCCGACATTGACTTCCCAGGTCGCGGCCCAGTCGTCGGCGCCCGCCTGTTCGAAGCCGCGGCCGTGCGAACCGCCCGCACAGGCCACCACCCCGTCCAGGCCGCCGAAGTGTTTCGCCGCGGCCCGGGCGAAGCTCTCCAGTCGCTCCGGCTCGGTGACATCGAGCGCCCGCGTGAACAACCGGTCGGTCCCCGCGGCGTCCAGCGACTCCGCGAGTGCCTTGAGATCCCGTGCGGTGCGTGCACAGGTCGCCACATGGGCTCCCTCGGCCGCCAGCAGCCGCACGATCTGCTCGCCGAGTCCCCGGGTGCCACCGGTGACCAGTACGCGCTTGCCGCTCACGCCGGACCATCCGGTGACGCCGTGCCGGTGCTTCACCGCCTGGCTTTCACTCACGTTCGTCACCTGATCGAACATACATGCCCCACCACTACGCCCCCGCAACCGGACAACCCCCGCACCCCCTGGCTGATGGACCGTTCCGCACTGTTGGCTGCACGTGCAGCCGCCGAGACCGCCCTCACCCGTGCTGCACATGAAGGAGGCACGATGACGGCATCCAGTGCGCACCGCCGTCGGCCGTCGCCCTCACTGACCCCTGGCGCGGACCACGACACGCCCGCCGGTCCGGCACGGCCGGTCGAGGCCGTCCCGGCCGTTGTCAGAGAGCCTCACCTGCTGCGCACCGTGGTCCCCGCCGAGCCGTCCCGCGCCTCCGTCGTGCGCCGCGCCGTCGCCGCGCACCTCACACTCCTGCGGCTGACGCCGGAGCAGCTCGACGACGCCGTCCTCGCGACGGACGAGCTGTTCGCCAACGCCGTCAGACACGGCAGCTCCGATTCCGGCGACACGGTCACCGTCATCGTCGAGCGCACCGGCCATGACGTACGCGTGACGGTCGCCGACCGTTCGCCGGCCGTTCCGCGGTTCCGTACGGCGGACGCGGCCGAGGAGTGCGGACGCGGACTCGCCATCGTGGCCGCCGTGTCCGACGACTGGGGTGTCGCGCTGCCCGCCCCCGGCGCCACGGGCAAGAGCGTGTGGTTCACGCTGGCGCTCCAGGAGCCCTCATGAACGGCTCCGGTGCCTCGAGGCACCTCACCCACGACGCGCCGCACGAGGAATCCACGGAACCTGCCCTCGACGCTCCCCGCAACGGGCGCACGGCGGTGCTCCCCGCGCTGGCCTCCGCTCTCGCCCGCGAGCTCGTCCGCAGGGCCGAGGAGGAACAGCGGCTCATGCGGCAGGCGCAGCGGAATCGCACGCCGTCCCTTCGCCGCCGCATCATCGACTGCCGCAAGGACAACGCCCAAGCGCTCAAGGCGATCGTCCGCCGGCACGCCTGGCCGACCGCCGACCTGGTGGGCGCGCCCGCGTCGACGGCGGCCCTGATGATCCTGCTGCACGCCCCGGATCTCGACTTCCAGCTCAGCTGCCGCGACCTGATCGCCCAGGCCACGGCGGACGGGCGCTGTCCCGCCCTGCATCACGCGTACATCGCCGACCACTGCGCCGTCGAACTGGGCCAGCCGCAGTACTACGGCACGCGCGTCGACCCCTCGACATTCCGCCCGTACCCGACCCGCTGCCCCGACACGCTCGACGAACGCCGCCGTGACGTCGGGCTTGCCCCGCTCGACGAGCAGATGCGGATGCTGCGTCACGGGGGATGAGGCGGCCGGCAGGCCGTTCGCGAGCCGCGGCCGTCAGCTGGATGCGGCCGTCAGCCGGTCGTGGTCGTCCCGTGCTCGATCAGCCCTTCGCGGTAGGCGAGGGCCACGGCCTCGGTGCGGCCGGCGGCGCCCAACTTGGCGAGGATGTTGGAGACATGGACGCTCGCCGTCTTGCCGCTGATGAACAGCTCCTCGCCGATCTGGCGGTTGGTGCGGCCGAGGGCGAGGAGCCGCAGGACGTCGTTCTCGCGGGAGGTCAGCACCGGAACCCCATCCGCCGCGGTCGTCGTTTGGGCGAGGCGGCCTCGCCGGACGAGTGCGTCCACGCTGTCGCGCAGTGGCACCGCGCCGAGCCGGACGGCCGTGTCGCGCGCCGCGCGGGCGTGCTCGGCCGCCTCGTCGCGGCGCTCCGCCGTCACCAGGGCCTCCGCCAGGCGGAGTCGGCAGCGGGCCTGCTCGTAGACGTCCCCGTAGCCGAACGCGGCGACGGCCTTCTCCCAGGCTTCGACATCCGGCCCGCTGGTGGCGCGCGCCCATTCCGCCTCCGCGCGGGCCAGCCATGCCAGTCCTTCGGGGCCCTGCTGTGTGCCGTCCTCACCTTTGGAGGCCGTGATCCGGGCCAGGTCCACCAGCTCCGTCGCCGTGTCCGCCCAGCGGCGGGCCCCGGCGTCGTCGCCGGTCAGCCGCAGCTCCGCGGCCGCGTCCGCGACGGCGGACAGGGCGAGGGCCGCCAGCCGGACAGCCGCATCGGGGCGCTCGATCCCGGAGTCGTCGGAGAGCGCCGCGAGCGTCGTACGCATCTGCTCGACGGCTGCCTCCGCCTCGCCCCGCAGGGCCGCGGCGTCGGTGAGCACGATGCCCGCGACGAGCGTGGCCATCCAGTCGAACGGTCCGTCGAGCAGGGCACGGGCTCTTTCGGTGGCCGTGTGGTCGCCGCGCGCCAGGGCCACGTACAGCGCGGGACCGATCGCGAACGCGCCCGCCGCGGGCAGCCCTTCGGCGTCGGCGTCCGCCGTCCGGACGCATTCGTCCCAGCGGCCCAGGGTGTACAGCGCCGTCGAGTGCAGGTAGCGCATCTCCAGTGGATACGGCGAGGAGAGGAGCCCGGCGCGGTCCGCGCGCTCCAGGCCCTCGGAGAGCCAGGTGAGGCACTCGTCCAGATCGCTGGATTCGTACGAGCCGATGGAGAGATTGAAGAGCGCGCGCATCTCGACGGGGATGTTGCCGGCGCGACGGGCCAGCTCGCGTGCCTCCCGCAGCCGGGCCCGGCCTTCCGGGGTGCTGCGGTTGTGCGCTTCGAGACCGATCAGGGATATCAGCAGGTCGGCGCGGGCGTCGGCCACGTCGAGTTCCTCGGCGACGCGCAGGGCCTGCAGTGCGACCCGGCGAGCCGTCTCGTCCTCGCCCACGTATCGCGCCGCCATGACGTGCGTGGCCGCGGCCCACACCCATGTACGCGACGGGGGCTCGGCGGAGATCATGGCGAGCGCCTCGCTGCTGTAGGTGAACGCCGCCGTCAGGCTGTCGACCCGCATCAGATTGCCCGCGAGGGTGTACCGGACGCGGGCGGCCAGCTCGGAGTCCGTGTCCGAGCCGACGCGGGCGAGCGCGGCGCGGGTGAGCGCGACCGCCCGGTGTGTCTCGCCGGCGTGGGCGGCCGCCGCTGAGGCACGCAGGGTGAGCGTCACCGTGTCGGGGACGTCGTCCGGCAGTGCGGAACGGGGCACCGCCGACCACAGGTCGAGGGCGGATTCGAGGTGGCGCAGTTCCTCGGCGGGCGCGCCGATCCGCCCGGCGTGGTCGGCGGCCTCGAGCGAGGCGGCGAGGGCGTCGGCCAGGTCGTGGCTCTCCCGGGAGTGGTGGGCGCGCTCCGCCGCGCTCTCGGCCGGGTGGCCCCGACCGGCCAGCAGCCGGGCGAACGCGCGGTGCAGGCGCACCCGCTCGCCGGGCAGCAGATCGGCGTAGACGGCCTCGCGGATGAGGGCGTGCCGGAAGGAGTACGTGTCGTCCTCGCCGGGGACGAGGAGTTGCCGGCCGACGGCCTCGCGCAGCGCCGACTCCAGCTCCTGCTCGGGCAGGCCGACGGCGTCGTGCAGCAGCTCGTGCTCGACGCGGCGCCCGGCGACGGCGGCCGTGCGCAGCACCTGCTGGGCGGTGGCGGACAGCTGCTCGAAGCGGATGAGGAGGACGTCGGCGAGGCCGCTGGGCACGGCGGACGCCGGAGTGGAACCGCCGGGCAGCGTGTCGGTGGTGGCGGCGAGCAGTTCCTCCGCATAGAAGGCGTTGCCCTCGGCGCTCTCGACGATACGGCGGACGGTGGCCTCCGGCAGCGGGGCGGCCCGCTGGGCGCGTACCAGTCGGGCCACCTCGGCGTCGGGCATCGGCCGCAGCTCCAGGCGGTCGACGGCGGGCAGCCGCACCAGCTCGGCCAGCAGCGGGCGCAGCGGGTGGCGGCGGTGCAGATCGTCGGCCCGGTACGACGCGAAGACCGCCAGTCGGTGGGTGGGGGTGCCGCCCGCGGATCGCTGGAGGATCCCGCGGCTGAGCAGGAAGCGCAGCAGGTCGCGGGAGGACTGGTCGGCCCAGTGCAGGTCCTCGATCACCAGCAGCAGGGCAGTGATCTCGCAGAGGTCGGCCAGCAGGGCGGCCATGTCCTCGAAGAGCTGCAGCCGGCTGCCCGCGTCCCGTAGGGCACCGTCGCCGTCGCCGAGCAGTCGGCCGACGACGGGGTGCTCCGCCAGAGTGGCGGAGAACCGCTCGTCGGCGGCGAGCACGCCGAGGATCTCGGTGAACGGCAGATACGGCAGGCCGACGTCACCCAGGTCGACACAGTGCCCCGTGACAACGGTCGTGCCCGTCTCCACGGCGTGCCCGGCGGCCTCGGCCAGTACGCGCGTCTTGCCCACACCCGCGTCCCCCGCCACCAGAACGGCACGCGCCTCACCGGCCCTGGCACGTTCCAGTACCCGGGTCAGCCCGGCGAGTTCGTCCTCGCGGCCGATGAACGGCGTGGTGAAAGCGGTCGTCGACACGGTCCCCATCCTGGCACGCACCACTGACACAGTGCCGCCGGGCGACGTGCCCACCCGCAGGGCGGTTCAGCCCAGCGCGCGGTCGAGGTTGAACGCGGCGCTGATCAGCGCCAGGTGGGTGAAGGCCTGCGGGAAGTTGCCCTGCTGCTCGCCGGTGTGGCTGATCTCCTCCGCGTACAGACCGAGGTGGTTGGCGTAGGTGAGCATCTTCTCGAAGGTCAGCCGGGCCTCGTCGAGCCGGCCGGCGCGGGTGAGTGCCTCGACGTACCAGAAGGAGCAGATGGAGAAGGTGCCCTCCTCCCCGCGGAGGCCGTCGGGGCTGGCCTGGGGGTCGTAGCGGTAGACGAGGGAGTCCGACACCAGGTCGGCGGTCAGCGCGTCCAGGGTGGAGAGCCACTTCGGGTCGGTGGGGGAGACGAACTTCGCCAGCGGCATCATCAGTACCGCGGCGTCGAGCACATGGTCGTCCTCGTGCTGGACGAACGCCTGCCGGGTCGTGGACCAGCCCTTCTGCATGATCCGCCGGTAGATCGTGTCGCGGACCCCGGCCCAGCGGGTCAGCTCGCCGGGCAGTCCGCGGCGCCGCGCGATGCGGATGGCGCGTTCGATGGCCACCCAGCACATCAGGCGGGAGTACAGGAAGTTCTTGCGCCCGCCGCGGGTCTCCCAGACACCCTCGTCGGGCTGGTCCCAGTGCTCGCAGACCCAGTCGACCAGGGCGCAGACCGCGTCCCAGTGGTCGCTGGAGATGGGCTCGCCCCACTTGTCGTAGAGGTAGATCGAGTCGATGAGGGCACCGTAGATGTCGAGCTGCAGCTGCTTGGCTGCGGCGTTGCCGACGCGTACCGGCGCGGAGCCCAGGTGTCCTTCCAGGTGGTCGAGTTCGCGCTCGGGAAGGTCGGTGCGCCCGTCGATGCCGTACATGATCTGCAGTGGGCCCGAGGGCCCGCCGCCGTTCCGGTCGACGCGCTCGGACAGGAAGTCCATGAACCCCTTGGCCTCGGTGGTGAAGCCGAGCCGCAGCAGTGCGTAGACGCAGAAGGCGGCGTCCCGGACCCACAGGTACCGGTAGTCCCAGTTGCGCTCGCCGCCCACCTGCTCGGGCAGGCTGGTCGTCGGCGCGGCCACCATCGCGCCGGTCGGGGCGTAGGTGAGGAGCTTCAGGGTGAGCGCGGAACGGTGCACCATCTCCCGCCACCGGCCGCGGTACTGGGAGGCGGACAGCCAGCGCCGCCAGAACGCCACCGTGGCGGCGAACTGCTCGTCCGCCTCGGCGTGCGGGCAGCCGCGTGCCTCGATGTCACCGTCGACCCGGTCGAGCGCGAACACCGCTTCCTCGCCCTGGCCGAGTTTGAACTCCGCGGTCACGTCGAGATCATCGCACTCGATGGGCACGGTGGCGGTCAGCGCGAGCGAGAGGTCGGCGGACTCGAACAGCGCCACGTCCTCGAGCTGCCGCAGGGTGTGCGAGTGCTCTCCGTAACTGAACCTCGGCGCGATCCGGGCGCGGAACGGGAGGGACCCGCGCACGCAGACCACCCGCCGGATCAGCCGGTGCCGGTCGGCCTCGGTCGCCGCGGCCGTCTCGTCGGCGACCGGCATGAAGTCCTGCACCTCACCCACCCCGTCCTCGGTGAGGAAGCGGGTGATGAGCACGTTGGTGTCCGGGAAGTAGAACTGCTTCGTCGTCGCCGGCACGGCGGCGGCCAGCTCGAAGGACCCGCCGCGCTCCGCGTCGAGAATCGAGCCGAAGACACTCGGGGCGTCGAAGGACGGACAGCAGTACCAGTCGATCGTGCCGTTGGTGCCCACCAGCGCGACGGTGCGCAGGTCGCCGATCAGCCCGTGCTCGGCGATGGGCAGGTAGGGAGCGGGCCCGGCTGAGCCCGGGTACGCCGATGTGTCGATCATCGCTGTCGCCTTCCTCCGGCTTTCCCTCATGGTGCGTCGGACGACGACGCTTGGGCGACTCCATCGCCGACAGTACGCGTGGTTCACAGGGAATTTACCGTCGGATGCCGATGTCCCGTGCCGTCTCTTCAGAGGCGATGGGGAGTTCAACCGCCCAGGTAGTCAGGGTTTTTGGGGGCTGACAAGGCCTCGGGGGCCGGTGAGGCTGCTGTTGACAGATGACGTTTTACGCAAGAACATCTGCGGAATCGAGCACAAACGAGCATCACAGTGAGCGTCGCAAGCAAGAAACCGTCACGGTTCCCCTCCCTCCGCCGAAGGAGTATGAGTGGTGCGCACCCTTCCCCGCAGACTCGGTGTTCTCCTCGCCGCCGCGTTGGCCCTCGCCTTCACACCCCCCGCTGCCCATGCCGAACGGGCCGCCCCCGAACCGCAGTTGACGAAGACCGACGAGGCGATCGCCGTCTCGGTGCCGGCCACGCGCGACGCCCCCGGCTACCGCGTGGCCGTGGCCACCGAGGGCCGACTGGCCCTCACCACCAGCCGTTCGGGCAGCGTCGTGCTCGACACCGCAGGCGGTGACACCGGTGCCCTCCGCTTCAAGGCCGGCGACAAGTGGCAGTACGCCACGGACGTCACCGACTGGTCGTGGAAGGACGGCGTCCTCAGCCTCACCGCCGACACCACGCTCGACGCGGCGACCGTCACGGCGCGGCTGACACCCAAATCCGACCGCTACGAGCTGAGTTGGGACGTCAAGGGCGGCAGCCCCGAGCAACTGGGGCTGGCGTACGACCTGAAGTCGGCGGGCCACTGGTACGGGCACGGCGAGGCGGAGACCCCGCAGGGCGGCCCCGGCGTCAACCAGCCGTGGCCGCTCGACACCGGCGAGGTCGACCACGAGGTCTTCGGCCCGGCGTCGTACAACATGATCGACCCGTTCTGGTACACCTCCAAGTCGACCGGCCTCTACGTCGACACCGGGGACGTCATGGACGTGGCGCTCAACAAGGGCAAGGACGGCCTCGGCCAGTTCATCGTCGAGTCGCCCGACACCTACAAGGCCACCGTGTTCGTCGAGTCGACCCCGCTCGAGGTCTACCGCGACTACATCGGCATCGTCGGCAAGCCGACCAAGAGCGACGCCACGTACGAGCAGTACGCCAAGCCGCTGTGGAATTCCTGGGCGCAGTTCTACACCAAGATCGACCAGGAGAAACTGCTCGACTACGCCACCGACCTCTACGACAACGGTCTGGACGGGCACACCATCCAGCTCGACGACAAGTGGGAGTCGAACTACGGCAATCTGACCTGGGATCCCAAGACCTTCCCTGATCCCAAGGGCCTCTCCAAGAAGATCCACGACATGGGGTTCGACTTCGGCATCTGGGTCACCCTGTGGATCAACCTGGACTCCGAGAACTACCAGTACGCGGTCGACAACGGCTATCTGCTGATGGACGCCAAGGACACCAGCAAGCCCTGTGAAGTGACCTGGTGGAACGGTCAGGCCGGGATCATCGACCTGGCCAACCCCGAAGCCAAGGCCTGGTACGAGGGCAACCTCAAGAAGCTGATGGACACGTACGACATCGACGGGCTGAAGTTCGACACCCGCTTCTTCGACGAGAAGTGCGCGCCGCGCGAGGGCCACCAGGCCACGGACTACCAGAAGTTGGGTACGCAGCTCGCCGACGAGTTCGACCTCCAGGGCGCCGGCATCCGAGTGCACTGGAACCAGACGGCCCACGAGGCGGGCTTCGTCACCCGCCAGGTCGACAAGGGCACCGGCTGGGACTCCCTGCGCGCCTCCGCCACCCAGAACCTGGCCATCTCCACCATCGGCTACCCGTTCGTCGAGTCCGACATGATCGGCGGCTCCGGTGGCCAGCCCGCACCTACGAAGGACGTGTTGGTGCGGTGGGCGCAATCAGCCTCACTGATGCCGCTGATGTACGCGTCGACCTCCCCGGTGGACACCAACGACACCACCACCGGGCAGAAGGTGGACTACGACCAGGAGACGGTCGACCTCTACCGGGAGGCGATCGAGACCCACGAGAAGCTCGCCCCCTACATCTGGGACCAGGTGCAGAGCACCCTGAAGACCGGTGATCCGATCATGCGGCCGCTGTTCTTCGACTTCCCGAAGGACGAGGCGAGTTACACGGTCACCGACGAGTGGATGCTCGGCCCGGCCGTGCTGGCCGCGCCGAAGCTCAGCACGGGCGCCACCCGCTCCGTCCATCTGCCGCCGGGCACCTGGTACGACGTCAACCAGGGCACCGTGATCCGCGGCCCCAAGACCCTCAAGGGGTACGCGGCGCCGCTCGGCGTCACCCCGGCCTTCGTCAACCTCAAGGCCAAGGGGGCCGACAAGGCCGTCAAGGCGCTCAAGCGCGACGACGCTCCGGCCGCCTCCGTCCTGATCACCCCGGACGCCCCGTCCACCGACGCCGGTAAGCCGTTCGAGGTGACCACCGAGGTGACCAACTGGAGCACCGGGACCCTCAAGAACGCCAAGGCGGCCCTGGACCTGCCCGACGGTTGGACCGCCAAGGCGACCGGCCCGACCACCGCGCCGTCCCTCAAGAACGGCGCCACGCTCACCACCACCTGGACGGTGACCCCGGCCGACGACGCCCGCTGGGCCGGCCATGACCTCACCGGCACCGTCACCTACACCGGATCCAACGGCTCGCAGAAGGTGTCCGACACCGTGCGGGCGCAGGTGAAGGCCGCCCCGGGCAGCGTGCAGGAGCCGTACCTGACGGCCGACACCACCTCCGGGGGCGCCCAATACGCCCAGAGCGGCGACCAGTTCGCCATCTGGGCGGGCGGCCAGGACCTGTCCGGCTGGAAGGACGAGAAGGGCGTCATCTACCGCGACGACGCGGCCGGGGAGAAGGCCACCGTGCAGGCCCAGTTGGTCTCCCAGGACAGCGCCTCACCGGTCGGCAAGGCGGGTGTCGCTTTCGCCAACGACCTGACCGCGCCGGAGAAGGGCGGTTACGCGGTGCTGGTCATGACCGAGCAGTACGGCCTGGAGTTCATGACCGACAGCGACGGCGACGGGAAGCTCGACACCTGGGCGGGCGGTGGCTCCACCTACCACCCGGCGTATCTCAAGCTGACCCGGGACGGCGCCACCTACACCGCGTACGCCAGCAAGGACGGCGAGACCTGGTCGCAGGTCGGCACCGCCCAGGTGCCGTCGGCCACCGGCACCGGTGACGCAGGGATGGTCGCCAGCGCGGCCAACGTCAACTATCCGGGCGAGAACATCGAAGCCGTCTTCAGCGGATTCTCCGTCACCTCCTGACACACCACAGGCGCCACTGACAGCACTGAAGCCACTGGCGTCACTCGTCACCACCCCCGCTTCCCGGCAGGCCTCCCACCCCCCCGGGGGGTCTGCCGGGGACCAACTCCCTGCACAGCCGTGAGAGAGGGAACCCACCCCCATGGCACGTACGTCCTCAGTTGTCGCCGGCTTCGTCGCGGGCGTCGTCGTGGCCGCGAGCACCACCGCGATCGCCGTCACCGGCCCCACTGGCACGACCACCGGCTCCGACCTCAACTCCAAGGCCACCACCACCTGGCTGACCGTCAAGGTCGCCGACGCCATGGGCACCAGGGACACCATCACCTGGGTTCCCACCGGCTCCTTCGCCGGCTCCGCGGAGGAGCGGGTCCCGCGCTATCCGATGACCGCCATCCAGGGCAAGGACACCAAGGAGCTCAAGCTCTCCGCCGTGCGCAACGAGCAGGTCTCCGCGCAACTGGCGATCGCCTCCGGTCAGGACCTCGACGACGTCAAGGCCGTGGTCGGCGACCTCACCGGGCCGGGCGGAGCGAAGCTGTCCGGCGCCGACACGGACGTCCGGTTCGTCAAGTACGTGCCCGTGCAGCGTTCCAAGAGCGAGGTCGACTGGTCCGCCACCATCGACCAGGTCAGCTCCGGCAAGGAGGTGTCCGGCGACCGCAACCCCGATGTGGTCGGCGACGCGCTCGAGGAGCGGTCCTCCGTGGACGTCCCCGCGTACGCGGCGCAGCCGCTGTGGTTCACCTTCCAGATCCCCAAGTCGGCCGAGCCCGGCACCTACACCGGCACGGTGAAGGTCAACGCCGACGGCCGCACCCAGACCACCTACCCGCTGACCATCGAGGTCGCGGACGCGAGCGTGCCCGACCCGAAGGACTACGACTTCTTCCTCGACGTCTGGGCGCAGCCGGAGACGATGGCCAAGAACCACGGCGTCAAGCTCTGGTCCGACCAGCACTGGCAGCTGATCGAGAAGTACAACCGCGACCTGGCCTCGCGCGGCCAGAAGGTCATCAACACCACCATCGTCGACAACCCGTGGCATCACCAGTGGTCGCTCGGCACCCGGGAGTCGCAGACCGCCACGCCGTACACCAGCATGGTGGGCTGGACCTGGAACGGAGAGAAGTTCTCCTTCGACTTCGGCCGCTGGGACAAGTACGTCCAGACCGCCAGACGTGCCGGTCTCGGCCCCGACATCGGCGCGTTCTCCATGCTGGCGTTCCAGGACCAGGAGCACCTCACCTACACCGACACCCGCACCGGCAAGACCGTCTACGAGAACGTCGACCTCGGCGGGGACCGCTGGCGCGAGGCATGGGGGGCGTTCCTGCCCGCCTTCGAGAAGCACCTGAAGGCCAAGGGCTGGCTGGAGGACACCTGGCTGTCCTTCGACGAGCGGCCCATCAGCACGATGACGGTCGTCAAGGACTTCGTCCACGAGGTCGCGCCGACCTTCGACGACCGTATCTCCGTGGCCGGTTCGATCAGCACCGAGGGTGTCGCGTCCAACCTGTCCGTCGACTGGGGTGGCATCGACGCGATGACGAAGGAGAAGGTGGCGGAGCGGCGCAAGGCAGGCAAGACCACGACCTTCTATGTGTACGGCGCGCCGGCCCACCCCAACACGCTGTCGTACTCACCCGCCGTCGAGTCGCGGATGCTGCCCTGGATCTCCGCCCAGCGGAACCTCGACGGTTTCCTGCGCTGGTCGTACAACAGCTGGACCAGCGACCCCTTCAAGCAGCCGGTGCACATCTTCACGCAGGGCGACGAGTACCTGGTCTACCCGGGCCAGGACGGCCCGATGTCCAGCATCCGCTGGGAGCAGCTGAAGGAGGGCATCGAGGACTACGAACTCATCGCCCAGCTGCGGAAGAAGGACGGCGGCGCCGACAGCGAGGCGCTGACGGAGGCCCTCACCACCGCGACCCGGAACCTCGACGGCCGGACGAAGGACGTCAACGACATTGAGACCGCGCGGGCGGCAGTCGTGAAGGGGCTGACGTCATGAGGGGGAAGTGGAGATCCCTGCTGCTCGCCGCAGTCCTGTCTGTCATGCCCCTGACCAGCGCGAACGCTGCCGCGGCACCGGTTCAAGAGGAGCCGAGGGCCCCGCACACCGTCACCTACGACCAGTACTCCGTGCGGGTCGACGGCAAACCCCTGTACATCTGGGGCGCCGAGTTCCACTATTTCCGGCTGCCCAGCCCGGATGCCTGGCGTGATGTGCTCCAGAAGATCAAGGCGGGCGGATTCAACGCGGTCTCGCTCTACTTCGACTGGAGCTACCACTCGGCCAAGCCGGGCTCGTACGACTTCACCGGCACCCGTGACGTGGAGCGGCTGCTCGACGAGGCCGAGCGCGCGGGCCTGTATGTGATCGCCCGGCCGGGCCCGTACATCAACGCGGAGGTCTCCGGCGGCGGCATGCCCGCCTGGCGGAAGACACAGGCCGGCGTGAACCGCACCTCCGAGCCGGAGTACATGAAGGCGGCCCGGGAGTGGATGAGCCGGATCAACCCGATCATCGCGCGCCACCAACTCACGCGCGGCACGGGCAACGTGATCCTCTATCAGGTCGAGAACGAGTACCAGGGCGGCCGTCAGGACGCCGACTACATGCAGACGCTCATCGACTGGGCGAGGGCCGACGGCATCGACGTCCCGACCTTCGTCAACGACGGTGGCGCCAACAAGAACTGGGTCAGCGGCAAGGGCGCCCCGGACATCTACGGCTTCGACGCCTACCCGCAGGGATTCGACTGCAAGGACCCCGACACCTGGAAGAACCTGCCCGACTATTCGTACGTCAATGAGTGGAAGCCCGAGTCACCGCTGATCATCCCGGAGGCACAGGGCGGCGCCTTCGACCCCTGGGGCGGCACCGGATACCAGGACTGCGCGAAACTCACCGGCACCGACTTCACCCGGGTGTTCAGCAAGATGAACATCGCCGCCGGGGTGAGCGGCCAGTCCTTCTACATGACGTACGGCGGCACCAACTGGGGCTGGCTCGCCGACCCCAACGCGGTCTACACGTCGTACGACTACGGGGCCCCGATCAACGAGTCCCGTCAACTGACGGACAAGTACCAGGAGTTCAAGCGCCTGGGGTACATGGTCAACTCCGTGACCTCGCTGGCGCGCACCGACAAGGCCGAGGCCCCGGCCCCGTCCGACGACGCCCTGCGCATCGACCGGCGCGTCAATCCCGACGACGGCACCCAGTTCTTCACCGTCCGGCACGCCGACACCCGCGTGAAGGACAAGGACGAGACCACCCTGTCGCTGAAGGGCGCGGACGGCGAGTACCCGCGTGTACCGCAGCAGGGCACGATCACCGTCGACGGCCGGGACGCCAAACTGCTCGTCGCAGGCTACGACTTGAGCAAGACCCAGCGGCTCGTCTACTCCACCTCGGAGATCATGACGCACGCCCGGATCGGCGACCGGGACGTGGCGATGCTGTACGGGAGTGCGGGCGAGACCGGCGAGACCGTGCTGCGGTATGCCGAACGGCCCGAGGTCACCATCCTCGACGGCGATGTCACCACCACCTGGGACGCCGAACGCGGCGACCTGCGGCTGAACTACACCCACAAGGGCCTGGCCCGGGTGCTGGTGAACGGCATGGAACTGCTGATCGCCGACACCGCCGAGACCGCCCACTGGTGGCGGCAGGACACCGCCAAGGGCCCGGTCCTCGTACGCGGACCGTCCCTCGTCCGTACGGCCGAACTGGCCGACGGCACCCTGAAGTTGACCGGCGACTCCACCAAGGCCACCAAGATCGAGGTCATCGCGGACGCCGAGAAGGTGACCTGGAACGGCCGCGATGTCGCCGTCACCCAGGCGCCGCGCCCGGTCGGGCTGCCCGCGCTGACGACGTGGAAGTACAAGGAGGAGGCACCGGAGTCCGCTCCCGGCTTCGACGACTCCGCCTGGACCACCGCCGACCACCTCACCGCCAACAACCCCGCCCTGGACGGCTCGCTGCCTGTCCTCGCGATGGACGAGTACGGCTACCACCACGGCAACGTCTGGTACCGCGGCCGGTTCAGAACCACCGGTGCTGCGACCGCGCTCGCACTCGACGCCAAGACCGGTAGGACCGGCCAGTACGCGGTCTGGCTCAACGGCCGCCACCTCGGCACCTCCGGCGACGGCGCGCACACCTTCGACATTCCGGCGGACACGCTGAAGGACAGCGGGGACAACGTGCTGTCCGTCCTGGTGGAGAACGCGGGCCACAACGAGGAATGGGGCCACGACTATTCCAAGGAGCCGCGCGGTCTGCTCTCCGCCGAGGTGATCGGCGGGGCCTCCACCCTCACCTGGAAGATCCAGGGCAGCCGGGGTGGTGAGGATCCGGTCGACACCGCCCGGGGCCCTTACAACAACGGCGGGCTGTACGGGGAGCGGGCCGGCTGGTCGCTGCCGGGATACCCCGACGGCGGCTGGAAGAGCACCACCCTCTCCGGGCAGACCGGGAAGACCGGGCCCGGCGTGCGCTGGTACCGCACCTCCGCGCGGCTCGACCTGCCGCAGGGCCAGGACAACGCGATCGCACTCGATCTCGCCGAGGCCGCGGGCGGCAACACCGGCTACCGCGCCCAGATCTTCGTCAACGGCTGGCTGATCGGCCGCTATCTGCCGGACACCGGACCGCAGACACGATTCGTCGTCCCCAAGGGCATCCTGCGCGAGCAGGGCAGCAACACCATCGCCCTGGCCGTGTGGTCCACCGAGGCCGGCGCGGGGCCGGGTTCGGCGAAGCTCGTCGACCTCGGCGCCACGGCGGGCGGGATCAAGGTCGGTGCGGTGGGCGCCCCCTCGTACGACGCCGCGACCTACGCCATGCCGACGGCGGGCGCCCATGTCACCGTCGACGCGGAGCCGTTCCTGAGCACCGGCACCGCCACCAAGGTCCCCGTCACCCTCACCGTGCCGAAGGACGCGCTGACCGCCCGGAACGTCGAGCTGGCGCTGAAGGTCCCGGACGGCTGGACCGCGACCACCGACGACACCACCCGTTTCGACCTGGTCCGGCCCGGCGACACGGTGACCGCGGCCTACACCGTGACCCCGCCCGGCGACCCGGTCCACTACGCCGTCCTGTCCGCGACCGCCCAGCTCACGCAGCCCGGCCGTCCGGGCACGGTCACCGGTGTACGCGCCGTGCAGGTGCCGCCGCCGGGGCTGTCCGACGACGCCTACGTCAGCGACCTGACCCTGGTCAAGGCGGTCAACGGCTGGGGCCCGGTCGAGAAGGACGCCTCGAACGGCGAGTCCGCGGCGGGTGACGGGCGAACGCTCTCGGTCGGCGGCACCACCTACGCCAAGGGCCTGGGCGTACACGCGAACAGCCAGGTCCGGGTCTATCTCGGCGGCGGCTGCACCCGGTTCACCGCGACCGCCGGGGTGGACGACGAGGTCGGCGACAACGGCAGCGTCTCCTTCCAGGTGATCGCCGACGGCCGCTCCCTCGCCACCACCCCGGTGCTGTACGGCTCCGACGCCGGCGCCGCGGTCGACGTGGACGTGACCGGCGCCCGCTGGCTGGACCTGCTGGTCGACGGCGACGGCGATGTGTCCACGGACCACGCGGACTGGGGCGGCGCCAAGCTGACCTGTGCGGGAGGCACCTCGTGAACCTCGCCCGCGTCGGACACCTGCGTCCCCTGCTGGCCGCAGCGTTGGCCGCCGTACTGCTCGCGGTCCTGTCCGCGGCGGTGCCCGCCCACGCCACGGTCCCGGCCGCCGAAGTCGCGGAAGTCGCGGAGGACGGCATGGCCGCCAAGGCCACGCCGCACACGGTCAGTTACGACAAGTACTCCGTCAAGGTCGACGGCGAGCGGCTCTTCGTCTGGTCCGGAGAGTTCCACTACTGGCGGCTCCCCAGCCCCGACCTGTGGCGCGACGTGCTCCAGAAGATCAAGGCGAGCGGTATGAACGCCGTCTCGATCTACTTCGACTGGGGCTTCCACTCCCCGGCGAAGGGCCGTTACGACTTCACCGGTGTCCGTGACGTCGACAAGCTCCTCGACATGGCCGAGGAGGCAGGGCTTTATGTCATCGCCCGGCCGGGGCCGTACATCAACGCCGAGACGGACGGCGGAGGCTTCCCCGGCTGGCTGATGACCCAGAAGGGACAGGCCCGCTCCACCGATCCCGAATATCTCGACGCCGCCCGCGAGTGGCTCAAGGAAATCGACAAGATCCTCGCCCGCCGCCAGGTCACGGACGGCACCGGGCCGGTGCTGCTCTACCAGGTCGAGAACGAGCTGTACGACCCGGACGGCCGCGAGCACATCGTCGAACTCTCCAAGCAGGTAAGGGCCGACGGCATCACCGTGCCCCTCGTCGGCAACGAGCCGATGCCGCAGTACGCGGGCGGTGAGGGCCTGGACTTCGTCGGCGAGCTGGACCAGTACAACTCCTTCTGCAAGGGGGAGTGGTGGCTGCCCACGCTCAAGCGGCAGCAGGACGACGCACCGCTGGCGATCTTCGAGGCGGGCACCGGCTGGTTCCAGACGTGGGGCGACACCGGCTACGAGAAGTGCCGGGAGAAGATGGGCCCCGCCTACCAGAAGATCGTCAACAAGCACGAGGTCATGCAGGGCACGACGATCGAGAACCTCTACATGACCTACGGCGGCACCAACTGGGGCTGGCTCGCCGACCCGCGTCAGGTCTACACCTCGTACGACTACGGCGCACCGATCAGCGAGCCGCGCCAGACCGGCGCCGACTACGACGAGATGAAGCGGCAGGGCCTCTTCTACACCACCACGGGACCGCTCACCGCGACCGATCCGGCCGACGCACCCGCCTCGTCCAACAACGCCGTGCACATCGAGGCCCGCGCCAACCCGGACACCGACACCCGGTTCCTCTACCTCCGGCACGGCGACCCGATGGCCGACGCCGACGCCACGACCACCTTCGACTGGCAGACCCCCGACGGCACGTATCCGGTCACCGCACGGCTGAACGGCAAGACCGGCAAGATCCTCGTCGCGGGCCACGACCTCGGCGGCGGCCAGCGGCTCGTCTACTCCACCAGTGAGCTGCTGACCAGCACACGGACCCGGACCGGTGACCGCACGCAAGCCGTGCTGTACGGCGGCGAAGGTGACCCGGGACAGACCGTGCTCCGCTACTCCACCGAGCCCAAGGTCACTGTGCTCGACGGCAAGGCGGACGCCACCTGGGATGCCGAGCGCGGTGACCTGAAGCTGGACTACACCCACTCCGGCCTCACCCGGGTCCTCGTCCAGGGCGGCGGTCGCCCCGATCTGCTGCTGCTCATCGGCACCGACGACGAGGCCGCCGGATTCTGGCGGCAGGACACGGCGGCCGGTCCGGTCCTGGAGCGCGGCACCGAACTGGTCCGTACGGCGTCTGTCACCGGCCGGACGACGCTCGCCCTCACCGGCGATGCGAAGAAGACGGGCCCGCTGGAGGTCTTCGCCCCACCCGGCGTACGGACCGTCACCTGGAACGGCGTACCCCTGAAGGTGAAACCGACCTCCTCGGGCAGCCTGCTGGGCACCGTGCCCGGCCCGAAGGACGTCAAGCTCCCCGAGCTGACCGGCTGGAAGGCGTCCGCCGAAACCCCCGAGGCCGCCCCGGACTTCGACGACTCGTCCTGGACGTACGCCGACAAGCTGACCACCAACAACCCGACCAAGCCCGGGACTCTGCCGGTGCTCTACCAGGACGAGTACGGCTACCACCACGGCTACGTCTGGTACCGCGGCCGCTTCAAGGCCACCGGCACGGAGAAGTCCCTGTCCCTCACCGGATACGCCACCAACCCCGACACCTCGTCGGCGGCGGTGGGCGCGTACTCGGTATGGATCAACGGGAAGTTCGCCGGGACGAGCCAGACCGGCCGCAAGACGTTCCCCATCGCCGAAGGCCTGCTGCACAAGGGCAAGGAGAACGTGATCTCCGTCCTGGTCGGCACCATGGGCCACAACGAGGACTTCACCTGGAACAGCGACGACCACAAGCAGCCGCGCGGCCTGACCACGGCCTATCTCGCCGGATCCGACGCGCAGATCACCTGGCGAATCCAGGGCGCCCGGGGCGGTGAGCAGCCCGTCGACACCGTGCGCGGGCACATGAACAACGGCGGCCTGTACGGGGAGCGTTCGGGCTGGACCCTGCCCGGCTACCCGGACCGCTCCTGGGACGACGCCACGCTGCCGGCCACCGACAACACCCCCGGCATCGCCTGGTACCGCACCACCTTCAACCCCCGCCTGCCCAAGGGCCAGGACGTCTCCGTCGGCGTCACCATCACCGACGACCCCGACCGCAACTACCGCGCCCTCATCTATGTCAACGGCTGGCTGATGGGCCACTACGTCAACGACACGGGCCCCCAGCACACCTTCCCCATCCCCAACGGCATTCTGCGCGCCGACGGCAAGAACACCATCGCCATCGCCTCGTGGAGCGAGGACGCGAAGAGCGGCGGCCTCGGAAAGGTCGGCCTCACCACACTCGGCAATGTCACTTCCTCGCTGAAGGTCACCGATGTGGCCGCCCCGGCCTACGACGCCGCCACCTACGCCGACCCGGCCACCCCGGCGCGGGTGACCGTCGACGCCCCCGACACCGTTGAGCCGGGCAACAGCTACCAGGTGACGGCGACGGCCGCCGTTCCGGACAACGGCCAGACGCTCCGCGACCTCACGCTGAGCCCGAACCTGCCGGACGGCTGGACCGCGACCCCGGCCGATCCGGTGCGACTCGGCACCCTCAAGCCCGGTGCTTCGGCGAAGGCCCAGTGGACCGTCACCGTTCCCACCGACCAGAAGACCGGCACCGTCGCGATCATCCGCGTCACCGCCGACTTCACCCAGCGCGGCAAACCCGGTTCGGTGACCGGTGAACAGGTGGTGGCGGCGCAGCCACCGCCGCTCACGGCCGGCGAACACTACGTCAGCGATCTGCCGTTCCAGTCCAGCAGCAACGGCTGGGGGCCGGTCGAACGCGACCAGTCCAACGGCGAGAACGCCGAGGGCGACGGCTTGCCGCTCACCCTGCACGACACCGTCTACGACAAGGGCCTCGGCACCCACGCGGGCAGTAGCGCCCAGGTGTGGCTCGGCGGCACCTGCACCACCTTCCACGCCGCGCTCGGCCTCGACCAGGAGACCTACGGCCGGTCCGACGGCCCGGCCACCGTCACCTACACCGTCCTCGCCGACGGAACGCCCGTCTACGAGAGCGGCACCGTCGACCGGGATACGGCGACGAAGGAGATCGACGTCGACGTGGCAGGCGCGCGGCGGCTCGAACTCGTCGTCTCGGACGCCGGGGACGGCAACGCCCTCGACCACGCGGACTGGGCGGACGCCAAGCTGACCTGCGGCGGCGGTGCCTGATGCCCGCTATCGGAAGGCGAACCGTCCGCCGCTGCTCGGCAGCGCTGATCCTGGCCGCCCCGCTGCTCGGCACAGCGGCCCCGGCGACCGCCGCCGAAACCGGGCCGATCACCCTTGCGACGCCCGGCTACGAACTGCACGTCGCGACAGACCGGCTGGCCCTCACCACGGTGCGGGAAGGCAGGACCGTCCTGGCCACCTCGCCCGCCGCGTTCCGGTTCCGGATCGACGGCGACTGGTACCTCGTCCGGGAGGTCACCGGCAGCACGCGTGACGGCAACACCCTGCGCGTCACCGCCGCCACCGACCTGCCGGGCGTCACCATCGCCCTGAAGATCACGCTGCGCTCCGATCGGTACGACGTCGACTGGTCGCTGTCCGGGGCCACCGCTGATGTGCTCAGCACGGCGTACGAGCTGAACAGCGCCGGGCACTGGTACGGCCACGGCGAGAACAGCGACCAGACCGTCCAGCCGTGGCCGCTGGACTCCGGGCAGCTGGTGGACACCGGGTTCAGCCCGGCGTCGTACCAGGTGGTTTCCCCGTTCTGGTACACCTCCAGTGCCACCGGGCTGCGCGCGAAAACGAACGATCCGATGGACGTGCGGATCAACTCCGGTGGCAACGGACTCGGCGAGTTCACCGTCACCGGCGAACGGCCCGCCGCCTCCACTGTCTTCGTCGAGGACACCCCCGCCGAGGTCTACCGCGACCACATCGCGCTGGTCGGCAAGCCCGAGCGCTCCGACACCTCCTACGAGCAGTACGCCACCCCGCTGTGGAACTCCTGGGCCCAGCTCTACGGCGAGCAGAACCAGGAGAACGTCCTCGACTGGGCCCGTGCACTGGTCGGCGCCGGGCTCGGCGGACACGCCCTGCAGATCGAGGAGAGCGTGATCGCCGCCGACTTCGAGGAGCGCTTCCCCGATCTTCCGGGCCTGTCCAAGGAATTGGGCCGCCTCGGCTTCGACCTGGGCATGTGGACGGGCCTGTACATGCCCGAGACCGCCGCCAACTTCTCCGAAGCCGTCGACAACGGCTATCTGTTGAAGGACCCGTCCGACCCGACCAAACCCTGCCTGTTCACCTGGTGGAACGGCCGCCAGACCGGGCTGATCGACCTGGCGAACCCGGCCGCGCGGCAGTGGTACACCGAGGATCTCAAAGCGCAGACAAGCGAGTTGGGGGTCGCTGGGTTCAAGTTCGACACCGCCTTCTTCGACGACCGGTGCGCCCCCTATCCCGGGGCCACGCGCGCCGACTACGTGAAGTACGGCACCGAGCTGGCCGACGAGTTCGACCAGCAGGGAGCGGGTTTGCGGGTCGCCTGGAACGCCGCGCAGGACAAGGGCTTCGCCACCCGCACGGCCGACAAGCCGACCACTTTCGCGGGGCTGCGCGCGGCGGTCTCGGCCAACCTGGCGGTCTCGACGATCGGTTACCCGTTCGTCGAGACCGACATGATCGGCGGCTCGCTCAGCTACCCGCCGCCCACCAAGCAGGTCCTGGCCCGCTGGGCACAGGCGGCTTCCCTGATGCCGCTGATGTACGCCTCGACCTCGCCCACCGGTGTCCGGGACGCGACGACCGGCGATTGGGTCGGCTACGACCGGGAGACGGTTGACCTCTACCGGTCGGCCATCGCGACGCACGAGCGGCTGGCCCCGTACATCTGGGACCAGGTGCAGAGCACCCTGAAGACCGGTGATCCGATCATGCGGCCGCTGTTCTTCGACTTCCCGAAGGACGAGGCGAGTTACACGGTCGCCGACGAGTGGATGCTCGGTCCGGCCGTGCTGGCCGCGCCGAAGCTCGACGAAGGCACCACCCGGGACGTCTTCCTGCCGACCGGAACATGGCGCGACGTGACCAACGGCAAGGTCGTCCGCGGTCCCGTGACGCTCAAGAGATACGCGGCCCCGCTCGGGGTGACCCCGGCCTTCGTGAACCTCAAGGCCAAGGGCGCCACCAAGGCGTACGAGGCACTCAAGCGCACCGGCGCGGAACGGTAAGGGGCGGCACATGCACGGGATCCGCGGCAGGCTCGCGGCTCTGCTCCTGGCGGTCGCGGCCGTCGTGGCGGGGACGATGGCGCCCGCCGAGGCCGGTCAGCAGGACGATCGGCGCGGCTGGACGGGGACCTGGGCGACCGCGCCGAGCGAGCACTACGACGTCTCGGGGATGTCCGAGGTGACGGTACGGATGCCGGTCCACACCAGCGTCGGCGGTTCATCCGTACGCATCCGCCTGACCAACGCCTACGCCACCGACCCGGTGACCATCGGGCACGCGACCGTGGGGCTGCGCGATGGCGGCTCCGCCGTGGCGCGCCCGTACGACCTGCGGTTCGGCGGGAAGCGCGCGGTCACCATCCCGGCGGGCGGCCAGGCCGTCAGCGATCCGGTGGGACTCTCCGTACCGGCCCTGGCCGACCTCGTGGTCAGCCTCCATCTGCCCGGCCAGGTCACGCACATCACCGATCACTGGTGGGCGCAGCAGACCGTGTACTGGACGGACTACGGGGCGGGTGACCACGCCGCCGACACCGCCGGTGACGCCTTCACCTGGACCACCACCAGCTGGCCGTTCCTCAGCGGCGTCGATGTGACCGCGCCGAAAGCCCGGTCGGTGGTGGCGCTCGGCGACTCGATCACCGACGGGTCCTTCTCGACGGCCGACACCAACCAGCGCTGGCCCGACCTGCTGTCCGCCCGCCTCAACGCCTGCCTGCCCGGCGCCGGGGTGCTCAACGCGGGCATCACCAGCAACCGGATCACCGCCGGGACCGCGACCAACCCCTCGGCCCTGGACCGCCTCGAACGCGACGTGCTCTCCCAGCCGGGAGCCAGGACCCTGATCCTCTTCGAGGGCATCAACGATCTCGGCGGGGCCAGTGCCGAGCAGATCATCGCCGGGATGACGGAGATCGCCGACCGGGCGCACCAGCGCGGGATGCGGGTCGTCGGCGCCACGATCACGCCGTACAAGGACTTCACCTGGGGCGGCTGGAGCGAGGAGACGGAGGCCCGGCGGCAGCAGGTCAACGAGTTCGTCCGGGACTCCGGCGGGGTCTTCGACGACTACGCCGACTTCGACCGGGCGGTACGGGACCCGGCGGACCCGCGGCGGCTGGGTGCGGCGTACGACTCCGGTGACCACCTCCACCCCAACGACGCCGGGATGAAGGCCTTCGCCGACTCCATCGACCTCGCCGCGCTCGGGCTCGGCCGCGGCTGTTCCTGAGGAGGACCCGTGCTTGGACATCTACGTGGACATCGACCTGGACACCTGCGTGGACGCCGAAGATGCGCCACCCTGACCGCGACCGTGGTGGCCGTCCTGGCGGCCCTGCTCCCGGCGACTTCGGCCGAGGCCGGGGCCAAGCCGGGGGAGTGGACCGGGACTTGGGCGACCGCGCAGCACGCCTCGTACGACCCGGGCACCTCGGAGGTGACGGTTCGGATACCGGTGCGGGTGAGCGCGGGCGGGTCGAGCGTACGGATTCGGCTGACCAACGGGTTCACCGCCGAGCCGGTGACGATCGGGCACGCCACCGTGGGGCGACGTGACGGCGGCTCCGGCGTCGCGAAACCATACGAGCTGCGGTTCGGCGGCGAGGACGAGGTGACGATCGCCGCCGGAGAGCAGGCGGTGAGCGATGCCGTCCGGGTTCCCGTGCCGGCCCGCAGCGAACTGGTCGTCAGCCTGTACTTCCCCGGCCGGCTCACCCACATCAGCCAGCACTGGATGGGTCTCCAGACCGTCTACTGGACACCCGACGGGGGCGGCGACCACGCCTCGGACGCCGACGGGGACGCCTTCACCAGAACCGACTCCACCTTCCCGTTCCTGACCGGTGTCGACGTACAGGGCGGTGACACGGCGGGCGCGGTGGTGGCGCTCGGCGACTCCATAACCGACGGGGCGTCCTCCACGGCGAACGCCAACCGGCGCTGGCCGGACTATCTGGCGGGGCGGCTGTCGGCCTGTTCGTCCACAGCCGGAGTGCTGAACGAGGGCATCAGCGGCAACCGGATCACGGCCGGCGTCGACGGCAACCCGTCGGCGCTGGACCGGCTGGAACGCGACGTGCTGTCGCAGCCGGGCGCCCGCACGGTGGTCCTGTTCGAGGGCGTCAACGACCTCAGCTGGGGCGGTGCCACCGGCGATCAGGTGATCGACGGCATGAAGGAGATCGGGCGCCGTGTCCATGCCCGCGGGCTGCGCCTGATCGGCGCGACCGTCGTCCCGTATCGCGGCTGGGGCGACTGGTGGACCGAGGCGAAGGAGGCCGACCGGCAGAAGGTCAACACGTTCGTGCGCGACTCCGGTGGCGTCTTCGACGACTACGCCGACTTCGACAAGGCGGTACGGGACCCGGACGACCCCACCCGGTACGGCGCCGCGTTCGACTCCGGTGACCATCTGCATCCCAACGACACCGGGATGAAGGCGTTCGCCGACGCCGTCGACCTCGCCACCCTCGGGGCGGCCCGCGACTGCCCGTCGGCGCGCGTCCGGCTCACCCCGTACCGGCCGACCCTGCAAGCGGGCGGTGACGGTACGGAGATCACCTCGACCGTCACCAACACCGGTCCCACGGCGGTCACTCAGGTCAGCACTCGCCTCGCGCTCCCCGACGGCTGGTCCGCCGAACCGGCCGGCAGCGTACGGATACGCTCCCTCGCCCCGGGCGACAGCGCCACCGCCACCTGGACGGTGACCCCGGCGGCCGACGCGGCCTGGGGTACCCACGAGATCGGCGTACGCACCTCCTTCGTCCAGGACGGCCGGACACGCCACGACTCCGACAGCGTGGACGCGACGGTGACTCCCGTTCCGTCCGAGGTGCGGGCGCCGTACCGGACGACCGCCACCACCACCGAAGAGGCCCAATACGCGCAGAACGGCGACCAGTTCGCCATCTGGGCGGGCGGCCAGGACCTGTCGGGCTGGAAGGACGAGAAGGCGGCGGTCTACCTCGCCGACGCCGCGCCGCCGTCCGGCACGGTGACCGCCCGCGTCGTCGGTCAGACCGGCAGCGGCCCCTCCGCCAAGGCCGGGATCGCCGTCGCCAACGACCTCACCGCGCCCGAGGCGGGCGGCTACGCGGTGCTCACCATGTCCGCGCAGTACGGCCTGGAGTTCCTGACCGACAGCGACGGTGACGGCCGCCTGGACACCTGGGCAGGCGGCGGCTCCTCCTACCACCCCGCCTGGCTGAAGCTCGTCCGCGATGGCACCGCCTACACCGCGTACGCCAGCCCCGACGGCACCGCCTGGCAGCAGGTCGCCACCGCCACCGTGCCGTCCGCGACCGGCACCGGCGACGCCGGAATGGTCGCGAGCGCCGTCAACCTCAACTACCCCGGCCAGACCACGACAGCACTCTTCGACTCCTTCTCCATCCACCAGTGAGAGGCACGTTCATGGCAGTCGACCGCAGACACTTCATGACCACCGCGGCCGCCCTCGGCGGGGCGGTGCTGCTCGCCCCGCCCGGCACCGCCCAGGCCCTCGCCCGAGGTGTGGCGCCCGGCGCCGCGGGCATTCCCGACTACCAGCCCACCAAGGCGTCCCTCGACACCCATCCCGTGCCGCGCTGGTACAAGGACGCCAAGTTCGGCATCTTCGTCCACTGGGGCGTCTACTCGGTGATCGCCGGCGCGACGCCGAGAAGCGCCTCCGAGTGGTACCTCTGGTACCAGAGCACCAAGGACACCGCCGAGTGGAAGTACCACCGCGACACCTACGGCGAAGACGTCACCTACGACGACCTCATCCCGCAGTTCAAGGCCGAGAAGTACGACCCCGACGCCTGGGTGAAGCTGTTCGAGCAGGCCGGCGCCGAGTACTTCGCGCTGACCAGCAAGCACCACGACGGATTCGCCCTCTACCCCAGCAAGGTGACGGACCGTCACTCAGTGGCGTACGGCCCGAAGCGCGACCTCGTCGGTGAGCTGATGACCGCGGCCCGCAAGCGCGGCACCGTGCGCCCGGGCCTGTACTACTCGCTCGGCGAGTACTTCAACCCGGCGATCGGCCGGCCGATGCGCAACTTCTACACCGACAAGGAAATCCCGATGACCGGCTACAAGCCGGTCGACGACTACATAGGCGACTACGAGCTCAAGCAGCTCTACGAGATCATCGACCGCTACGACCCGGAGCTGCTGTGGGCGGACGGACAGTGGTTCCGGCCCACCGGCGAACCGCCGTGGCGCAGCGAAGAACCCCTGGCCCACTACTACAACCAGGCCAAGAACCGTAAGTACCCCAAGGGTGTCGTGATCAACGACCGGTTCGACACCCACTTCGACTTCGCGACGTACGAGCAGCGCACCAATCCCACGATGGATCCGCAGAAGTGGGAGTGCTGCATGACCATGGGCTACTCCTGGGGCTACAACAAGCACGAGCCGGACGAGGACTACAAGACCTCCGAGTTCCTGATCCAGCTGCTCGCCGACGTGGTCAGCAAGAACGGCAACCTGCTGCTCAACATCGGTCCCAGGCCGGACGGCACGATCCCCGAGATCATGCAGGAGCGGCTGCGGGACATCGGCGCCTGGCTGAAGGTCAACGGCCCGGCGATCTACGGGTCGACGCCCTGGGTGCGGGCGGAGGAGGAGGGCAGCTCGCTCGGCATCCGCTACACCGTCTCCCCGGGCAAGTTCAACATCATCGTGCTGGGCGCGCCCAGCGGCACCCTCTCGGTGCCCGGCGACATCCCCATCAGCGCCACGTCCCGGATCCGGCTGCTCGGCACGAGCGGCAGTCTGAGGTGGACCCGCGGTGACGGAAAGATCAACATCACCGTCCCGTCCTCGCTGCCCAGCGACATCGCCAATGTCTTCACCGTCGACTGGGCCCGGTGACCGGCATGGGAATCAGTAACGGTACGCAGTTCGACACCCTGGGGCCCACGCTCACCGTCACCACGGAACCCGCCGAGCCGGCGAGCGGTGACACGGTCACCGCCACCGCGGTCCTCACCAACGACTGCCCCTTCCCGCTCCGCAACGCCGTGCTCCACCTGATCAACCCCGGCGCCACCACGGCGGCGAAGACCATCCCGCTCGGCGACCTGCGGCTGGGCGCGAAGACAACCCGGCGCTGGGAGACGGCGATGCCGGCCGATGTGGCCGGGAACGTGTCGTTCACCGCGCACGTGGTCTTCGACGTCGACGGGCGCAGCAGCGACTGCGCGCGGTCCGCGAAGACGGTCACCGTGCCGTACGAGCCCAATGAGGTGCGGGACCCGTACCGGACGTTCGCCACCACCGACGACGCCAAGTTCGGCCAGTACGGCAGCCAGTTGGTGATCTGGGCGGGCGGCCGCGACTTCTCCGGCGGCACCGACGAGAAGGGCGGCATCCTCCTTCCCGGCTCCGCCGCCGAGGCGAGCGTGGTGCAGGTCAAAACGGTCAGCCTCACCGGCAGCGACAACCCCACCGCCAAGTACGGGATCGCGGTCGCCAACGACCTGACCGCCCCGGAGAAGGGCGGCTACGCCGTACTCACGATGTCGAAGTCGTTCGGCCTGGAGTTCATGACCGACAGCGACGGAAACGGGCGGCTCGACACCTGGGCCGGTGGCGGCGGCTCCACCCACCCGGCCTGGCTGCGCCTGGTCCGCGACGGCACCACGTACACCGCGTACTCCAGCGTCAACAACGGCCTTTCCTGGAGCGAGGTCGCGAGCGCGAACGTCCCCTCCGCGAGCGGCGCCCTGGACGCCGGCGTGGTGGCGAGCGCCGTGAACCTCAACTACCCCGGCACCACCGTGCAGGCCGTGTTCGACCACTTCTCAGTGGAGTAGAGATGACAACCCATAGCCTCGCCCAGGCCGCCTACCGCTCCGAACAGGACTTCCTCCCGCCGCCCGTCTCCCTCACCATCACCCCGGCCACCCCCGGTCCTGGCCAGGTCGTGACCCTGACCGCCACCCTCAAGAACACCACCGGCATCACCCTGCGCGGCACCGTTCTCTACCTCGCCGTGAGCGACATCGAGGAGTCGGACAACCTGGGCGACATCGCGCCCGGACGGTCGGTCACCCGAACCTGGAAGACCCGGCTCCCCGACGACGCCGAGGGGGTGGTCCCCTGCATCGCGCACGCGCTCTTCGACGTGCACGAGGACGGATCCGACTGCACCCGCGCCACCTCGCGGCTGCTGTTGCCGTACAGGTCGCTGGCCAGTGCCTTCGACAACGCCGGCATCTCCTCCGACGACGCCACCACCACCGCCGACATCGACGGCTCGCGTTCCAGCCTGTCCGCCCAGGCGCTGGCCTCGGTCGGACTGACTCCCGGGGCCTCGGTCACCTACGGCGGGACGACCTTCACCTGGCCGGAAACCAAGCCCGGGGCCAAGGACAACGTGGTGTCCTCCGGGCAGACCGTGCGGCTGTCCGGCACCGGCTCGCGGCTGGCCTTCCTCGGCACCTCCACCTGGGGCGACGGCAAGGGGCCCGGGAAGGTCGTGTACGCGGACGGCACGGAGCAGGCCTTCTCCGTCGACGTCCCCGACTGGTACTGGGCGAACCCCGCGGCCGCGGTGGTACTGCCGTACCGCAACACCCCCTCGGGCCAGGACAGGAACCCGGTCAGCCTCTACACCTTCGGCGTCGACCTGGAGGACAAGGAACTGCACTCCGTCGTGCTGCCGAAGGTCAGCGACGGCCTGCCGAGCGGTGGACCCGCTCTGCACATCTTCGCGATGACCGTCGCCTGAACCGAGCCGCGGTGCGGTGCGGTGCGGTGCGACCGCATCGCACCGCGGCTCGGAAGATCCGAAAAGTTTTGGAAGGACGCTCATGACAGGCAATCAACCCCTCAGCCGCAGACGTCTGCTGACCGGAGCTGCCGCGTTCGGCTCAGTGGTGCTGCTGACGCCGCAGCCGGGCGCCCACGCCGCACCCGCGGCTGCGGACCAGGACGCGAAGCCGTTCGACACGACCCCCGCATCGGTCGCGCTGCAACGGCTGCTGCCCGACCACCACCGGCAGGTGACGCTGCGCGCGCTGAGCGCCGGCAGCGCCGACCGGTTCAAGGTCACCGGCCGGGCCGGGGCGATCACCGTGGAAGGCACCAGCCCGGCGGTGCTGCTCACCGGCCTCAACACCTATCTCGCGCGGGCGGCGAAGGCCGACATCTCCTGGAACGGCGAACAGCTGAACCTCCCCAGGCTGCTGCCCGCCCCCGACGGGGAGATCACCGGATCGGCGAACGTGCCGCACCGGTTCGCGCTCAACGACACCAACGACGGCTACACCGGCCCCTACCGGGACTGGGACGCGTGGGAGCGCGAGCTGGACGTGCTCGCGCTGCACGGCATCAACAGGGTGCTTGTCTACACCGGCGGCGACGCCGTCTACTACGACACCTTCCGGCAGTTCGGCTACTCCGACGCCGAGATGCGGGCGTGGATTCCGGCACCGGCCCACCAGCCGTGGTGGCTGCTGCAGAACATGTCGGGGTTCGGCGGTCCGGTGTCCAAGCAACTCATCGAGAGGCGTGCCGATCTCGCCCGGAAGATCACCGACCGGGTGCGCGAACTGGGCATGACACCGGTGCTGCCCGGTTACTTCGGCACCGTGCCGGACGACTTCGTCGCCAAACACGGCGGGGACGCGGCCGTGGTCCCCCAGGGCGACTGGGGTGCCTTCAAGCGACCCGACTGGCTCGACCCGCGGACGACGGCCTTCGACGAGGTGTCCGCCGCCTTCTACCGGGCCCAGTCGGAGCGCTTCGGCGACAGCACGATGTACAAGATGGACCTGCTGCACGAGGGCGGCAACCCCGGTGACGTGCCGGTGGACGAGGCGGCGGCAGCCGTCGAAGGGGCGCTGCAGAAAGCTCACCCGGGCGCGATCTGGGCCATTCTGGGCTGGCAGTCCAACCCGTCCAAGGCGCTGCTCGACGGGGTCGACAAGTCCCGGATGCTGATCGTGGACGGCCTGTCCGACCGCTACACCAGCGTCACGGACCGGGAGAGCGACTGGGGCGGCACCCCGTACGCCTTCGGCAGCATCTGGAACTTCGGCGGCCACACGCCGATGGGCGCCAACGCCCCGGACTGGGTGGAGCAGTACCCCAAGTGGCGTGACAAGAAGGGCAGTGCGCTCGCCGGGATCGCGGCGATGCCGGAGGCCGCCGACAACAACGCGCCCGCGCTCGCGCTCCTCACCGACCTGGCGTGGACACCCGGCACCATCGACCTCGACGACTGGTTCGCCGCGTACGCCACCTCCCGCTACGGCGGCAAGGACCCGCACGCGCTCGCCGCCTGGCAGACGATCCGCGAGACCGCGTACGGCATGACCCGGAAGGACGCGTGGAGCGAGGCCCCCGACGGGCTGTTCGGCGCGCGCCCGAGCCTGACGGCGAACAAGGCCGCATCCTGGGGCCCCGAAGCCGACCGCTACGACACCACCGCTTTTGACACCGCCCTCACCGAACTCCTCCTGGTGTCACAGGAGTTGCGCGACAGCAGTGCCTACCGCTATGACCTGACCGACATCGCGCGCCAGACCCTCTCCAACCGGACCCGCGTACTGCTGCCCCAGATCAAGGCGGCGTACGAGACCGGAAACGCGCCCCTCTTCGGGAAGCTGACCCGCACCTGGCTGGACTGGATGCGGCTCATGGACACCCTGCTCGCCGCCTCACCCCAGCACCTGCTCGGCCGGTGGCTGGCCGATGCCCGCTCCTGGGGTGCGAGCGTCGCCGAGAAGGACCGGCTGGAGTACGACGCGCGGTCGATCCTCACCACGTGGGGCGACCGGGCGAGCGCCGACGAGGGCCTGCACGACTACGCCAACCGCGAGTGGTCCGGGCTGCTGTCCGGGCTCTACCACAAGCGCTGGTCGGCGTACTTCGACGAGCTGACCGCCGCGCTGACCGACGACCGCGAGCCGCGTGCCATCGACTGGTACGAGATCGAGGACGCCTGGAACCGCAGCCACGGCACTTTCCCGACGACGCCCAAGGGCGATGCGTACCGGCTGGCCCGGGAGGCACGCAGGATTCTGGCCGCCGACCCGTACTGCGTGCGGCTCAGCGCCACCGCCGACCACGGCGCGGTGTCGCCCGACCGTCCCGTCACGGTCTCCGTGTCCTTCACCAACCGCAACGGGTTCGCCCCGGCGACGGATGTGACCCTCTCCGCCGCACCGCCCAAGGGCCTGACCGCCACACCGCTCGGCCCGGTGACCGCCGCTTCCGTCGCGCCCGGCGAGAGCTTCACCGCGTCCTACCGCATCGGCCTCACCGGCGCCGCGGACACGCTGGTCACCCGGATTCCGGTCGGCGCGTCCGGCAGGGCGGCCGCCTCCGTACGCCTGCTCGCGGGCACCGGAGTCCAGGAGCCGTACCGGACCGCCGACTTCAACGACGCGGTCTTCGGGCAGCTGGGCGAACAACTCGCCGTCGAAGGCGGCGGCGCCGATCTGTGGGGCGCCACGCAGGAGTTCGGCGCGATCTACCTGCCGGGCGTGTACGGTACGTCGTCCACGGCCACGGTGAGAGTCAACTCCCAGGATGCGACGGGTCCTTGGGCCCGCGCCGGACTGATCGTCCGCAACGACCTCGCGGCGCAAGGGAGTTCAGGTCTCGTCAATCTCGCGGTGACCCCGTCCAACGGATGCGTGCTGTCCTGGTCCTCGGGTGAGGACGGGCGGATCGACCGCATCGAGACGGCCGGTTCCACCAGTGCGCCGCTCATGCTGCGGCTGACCCGGTCGGAAGCGGCGTACACCGGCGCCTACAGCACCGACGGCACGACCTGGACCACCGTGGGCACCGCCACCCCCGGCGCGGCGGCGGCAGCCCAGGACGTGGGCGTCTTCATGACCGCGGCCCACGGCGGCCAAGGCACCCGCGGCATCGTCGAGTTCGGACAACTCACAGTGAAATGACCGGAGTTGGCCTCACAACACGCCCGCCCGCGTCAGCGCAGCGTGTCGGCCCAGTTCGCCGGGACCCGGCCCACGGGTCCTGGCGCGGGCTGGTCCGCCGGGTGGCTGAGCGGCGGAGCGAGTTCCGGCCCGGACTCGTACACCTCCGAGGTCTCGTAGTTCCAGAACCAGCCCTCACCCGGTTCGAAACTGCGGACGACGGGATGGCCCGTGGCCCGGTGGTGGGCCGTGGCGTGCTTCGCGGGGGAGCTGTCGCAGCAGCCGATGTGGCCGCACTGGGCGCACCGCCGCAGATGGAACCACCAGCCGCCGGCGGCATCGCACTCCACACATCCGGTGCCGCTCGGCGGCACCTCGGGGTCGATTCCGGCCGGAGTGGTCATGACGCCTCCTGAGGGGTCTCGGGATCCGCGGCGGTGGCGAGATTCGCGGGGGTGTCCGGGTCAGCGGCCGTGAGCGGGAGGAAGACCTGGAAACGGGTGTCGCCGGGTACGGAGTGCACCTCCAGATGCCCGTGGTGCTTGTTCACCACGATGCGCCAGGAGATGTCCAGACCGAGACCGGTGCCCTCGCCCACGGGTTTCGTGGTGAAGAACGGATCGAAGATGCGGCCACGGATCTCCTCCGGCACCCCGGGCCCCGTGTCGCGGAACTCGACGAGCAGCTGCTCCCGTTCGAGAGCCGTCCGCACGGTCAGCGTGCCCTCGCCACCGTTGCTGCTCATCGCGGAGACCGCGTTGTCGACGATGTTCGTCCACACCTGGTTCAACTCGCCCGGGTAGGCGGGGATCCTGGGCAGCGTACGGTCGTACTCCTTGACCACCTTGATGCCGGAGCCGATCTTCCCGCCGAGCATCATCAGCGTGCTGTCCAGCAGTTCATGCACGTCGGCGACCTGGTAGGGCGCCCGGTCGAGCTGGGAGTACTGCTTGGCCGCGTTCACGAGGTTCGAGACACGGGTCGTGGAGTCCGCGATCTCGTTCATGAGGAGCTCGGTCTCGACGGTGTAGTTGAGCCACCCCACGGCCCCCGGCAGCATGTCCTGGTCCACGACTGCCGCGACCTGCTCCAGCCAGTCGGTGTCGAGCCCGGCCTGCACGAACGTCGGCGCGATCTGCCAGCCGCCCTCGATGCCGTGATCGTCGAGCCAGTCGGTGAGCGCGTCCTCGCGGTCGGAGGCTTCGAGAGGACTCAGGACCGGTGCCTTGGCGACCTGTTCGGCCGTGGCCTCCTGGAGCTCGATCAGCGTCTTCAACGCCTCACGCTGGTACGGACCCGCGGCGATGACACTGAGCTTGTGCCGCATGTGCGCGACCCGGTCCCGCAGCGCCGAGGTGGCCCGCACCGCGGCCGCCGCCGGATTGTTGAGCTCGTGCGTCAGCCCCGCGGACAGCGAGCCGAGCGCCAGCAGCCGCTCGCGCTGGTTGATGGTCCGCTGGGTGTTCTGGCTGCCGAAGAACATCCCTTCCAGCAGATGCACCGCCATGGGGAACCAGTCCCGCAGGACCGCGGCGAACGTCTCGGCGGGCAGGATGAAGAACCGCGAGGGCTCGGTGACCCGCAGGGAACCCTTGTAGTGCGCCTGATCCGTTGTGGACAGATAGGCCTGCATGGAACCCGCGTACACCCCGCGCTGGGACGTGCGGCTGATCTCCACGTCGTCGGCGCCGACCCGGCGCGACATCACGACCGTGCCTTCGAGGAGCACGAAGAAGCAGGTGGCGGGCTCGCCCTCCTGGTACACGTAACCGGGCTCGAACTTCTCCACCCGGCCCTCCCGGCACAGCCGCGCCAGCTGCTCCGCGTCCAGCTTCTCGAACAGGAACAGTGTGCCGAGCTCAGCCTCGTCGCACGGCATCGGCTGCCCGCTCATGACTGCTCCAGATACCGGTGGACGAGCATCACGGCCATGGCTCCCTCTCCGACGGCGGAGGCGACACGCTTGGCGGACTCGGCGCGCGCGTCGCCCGCCACGAACACACCGGGCACATTCGTCTCCAGGTGGTACGGCGGCCGGTCCAGCTCCCAGTCCGTCGGCGGCCGCCCGTCGTCGGTCAGGTCGGGGCCGGCGATGATGAACCCGCGTTCGTCCCTGAGCACCGTGCCGTCCAGCCAGTCCGTCAGCGGTGCCGCGCCGATGAACACGAACATCCACTGCGCGTCGACGAACTCGGTGTGCCCGCTCGCCGTGTCCCGCAGCGTGAGCTGCTCCAGATGGTCCGAGCCGTGCACCGCCTCGACGACCGTGCCCGTACGGACGTTGATGTTCGGCGCGCTCTCGATCTGCTGGATCAGATAGTGGGACATCGACGCGGACAGCGAGGAGCCGCGCACCAGCAGCGTGACCGACTTGGCGCCCCTGGCCAGGTGCATCGCGGCCTGCCCGGCGGAGTTCGCGCCGCCGACGATATACACGTCCTGCCCCTGGCACGCGGCCGCCTCGGTCAGCGCCGACCCGTAGAACACGCCGCATCCGGTCAGGTCGTCCGCTCCGGGCGCCTCCAGCTGCCGGTACGACACACCGGTCGCCAGGATCACGCAGTGCGCCGCGACCGCGGAGCCGTCGGAGAACCGCACGGTACGCGCCGCGCCGTTGACCTCCAGTCCGGTCACCTCGCGCGCGGTCAGGATCTCGGCACCGAACTTCGTCGCCTGACGCCGTGCCCGGTCGGTCAGCTGGGCTCCGGACACGCCGTCCGGGAAACCCAGGTAGTTCTCGATGCGCGAGCTCTGCCCCGCCTGCCCACCGGTGGCCGAGCGTTCCACGAGCACGGTCCGCAGCCCCTCCGAAGCGCCGTAGACGGCGGCGCCCAGCCCCGCGGGACCGCCGCCGATGACGACGAGGTCGTAGAAGTCCGCTGTCGGCGTCGTGGCCAGCCCGACCTGGGCCGCGAGGTCGGCGTCCTCGGGCTCGACGAGCACAGCCCCGTCCGCGGTGACCACGAGTGGCAGCCGCTGCTCGTCCGCCCCCGCGCAGGCCAGCAGCCGGCGGCCCTCCGGCTCGTCCGACGAGTACCAGCGGTACGGCACCTGGTTGCGGGCCAGGAACTCCCGTACGTCCGAGGAACGCGCCGACCAGCGGTGCCCGACGACCTTCGTGATCGGAACCGCCCGGTGATCGGTGGCCCGCCAGGTGTCCAGGAGGTCGTCCAGGACGGGATAGAGCTTCTCCTCCGGCGGATCCCAGGGCTTGAGGAGGTAGTGGTCGAGGTCGACGACGTTGATCGCGTCGATGGCCGCGTTCGTGTCCGCGTACGCCGTCAGCAGCACCCGGCGCGCGCCCGGGTACACGTCCAGGGCCTGCTCCAGGAACTCGATCCCGTTCATCTGCGGCATGCGGTAGTCCGCCAGGATCACCGCCACGAGATCACCGCGCAGCTTCAGCTCGCGCAGCGCGTCCAGAGCGCTCTCCCCGGACTCCGCGCGCACGATCCGGTACGACTCGCCGTAACGACGCCGCAGGTCGCGGGCCACGGCACGTGATACCCCCGGGTCGTCGTCCACGGTGAGGATGACGGTCCGGTTTGCGTCGGTGCCCTGTGCCATACGTCTCCCACCCCGAGCGATCGGCGTCCTGGCGCGGCCTCGTCCCGGCACCGCCCAGCGCATGCCCCATCGTATGTTCGATCGCCCCGCTTCGCTCCGGAATCGGGGTGTACCGGCCCACTCCGGACGAGCGCGACAGGCGCGACAGGAACGGGCCCCGTCGCCCGCGCGGCGACGGAGCCCGTTGACAGTGAGTGGTGCATTGGAGCGCTGGATCAGGCCGTGTGCGTGGTGTGCGGAATCAGGCCGTGTGCAGCCTGAGGCCGTAGCGGTTGAGGATCTCGTTCACGGGCTGGTACCAGGTCTGGCCGCCCCCGCTGCAGTTGCCGTTGCCGCCTGAAGTGACCCCTTGGGCCTGGTCTCCGCTGATGTACGAGCCGCCGGAGTCGCCCGGTTCGGCGCAGACGCTGGTCCTGGTCATCTGATGCACCGCGCCCTGGCTGTAGTTGACGGTCTCGTTCTTGCCGAGCACGGTGCCGCAGTGCCAGTGCGTGGTCGAGCCCGACCGGCAGATGGAGGCCCCGACAGGTGCCTCGGCCGAGCCGCGGACGAGCTGGTCGGAGACGGTGCCCCAGCCGAGCACGACGGGCACCGTCCACCAGCCGCTGCCGACGTTGACCCAGGCGTAGTCGTTCTCCGGGAACGACGACCCCTGGAAATTGCCTATGTAGGACCGGTCCCAGCCGCTGACGCCGGCTCCGGCCCGGCCGCAGTGCCCGGCGGTGACGAAGCCGCCGTGCACCGAGAACCCGATGGAACAGCGGACGTTGCCCGTGTAGTAGGGGTCGCCGCCGACCGTCCCTGCGGCGAAGGTCCGAGGCGCCTCGGCGGTCTCCTCGACGGTGACGGGTCCTGCCGCACGGGCCCGCCCGACGAACTCCTGGACATCGTTGTCAGCACGCTGCGCGCCGACGACACTCACGACGACCGCGCTCGTCCTGGGATCCACGTGCCAGCCGCTGACGCCGTCCGGCGCGGGCAGTTTGTCGATGCGCGCCTTGACCGCGTCGAGCCGGCGCGCACTGTGCTCGACGGTACGGACGTTCGCGCCGGTCTCTCGTACGGCGTCGGCGGTGGTGCCGGGGGCGTCGGCCGTCACGGCGACGGTCAGCCTGCCGCTCTTGGCGTCGAACCAGGAACCGCCGTACGCCGCTCCCGCGGCACGCCGCGCCTTCGCTTCGACGGCTGCCGCCGTCTTCTCGTCCGCGAGCCGCGCCTCGGCCTGGGACTTGGTCAGGCCCAGATCCCGTTGCATGGCGGAGAGGATCGCGGCGGAGGCCGGGGCGTCGGAGGAACGGTTCGATCGGGGGACGTCGGTGGCGTCGGTGGCAGCGGCGGGCAGAGCGCCCGCGCCGGCCCACGTGCCGAGAAGGAGGAGTGTGGCCAGGCCGGTGCGCATGGCTGTGGTGCGTCTCAAGGCAGTAGCCCTTCGTTGTTCCAGCAAGGTGGGGGTGGAACAGCAGAACTGTGAGAGCGCTCTCAGTGCATGGCGGGGCAGAGCCTAGCCGGTGATCATGAACAGGTCCATGCCAATGACGTACGTGCTCGATGATGTGCGTAAGTGATGGAGCGGCGGTCGGGGACCGCCCGGTGCGCGCCGGCTGTTGTCGTCACTCGGCCGGCAGGGCGAACCACCGCAGATGTACGGGCCGTGCCCCGGGCGCTGCGTCTTCTGGGCCCCGGGCGAAACGGGCCAGTAGTTCCAGGTAGGCGTCGTGGAAGGCGTCGACCTCCTCCTTGGTGAGATGGCTGAGACTCCGTGAGCCGCGCATCCACCCGCTCGAACCGGCCTCTTCCGCGAGGTAGCGCCGGGCCAGCTCGATGTCCTCCTCCATCCGCATCCGGTCGAGGGTGCCCATGATCGCCCGCTCGCCATCGGTCAACTCGTCCTGCGGTGGCCTGCGTACGTCCAGCCCCCGCACCGCTCGCCACCAGCGCTCGCGGCCACTGGGATGCTCGGGGGCGTCTTCGATGAACCCGCCTCGCTCCAGTCGGCGCAGGTGGTAGCTGAGGGTGCCGGTGTTCTCGCCGAGGGCGGCGGCGAGGGTCGTCGAGGTCGCCGGTCCGTGGATGCCGAGGTGACGCAGGATCTTCAGCCGCAGCGGATGAGCGAGAGCCTTCAGGGCCGCGGGGTCGCTGACGGTCCGGCGCTCCCGGCCCGGCTCGCCCGGCTCGAGGACTTCCTTCGATTCGCTCATGACAGCAGCGTACAGCCATTGCTCTGCAGCCCTTCCTCTGCAGAGAAAAGTCTGCAATGCTGGAAGTCGCCAGTCACTCAGCCCTTCCCTTCCATCTGGAGGCCGCCATGCTTCGTCACGCCCGTACCGCACGCTCGGCCCGACGCCTCGCCCTGTCGTTGGCCACATTGGCCGTCGTCGGGACGAGCACCGCGACAGCCTCGGCCGAGGCGAGTGCCCCCACGGCCGAAGCCAGACCCGCCACGACCCGGGAGTTCGACTTCGGCGCCTGTCCGTCCCTCTCCGAACTCCCCGCGGGAGCCGATCCCGGGGCCTGGCGCTGCGAAGCCATGAACGCCGTCGGGCATCTCACCCTCGGCCGCATCGACCAGCCGCTCGGCAAGGCCCTGACGATCACCTTCGCCGAAGGCACGGTGAACGGCGAATTCCATCAGGTCTTCGGCGAGATGAGGGCCGCTCCGGTACGGATCCGGGGTACGGCCCTGACGATCACGCCGCGGTACGCGGGCCACTCCGACTTCCAGTCGAACGACGAGCGGCGCGGAGAGCTGGACCTGAAGTTCCGGCTCTCAGGCCCCGCGGTACCGCCCGGCTGCTCCATAGGCACGGATGCGGCCCCGGTCCGTCTCGTACTCAAGGAGACCGAAGCGCCGACCGTCGTGTCGCCTGATCCGTTGGTCGTCTCCTTCGGTGTGGAGGACAAGCGGTTCGCGGGCCCGACGACGTCGGGCTGTGGCCGCCTCGGACCGGTGCTCGACGCGGCTCTCCGATTGCCGTCCCCGGGCGGCGCGAACGGCATCGACCTCGACGCCCGGGTGGCCTTCCGTTCCTACAGCGAGGGTGAGTGACCTTCAGCCGGCCGGATCGGCACACCGGCTCAGGAGGCGCCTGCCCGGTGGTCTCCCGTGACCGCGGGTGTCTTCTCCAGTGGGAAGTGGCATGCCGCCGCGTGGGGTGACGCGCCGAGCGACGGCACGGGGACGACGACCGGCTTCGGTACGGGGACGACCTCGGCGCATACGTCCTCCGCACGCCAGCAGCGGGTCCTGAACCGGCAGCCGGACGGTGGGTCGGCCGGTGACGGGATCTCGCCGCTGAGCAGGATGCGCTCTCTCTTCGTCCCGGGCCCGGCGGCCAGGGACGGGGCCGCCGACAGGAGAGCCGCCGTATAGGGGTGGCGCGGCCGCTCGAAGACCTCTTCCGCCGGGCCCGTTTCCACGATCCTGCCCAGGTACATCACGGCAACGCGGTCCGCGACGTGCCGCACCACGGACAGGTCGTGCGAGATGAACACGTACGACAGTCCCAGCTCGTCCCGAAGATCGCACAGGAGGTTGAGCACCTGCGCCTGTACCGACAGATCCAGCGCGGAGACGGGTTCGTCGCAGACGATGACATCCGGCTCCAGTGCCAGGGCGCGGGCGATCCCGATCCGCTGCCGTTGCCCTCCGGAGAACTCCTGGGGGTAGCGGCGCGCGTCGGACGCGCGCAGCCCGACCATCTCCAGCAGCTCGCCCACGCGCGCCGCGCGCTTCGCGGCGGGCACGAGGTCGCGGTGGGTGCGCCAGGGCTCGCTGATCAGATCCGCCGCGCACAGCCGGGGGTTGAGCGAGCCGAACGGGTCCTGGAAGACCATCTGCACCTTGCGGCGCCAGGCGAGCAGTTTCGCACCCGACAGGGAGAACGGGTCCACTCCCTCGAACCGTACGGTGCCGTCGTCGGGACGCTCCAGCATCAGCAGAATCCTGGCCAGCGTGGACTTGCCGCAGCCGGACTCGCCGACGAGGCCGAGGGTTTCTCCGCGTCCCAGGCTGAGGTCCACACCGTCGACCGCGCGCAGTCTGGTGCTGCCCTTCGCGGTGCGCGGCACCGCGAAGCTCTTGGCCAGGCCCGTGGCCTGCAGCAGTGTTCCGGGCTCAGGCCGCTCAGGCCGCTCAGGCCGCTCGAGCTGCTCAGGCATCGGCAAGCTCCTTCCCGAAGTGGCAGGCGGACGCTCGGTCGACTCCGGTACCGGAACCGGTACTGGCCAGCGTCGGCCGGTGGGTGGCGCACAGGTCGCGGGCCATCGGGCAGCGCGTACGGAAGGCGCAGCCGGAGGGCACGGCGCGTGGGTCGGGCGGGGCTCCGGGGATGGAGCTCAGCCGGGAGCCCTTGAGCTGCTCGGCCGGCACCGACTCCAACAGCCCTCGGGTGTAAGGGTGGTTGGGCTTGCCGAACACTTCGGCCACAGGGCCGGTCTCCACGACCGTACCCGCGTACATGACGGCGACCCGGTCCGCATGCTCGGCGACGAGCCCGAGGTCGTGCGTGATCAGGACCAGAGCCATCTGCTGTTCGCTCCGCAACTCCCGCAGGAGATCCATGATCTGGGCCTGCACGGTCACGTCCAGTGCCGTGGTGGGCTCGTCGGCGAGCAGTACCTTCGGGCGCAGCGCGACCGCCATCGCGATCAGCAGACGCTGGCGCATGCCTCCGGAGAACTGGTGCGGGTACGCGTCCGCTCGTGAGCGTGCCTCCGGGATGCCGACGCGTTCCATCAGCTCCACCGCCTTGGCCCGCGCCGCGCGCCGGGACGCCCTCTCGTGGATGCGGAACGGTTCGGCGAGCTGCGCTCCGACGGTCTGGACGGGGTTCAGCGCGCTCAACGCGTCCTGGAAGACGATGGCCAGCCCCGGCCCGGCGAGCCGACGCCTGGCCCGCGCTCCGAGCCCCAGCATGTCCTCGCCGTCCAGCCGAGCCTGCCCGCCCACGACTTCGGCGGCGGGATCGAGCAGGCCCGCGACAGCATGGGCGGTCATGCTCTTGCCGCACCCTGACTCACCCAGCAGCGCCAGCGTTTCGCCGGAGCGCACGGCGAAGCTCACGCCGTGTACGACGGGGACGGGCCCGGAGGGGGTACGAATGTCGACCGACAGGCCGTCAACGACCAGGGTTTCGGGGCGCGTTGGGGACGGAGCGGTGGAGGTGCGTTCACCCTTTGCCCCTTGGGTGGTGGGGATCGGCCGGGCTGTCGTCGCTGGGGCGGTCGCGGACGATTCGGCTGTAGTCCCTGGGACGGCCGCGGGCGGCTCGTTCGCCGGCTTCGGGACGGACACGGACCGCTCGGTCGCCGGGCCGCGCCGCATGCCAGTGCCCCCGGCGGTGGACGGCCGGAGGCGCCGCAGGCGTCGGCCGCTGTGGCGCAGACCCTGGCGCCAGCGCTGGCCCGGGTCGGTCGAGAGGCGGGCCCAGGCGGCGAGGACGGTTGCCGACACCGTCGTGATGACGATGGCGAGGCCGGGGAAGACCGCGATCCACCACGCGCTCTGCAGCTCCTGCCGCCCCTGCGCCACCATCAGGCCCCAGCTCACGTCAGGCGGCTGGATGCCGATTCCCAGGAAGCTCAGCGAGGACTCGGTCAGCATCACGAAGCAGAAGTCGAGCGCGGCGACGGTGAGCAACGTGGGCAGCACCGTGGGAGCGACATGGCGTCGGATGGTCGCCCAGCTGCTGGTGCCGAAGGTGCGGGCCGCGTCCATGAACAGCCGGCTGCGCAGTTCGGCGGACTCCGCCCGCGCGGTGCGCAGGTATACGGGGATCCGGGCGACCGCCAGCACCAGGACGATGTTCGCGATGCTCGGCGAGAACACGTACAGCACGACCACGGCCAGCAGAAGCGAAGGGAAACTGAGGATCACGTCGGCGATCCGCAGGGACACGTTCTCGCGCCAGCCTCCGTGATAGCCCGCCCACATGCCCCAGACCGAGCCGACGGCGAGTGAGCACACGACGGCGGGTACGGCCACGGACAGGGTGGTCCCGGCCGCGGCTATCAGCCGGGCGGCGACGGGGCGGCCGAGGGAGTCGCTGCCGAGTACGTAGGCCCAGCCCTGGTCGAGGCTGAAGGGCGGCCGACTGGGATCGCGCAGGTTCTGACGCGTCGCCAGGTCTCCGATGAGGAGGGGGCCGAGTACGGCGCCCAACGCGACGGCGACCAGCACCAGGGCCGCCGCGCAGGCGAACCGGTCCTGGAGCAGCAGGGCGAGCCACTTCCGACGGGCCGTCGGCGTCGACGGGTCGGTCACGGGACTCGGGTCTGTGTCTGTATCCCTGTCCCTGTCCCTGTTCGTGTCCGTGTTCGTGTCCTTCGGGGTCATGTCGTCCTTCTGGAGCATGTCACCTCCTTGACTCACGCCGTCGCCGCCTGCAGCCGGACCCGCGGGTCGAGGAGCGCGTGACAGATGTCCACCAGGATGTTGAGCGCGAAGATCACCAGAGCCGTCAGCAGCACCGCGGCCTGAAGGACCGCGAAATCACGCTGCAGAACCGAGTCGATCATGAGCTTGCCGATACCGGGCCAGCCGAAGATGGTCTCGACGACGACGGCTCCGTTGACCAGCCCGACGGCGAGGTCACCCGCGACGGTGAGCGCCGGTGCGGCCGCGTTGCGCAGGGCGTGCCCGAAGACCACCCGTCCCTCGTGTGCCCCTTTGCTGCGCGCCACCTTGACGTACGGGGCGGAAAGCGCGGAGACCATGGCGCCGCGCACCACCTGGACCAGCACTCCGAACGGACGGATGAGCAGAGTGGCCACGGGAAGCACCCACGCCGCCGCGCCGTTCGTGCCGGAGGTGGGAAGCCAGCCGAGCGTCACGGCGAAGACGAGTACGCCCATGATGGCGAACCAGAAGTCGGGGACGCTGGCGGCCGTCGAGGACAGGAAGCTCGCGACCCGGTCGGTAGCCGAGTTGGGCCGGTACGCCGCCAGGCTGCCGATCACCACGGCGCCCAGGATGGCGAGCAGCATCGTCCACCCGGCCAGCTGAAGGGTGGCGGGAAAGGCCCGCAGTACCGCCTCGCTCGCCGGCTGGGCGGTACGCAGCGATTCACCGAAGTCCAGCTGGGCGACCTGGCCCAGATAGTCGCCGAACTGGGTGAACAGCGGGTCGTCGAGACCGTTGCGGGCGGCGAACTCGGCCCTCATCTCGGGCGTCGCGCTGAGCGGAAGGTACAGGTTGGCGGGGTCCCCGGTGAGGCGGGCCAGGAAGAACACTCCGAGGACCACGACCAGCAGAGGGATGACGCTGGAGACCGCGCGTCGGCGCAGCATGCTGTACATCGGTCCGCTCCTCCCTCAGTCCGCGCGGCGCATGTCGGCGAGCCGCATCTCGTCATTGGTGGCCGAGTTCGGCCGGTATCGGACGTTCGAGGAGAGCGCCAGGATGCCGGTCATGTTGGCCATGACGGCATCCCGTACGACCTCGTCGTTCTGGTGGGCGAACGTGTCGGCGAACGCCTTCTGCCGCGCGTCGCCCGAGGCGAGCTGGGCCTCCGTGATCAACGCGTCCAGTCCGGGGGTGCCGTAACTGCTCTGTGCGCCCTTGCTGCCGTAGATCTGACCCATGGTGAACGCGGCGTCCCCCGCCTGGTTGCCGTGCTGTGCCTGGAGGAGGGTGGGGCCGATGTCCTTGGGGAAGGGCCGCAGCAGGTACTCCAGCCAGGCGTTGACGTCGAGCATCTTGATCTCGACCTTCAGACCGGCCTTGAGCAGGCCGTCCTGCACCACCTCCATCGCCTCGGCGGCTTTCGGGTAGATGCCGTTGCGGCCGATGATGGTGATGGTCCTGTCGGTCGGGACGCCGTCGGCGCGGGCCTGGGCGACGAGCTTCTTGGCGCGTTCGGGGTCGTACGGCCACGGTCGGACCCGTGGGTTGTGTCCGGTGACGCCCTTCGCGACGAGCTGGCCGCTGGGCCGGCCCGCGAAGACCGCTGTGACCAGTCCTTCCCTGTCGATGGCGTGGTTGATGGCCCGGCGGATCCGGAGGTCGTCGAGGGGCGGCTTGGCGGCGTCCATCCGTAGGAACGAGACCTCGTTGGTGGCGAACTCGACGGCCCGGTCGCCCGCCCCGTCCTCGGGAGCGAGCCCGATCGCGACATCCGCCTCGTCGTTGGTCACCATGGCCGCGCGCACGCCGCCCTCCGCCCGCCAGACGTACTTGGCCGCGGCGTAGTCGGGGGCCTTGCCCCAGTAGCCGGGGAAGCGCTTCAGGCGAAGGAAGCGGCCCTGGCTCCATTCGTCGATCCGGTAGGGACCCGTACCGACCGGCTCGCGCACCCTGGCACCGGGGTTGGTGGTGGTCGGCACGATCTCGACGAAGGACAGGCGCAGCGGGAGGATCGGGTCCGGCTTCGCCGTTCTGACCTCAAGTGTTGTGTCGTCCACCGGCGTTGCGGTGACCTCGCTGTCCGTGAAGATGTAGCCGTCGACATTGCAGTCGATGTCCGAATCCGTGGCCCGCTTGATCGAGAACGCGGCTGCTTCGGCGGTGAAGGGCGTGCCGTCATGGAAGGTGACGCCCTCGCGGAGAGTGAAGGTCCACGAAGTGGGAGACGTACGCGTCCACTTGGTGGCCAGCGCCTGCTCCAGCTCCCCGGTGGACGGCTCGCGCTCCGTCAGCGCCTCCGTGATGTTGGCGCGCGTCACCCGGCCCGTCGCGGTGAGCGAGGCATCGCAGGGCTCAAGGGTCGGCGGCTCCTCGGGCAGGACGACGCGCAGCGTGTCCGGGCCCTCGCCGATGGGGTCCGCGCCGGCCACCGAGCATCCGGAGACGGCGAGCACAACGCATAAGGAAACGCATAAGGACGTGAACGCGCCCGCCGCGCGCCCGCGGCGAAGACGGGCGGTCGAACGGATACGCACCAAGCCTGGGCCGGTCACTGATCCTCCGTGCTGTTCGAGCTACGTCCACAAGAGGAAACGGAGTTTAGATATGTGGACGCGACATTATTAGGTCGACTGTGTTGAACGCGTCAAGGTCTGTGCGGCAAGAGACTGAACAGCCTTGCGTTCGCCGGCACGCCGACCTGAAGCCCCGAGCCGGGGCTGCCGGCGGACCCGATCCAGGTCGTGCGTGCACTCCCGTGTCCACCGGGCGCCGGGCACCGGGGCATCTCCGGCCACAGTGCCTCGTAACAAGTGCGCCACTTCCGGACCTGTCGCTCGAATGCCGACCGGATATCGACTCGGGCATGGCAGGCTCTGCGTGTCCGTGGACCTGCGGACGCGTCCCGCAGTCGACCGAAGCAGCACACCATGGCACTGACCATCCCGAACTCGCACCACCCGCGCATACCCGCTGACAACGTTGCCTTCGATGCCGTCACCGACATCACCAAGGCACTCCGAGACCTCCTCGCCCGCTGAGTGAACAGCACCATGACCTACGTCGTCGTCTCTCTCGACCGATCCGGCAGCGGACCCCTTCTGCGCGCCCTGCGCGGGGCACGATTACTTCCTCCGCTCGTTCACCCGTGGGGATCGCACCACGCCTACGAAGAGCTGCTGACCGAACCGCGGTCGCTGGCGATCCTCGACGTACCGGACGAGCGGTGGAGACCCGGCCTCGAGCATCGCGTCGGACTGCTGCGCCGGCTGGCGCCCGTCATAGCGCTCGTACCCGAAGGCACCGATGCCGCCGACCTCCTCGACGCCGGAGCCGACAACGTCCTGACCCGGAACATGCCGATCCAGGAACTGGTCGCACGGCTGGCAACAGAACGGCGCTCACTGGCCACGGCGACGCCCGTGCCCCACAGCCAGGGCTCCCTGCCGGCCTCCATGCTTCCCCATCACGGTTCGCAGAGACTGCTCCTGCGTCTGCTGCTGAGGGATGGACGGCCGTGGTGCTGCCACGATCTGAGCCGACTGCTGGGCACCGCCGAACAGCCCTTGAACCGTGCGGCCCTGCGCGCCCGGCTCGACAGGCTGAGTTCCTGTCTGGAGCCCCTGGGACTGGCCCTGACCAGGTCCGGCGCCTGGAAACGGCTCTCCTACACGGTCGTACCCTCGGCAGGAGACCGGGCCACAGTCCGGCCATGACACTTCGTCAGCCCGCCGGTGCCTGGCCGTGGGGACGGCGCTCCGCCTGGTGCCGGGTGGCGTGGAGGGAGCCGAGGAGGCCCAGGGCGTGGGCGCTGGGGCTGCCCGGTTCGGCGTGGTAGATGACGAGTTGCTGGCCGGGGGCATCGCGTACGTCGAACGCCTGGTACGTCAGGGTGAGTCGGCCGACGTCCGGGTGGAGGAAATGCTTGGCGTCCTGGGTCTTGCCGCGCACGTCGTGTGCGTTCCACAGGCGGGTGAAGTCCGCGCTGTGCTCGGTGAGGCCGCGGACGAGTTCGCGTAGCCGGGGGTTGTCGGGGTCGAGTCCTGCCGCCTGGCGCAGATTGGCCACGGTGGCCTGGGCCGTCCTGTTCCATTCCGGGTAGAAGATGCGATGCGCGGGATCGAGGAACGCCATCCGGGCCAGGTTGTCCGCCGGCTCGAAGGGGGAGTACAGGGCATCGGTCAGGGCATTGGCGGCGAGGATGTCCAGCGTCCGGTTGATCACGAACGCCGGGGTGTTCGGGTATCCGTCCATCAGCTGGCGCAGCGCCGGACCGACCCTGTCGGGGGAGTGGACGGACGGCTGGTCGCTGGGAGTCGCCCCGGCCAGCCGGAACAGATGGGCGCGGGCGTCCGGGTCGAGGCGCAGCGCGCGGCTGAGGGCGTCGAGCACTTGGGGTGAGGGGTGGCGTTCGCGGCCCTGTTCCAGGCGGGTGTAGTAGTCGGCGTTCACACCGGCGAGAACGGCGACCTCCTCACGGCGCAGTCCGGCGACGCGTCGGACCCCGTAGCTCGCCATGCCGACGTCCTCCGGCCGCAGGCCCGCCCGCCGCGCGCGAAGGAAGTCTCCCAAGTGGTTGTCAGCCATGCGTTCAGGCTAGGCGGCGGCCCGGCGCGCTGCCTGGGTGTGTCGCACCCAGGCAGCAGGCGTCCTGGTTGACGGTCGCCGACCTGCCCAGACTCGGTGGCGCAGGAGACAACCGCACCGATGGACGACAGGAGTCCGCCATGGCAAGGACCGCTGACCGCGACCACGCCGACGACAGCGTCGACGTGGTCGGGATGTGGGTGACCGCGGACGGTCACATACGCCAGGAGCTGCGCCCGGACGGCCGCTACGACGAAGCCCGCGGCGACCGGCGCAGCGCGTACACCGGCCGGTACACGGTGACCGGCAGCCACCTGGACTACGTCGACGACACCGGGTTCACCGCGACGGGCGACATCCGCGACGGCGTGCTCTATCACGAGCACCTCGTCCTCCACCGGCAGGAGAAGCAGGCATGACGAACGAAGAAGCAGGCATGACGAACACGGCCAAGGTCGTCCTGGTCACCGGCGCGAGCAGCGGCATCGGTGAGGCAACGGCCCTGCGGCTGGCCGCCGACGGCCACCGTCTCTTCCTGGGCGCGCGGCGCACCGACCGTCTGGAGGAACTGGTCTCCAAGATCACCGCCGAGGGCGGCAGTGCGGCGTACCGGCCGCTGGATGTCACGGACGCCGCCGACGTACGCGCCTTCGTGTCCGCCGCCCGGGAGCGCTGGGGTCGGGTGGACGTGATGGTCAACAACGCCGGGGTGATGCCGCTTTCGCCGCTCGCGGCACTGAAGGTCGACGAGTGGGACCGGATGATCGACGTGAACGTCCGCGGTGTGCTCCACGGCATCGCTGCGGCCCTGCCGATGATGCGGGAACAGGGTGGCGGGCAGTTCGTGAACGTCGCGTCGGTCGGCGCGTACGAGGTGGTGCCCACCGCCGCGGTGTACTGCGCCACCAAGTTCGCCGTACGCGCGATCTCCGAGGGGCTGCGCCAGGAGTCGCCCGGTGACATCCGGGTCAGCGTTGTCTCCCCGGGCGTCACCGAGTCCGAACTCGCCGACTCCATCTCCGACCCGCGGGCCCGTGACGACATGAAGGCCTACCGCGCGGTGGCCATCCCGGCCTCCGCGATCGCGGACGCCATCGCCTTCGCCGTCAGCCGGCCCGCCGAGGTCGACGTGAACGAGATCGTGGTACGGCCCGCCGCGAGTGTGCACTGAGCGCTTCGCTGGGGGCGCGGTTCGAAGCTGCGGGTTTCGTCGTGGCTGGTCGCGCAGTTCCCCGCGCCCCTAAGGGGCGCGGTCGCTCCCCCGGTGACGCCCAAGTGCCGCAGCGAGTGCGGTGAGATGGTCGGAGACGGGCCCCAGGGTGAGGAGCCCGCTCCCGGCTCCGGCCAACTCATCGGCCGCGGGCGTCAGTTCGGTGTGGGCGCGCTCCATCATGTCCCGGTCGCCGACGGCGATGGCTGCTCGCCCGGTCAGGCACCACAGTGCTTCGAGGAGCAGGTCGCGCGGCGGGTCCGGGATCGTGCGCAGCGCCGCCGCGGCCTCGTCGGGTCGGCCCTGGTCCAGCAGGATCAAGGGGCGGACCCAGGGTTCGTACGGACCCCAGTCGATGTCGTCGTCGTGGTGGTCGTCGTGGTCGACGGCCGTGACGGGACGCCCCTGCCGCACACGCAGGCTCAGGAGCGCGAGCGGGAGCAGGCCGCGCTGCAGTCCGGGCATGCCGGCACCGTCCAGCCGCGTGGCCGCGCCGCGGTACGCGGCCTCCGCCTCGGCATGCGCTCCAGTCGCGGCGAGGCGCAGCGCTGCGTACCACTGCGTGAACACGCCCACCAGCGGCAGCTCGTTGCGCTCGGCGAGACGGTCCGCGGCCGCCGCGTGCCGGTCCGCGCCGGTGAAGTCGGCGAGTGCGCTGCGGGCTTGGAGACGTACGAGGTGGCCGAGTACCTCGTACGTGACCAGGCCGTGTCGTGCGGACAGTTCGATCAGCTCGGCGCCGATCGCGTCGCGGCGCGGAGCCAGACCCGCGCGGTGGAAGGTCTGCATGAACCGGCCGTTGAGGGCGAAGGCGAGCAGCGTGGGATCGTCCAGACGGCGGGCGATTTCCTCGGCCTGTCGCGCGGCCTGCAGACCGCGGGCCATGGGGACGTCCTCACTCGTGGAGACCGTGGAGACCGTGGGGAGTGTGCCGCGTGACTCCACGGCGATCGTGGCCAGCAGTCGAGCCCGGGCCGCCTCGTGCCCGGTGGGCGGGAGTGCGGTCAGGGTGCGCTCGGCCGCCGCGACGACGTGTCCGGCCTGTTCCGGGTCGTCGAGGCGGGTCCAGATCGCCGGGACGTCGTAGATTCCGATCACCCGGGCGGTCAGTTCCGGGTCTCCCAGTTGCTCGGCCGCCGTGACGGCCGCCACCCGCTGCCCGCGGGCCGCATGCAGGCCGCTGCCGCCCCCGGTCACGGAGAGATCGCGCAGCAGCCCCACCGTCGACTCCAGCCGGGCGCGGGAGCCGGAGGGCACGGTGCGCTCGTAGGCGGCAGCCGCCTGAGCCCACACGTGTTCGGCGGTCGGCCCGGTGTCGAGGTGGCCGGCCTGGTGGAGGATGTCCGACTCCAGGCCGCGCAGTCTCCGGCCCGGGTCCACGCCGAGTTGTTCGGTCAGCAGGGTGCGTGCCCGGCGGAGTACGGCGAGGGCGTCGGCCTGGCGGCCGGTGCGGTACAGGGCCAGCACGAGGAGACGCCAGGCGTCCTCGCGCCAGGGGTGTTCGGTCACGTGCGCGTCGAGGTCCGGCACCGCCTCGGCCGCCTGGCCCAGGGCCAGCAGCGCCTCGGCCCGGCGTTCCACGGCGTGCAGGCGCAGTTCGGTCAGCCGGGAGCGCTCGGCGCGAACCCAGGTCTCGTCGGCGAAGTCGGCGTAGGCGGGGCCGCGCCACCGTTCCAGTGCCTGCGTCAGTCCGGCTGCCTTCTCGGCCGCGGGCGCCGCCGCGGCGGCGGCCACCTCCCGCTCGAAAGCCCAGGCGTCGACCGCGTCCTGGTCGGCCCGCAGGACGTACCCGGGCCCCTCGGTGACCAGGAGCCGGGCCGGGGCCCGCGGCCCACGCTTCGGCTCCAGCGCACGGCGCAGCGCGGACACGAAGGTACGTACCGCTCCTACGGCGTTGGGCGGCGGGTCCGGCCACAGGTCCTCGACGAGGCGGGTCACCGGGACCACGCGACGACGGGCGACGATCAGCCTGGCCAGAACCGCCCGGTGCCGTGGGCCCTTCAGGGCGATCGGCTCCCCGGCGTCGTCCCGGGCCACGACCGGACCCAGCACTCCGAACTCGACCCGCACGCCCTCGACCGCCCTTTCCGACCTCGCCCGGGGCCACGTTATAGCGCGCTGACCAGATGCTCATTCGCCGCCCACAGGCTGAAGGCATCGATACGGCCTGGCGGCTCGGACACCGCCTCGAACGAGAGCAGCACACCATGGCACCGACCCTTCCCGACTTCGACTACCAGCGCGTTCCTGTCGCCGATGGCGTTGCCCTCAACGTCGCCGTCGGTGGCTCCGGCAGCCCGGTCGTTCTGCTGCACGGCTTCCCGCAGACTCACCTGATGTGGCGGCACGTCGCCGCCGATCTCGCGAACGACCACACCGTGATCTGCCCCGATCTGCGCGGTTACGGAGCCAGTGACAAGCCCGTGGAGACAGGCCCCGACGTCTACGCCAAGCGCACCATGGCCGCCGACGTCGTCGCCCTGGCCCGCGCGCTCGGCCACGAGCGGTTCGCGCTGGCCGGCCATGACCGCGGTGCCCTCGTCGCCTTCCGCGCCGGCCTCGACCATCCCGCCGCGATCAGCCACCTGGCCTGCCTCGACGTACTGCCCACCATCGACATGTGGGAGGCGATGCACGGCACCACCGCGGCCGTCGGCTTCCACCTCTACCTGATGGCGCAGCCGCCCGGCCTGCCCGAGCGGATGATCACCGCCTCAGCGGACGCCTTCTTCGGCCACTTCCTCGACCTGTGGGCAGGCGACCCGCGGTCGATCCCGGCCGACATCCGCGCCGCCTACCTGGACGCCTGCCGCTCCGCGGTGCCCTCGATCGTGGCCGACTACCGGGCCTCCGCCGGTATCGACGTCGACCATGACCGCGCCGACCGGGCGTCCGGCAACACGTTGCGGATGCCGGTCAGCGTCCTCCAGCAGGACTGGGGCGCCGCCCTCGGCTTCGACGCCGCCGCCCTGTGGCGGGCGTGGGCGCCCGACCTGCATCACACCACGGTCACCTGCGGCCACTTCATGGCCGAAGAAGCCCCTGCGGACATCACCAAGGCCCTCCGCGACCTCCTCACCCGCTGAGCGTCAACTGGTCTGCCTGGTCGCGGAGTTGCTCCTGGCCCACGCGGTCGGCCGGAGCCCGGCGCGGAGATCCGCGTGCAGTGCAGCGATCACCGAGCACACCGTCGGCATGGCCACCAGCGGAAGAAGCAGCAGGGCCACGGCAGTCGGCGTGATCAGGACCAGCACCCCGGTGATGTACACGTTGTCGCCGCTGATCCACAGCATCGCGAGACCTGCCGGGTGAGCGAGGGGAGTCGCGGCGTACCGCAGCAGCGTGAAGACGAGCGCGACGGCGACCGTGACCAGCAGGCAGATGCCGTACGTCTTCCCCCGCGAGCCACGGGTCAGCGACCAGGAGCGGCGCAGTGCCGCCCTCGGCGAAGCCTTTTCCGTCACTGCCGCGGCGGTCGCCAGGGAGAGGCGGAAACCGAGGAGAAGGCCGAGGCCCGCGATGGCGAACGGCAACACCCAGCCCACCAGCCGGTATTGCATGCTCGCGGTGCCATGGAGCGGAGTGGGCTCGACTCCGGGAATCATGCGACCGTCGGCCAAGGACCACAAGACGAAACCGAGAAAGGCCACACCGCCGACGCACAGCCCGGTCAGTACCTGCACGCCGAACGCGGCGGGCAGGTGCGGGCGCGTGCGCTGCCACAACTCGCGCACGCCCAGGCTTTCGCGGTTGCTGAGGGCATGGGAGACGGCGACCGCGTGCGCGGTGTGCAACAGGGTGAGGACGAGTGCGGCGAGGACGAGCAGCAGGGACACGACGACGGCACCGGCACTGAGCAACGAGTGCCAGTTACCGTCGTACGTCACCACGGTCACGATTCCACAGCCGACGACGACCGTCACAGCGGTCACGGCGAGGGCAAAACCGTACAGAAGTGGCAACCTACCGAAGGCCGCTGCCCAGTTGGTCGGCCAGGCAGGCCAGGTACAGGGCCATGGTGGTCCGGTGCTCACGCAGGGGACGGCCGGTGATCTGCTCGATCTTGTTCATCCGGTAGACGACTGTGTTGCGGTGGATGTGCAGGGCCGCGGAGGCTCGTACGAGGTTGAAGCCGTTCTCGCACCAGGCGGTGATCGTGTCGCGGAGCACCGGCCAGTCCGACTGGGCGCGCAGATCCGCCGCGGTGAGCTCCAGCAGGCGGTTGCGGGCGGGCTGGCCCACCGCCGCAAGGACCTGGTGGACCCGCAGATCGGTGATCAGGTGGACGGGGGAGTCCCCGGCCACACGGGTCCCGAGGCGGAGCGCGTCGCATGCGTCCTGGTAGGAGTTGTGCAGGCCGCCGACGGAGGAGGCGGGTTCGCCGATCCCCGCGCGGGCGGTGAGACCGTCCTGCACGGCGATGACATCGGTGATCCGCCGGCAGTCGGCGACCAGAGAGGTCACCGGACGGCGGGCCGGGAGCCGGTGCAGTACGCCGATCCAGCCAGGAGCCGTGGTGGCGACGATGTCCTGGGGGTCGGCGAAGACCTCCCGGACCGTGCGGAGCAGTTCCGAGCGCACCAGCGCCATGTCCCGGGTCGGCGCGCCCTGGCGGCGGGCGCCCGCGCCGGGCACGGTCACCTCGAAGGCCACCGCGACCCGTTGCAGCCGCAGGTCGAAGCCCAGCTCGGCGGCCCGGAACAGGAGGAACTCGCCTTCCACGACATGAGGGTCGTACGAGGCGATGTCGGCGAGCAGTTTCTCGGCCGCCCGCTCGGCGAGCAGACGGGAGCGCAGCATCACCGACTCCCGGAGCAGGATCTCCGTCTGGCGCTTCACCAGGAGGCCGAAGCGACGCACTTGGGCGGGCGTGCCCGTGATCCCGACCGTTCCCACCGCGTGCCCGTCCGTGACCAGCGGCAGGGTGACCCCGGGGCGTACCCCGCGGAGTCGATGAGCCTGTGACGCGCTGTGCGTGGCGGGCTCCTTGGTGCGGATCACCTCGACGGACGCCTCGTGAAAGGTGCCGACCCGGCTGCTGTCGCCGCTGCCGATGACCGTGCCCTCCGCATCGGTGATCAGCACGTTGAAACCGATGACCGCGGAGGTGTCCCCGGCGATCTCCTGTGCGAGTGACGGGCTCAGCACGAACGTTCCTCCCGCCGAGGGGATGGTTCGGAGATTGGACGCACCGTACAGTGCGTCGAGCGATTTCGGCCACAAGTTCAGACGAAGTGACCGGTGACGTACGGCGAGCCTGTCCATAACGTATGGGCCCTGTCACATCCCCCGCCGGGGCACAACGCGGTGAACGGCGGACTCCTTCAGCGCCAATACGGAAGGCCAAGCCGATGACCCGTGTGCGTTCACTTGTTGCCGCTTTGTCCGCGACACTCCTGCTTTCGGCCACCGCTGCCTGTGGCTCGGACAGCGACGACGAACCGACGAACGTGTCCGCGAAGACCGCCGCGTTGGGCACGCTCAAGCCCGGCGTGATCAAGGTGGCCGTCCAGCCGTACGCGCCCTACACCAGTGTCCAGGGCGACAAGATCGTCGGACTCGACGGCGACATCCTCAACTACGCGGCCGAGAAGCTGGGCCTGAAGGTCGAGCCCCAGGTGACGGACTTCGCCGGCATGCTGGCCGGGGTGCAGTCCCGTCGGGTGGACATCACCATCGGCGGTGTCGCCTGGTCCGCCGAACGCCAGAAGCAGGGGCTGTTCACCGATCCGCCCTACTACTCGCCGCCCGCGATGGCCGTCAGAAACGGCAAGACCTACAAGACCGTCGACGACCTGAAGGGCCTGGAACTGGGCACGGTCGAGGGCTACGTGTGGGTCAAGTCGATCCAGGCCGTGCCCGACTCCAAGCTGCACGCCTACCCCGACGCCAACGGCGTGTTCGACGACCTCGGCGCGGGCCGGGTCGATGTCGGCTTCCTCGACCCGCTGATCATCATCGCGGCGCAGAAGGAACGGCCGGAGCTGAAGATCGAGACCCAGTACATGACGCCCCCGACCGCCGAACAGGTCAAGGCGAAGCCCGCGTACGAGTACTTCCAGCCGTACCAGACCGGCTTCTACCTCCCGAAGAAGGCCACCAAGCTGGAGAAGGCGATCTCCGAGCAGATCGACGCCATGTACGAGAACGGCGAGATGGAGAAGCTCGTCAAGAAGTACGGCGGCGACCCCGAGCAGTTCCTCAAGCCCGACGCCGCCGTCGCCACCGCTCGCCAGGGCGTCGACCGGCCCGCCGACTGGACGCCCCCGTCCATCGCGAAGTAAGGGGCTGACGTGTCCGATCTCTTCCAAGTCCCCTGGTCCGACTACCAGTCCGACCTGATCGACGCGCTCTGGCGCACCATCTCCTACACGGTGGTCAGCTTCATCGGCGCGGTGCTGCTCGGCCTGGCGGTGGCCCTGCTCAGGCTGAGCAAGGCCTGGCCAGCCCGCGCCGTCGCGGCCGTCTACACCGAGGTGTTCAAGAACATCCCGCTGCTGGCCATCATCTTCCTGGCCTACTTCGGCCTGGCCTCGGCCGGCCTCAAGCTCGACGTGTTCACGGCCGGATGCGTCAGCCTGATCGTCTTCTACGCCGCCTACCTGTCCGAGATCTTCCGCTCCGCGATCAGCGGGGTGCACGCCGGGCAGACGGAGGCGGGGGAGGCGCTGGGTCTCGGCAAGGCGGGCATCTTCGGCCACATCGTCCTGCCGCAGGCCGTCCGGCAGGCCCTGCCCGGCACCAACACCTTTCTGGTCGACCTGCTGAAATCCACCTCGCTGCTGGTCACCGTCTCCGCCGCCGAGCTGATGTCCGAGGGGCGGCTGATCACCTCGTCCACCTTCCGGGCCCTGGAGGTGTACCTGGTCATCTCGGCCATCTACTTCGCGCTCTGCTACCCGCTCTCCCAGCTCCTCCTGCTGCTGGAGCGCAAAGTACGCGCGGGCGTCCCCCTGTCCCCCTGGCGAAGGCGGCGCATGCGGGCCGCTCGTGAACTGCTCGCGGCCGATCTCACAGTCGCCGTCGACCGGAAGACCGACCCGAAGGCCGACCGGAAGGAGGCGGCGGTATGACCGAGCCCGTCACCACAGCGAAGACGCTTGTACCGGCCCCCACCGACGCGGTCGTACGGATCGAGGGACTGAGCAAGTCCTTCGACGGCCGCCTGGTCCTCGACAACGTGAACCTGGAGGTCGACCGCGGCCAGATCGTCAGCGTCATCGGGCAGAGCGGCGGCGGCAAGACGACCCTGATGCGCTGCGTCAACCTGCTGGAACGGCCGGACGCAGGCACGGTCGAGGTCGCCGGGGAAGTGGTTCACAACGGCGGCAGGATGGTCTGCCGCGACCTGCCCCGGCTGCGCCGCACCGTCGGCATGGTCTTCCAGCGGTTCAACCTGTTCCCGCATCTCACCGCCGTGGAGAACGTCGTCCTGGCACAGCGCAAGGCGGGTGTCCCGGAGCAGGAGGCGCTGGAGCGGGCCGTCGCGCTGCTGCGCCGGGTCGGGGTGGCCCACCGCGGCCTCGCCCAGCCCGAACAGCTCTCCGGCGGTGAGCAGCAGCGCGTCGCCATCGCGCGGGCGCTCGCGCTCAAGCCGGAGGTGCTGCTCTTCGACGAGCCCACGTCCTCCCTGGACCCCGAGGCCACCCGGGAGGTACTGAGCGTGATGCGCGAACTCGCCGCGGACGGAATGACGATGATGCTGGTCACCCACGAACTGCCCTTCGCCCGCGAGGTGTCCGACCACGTCGTCTTCGTCGACGGCGGACGGATCGTGGAGGAGGGCAGGCCGCAGGACGTCATCGACAGCCCCGCCCAGGCCCGGACCCGGGAGTTCCTCTCCTCGTACGGGTCCACGTCATGACCGGTGCGTCCGGAACGGCGGGTCCGCTCGGCGAGAGCCCCGTCGTGGTCGTCGGGGGCGGCGTCATAGGACTGTGCACGGCCTACTACCTGGCCGCGGCCGGTCTGCCGGTGGAGGTCGTCGAGCGGCGCGGTCTGGGCTCCGGGGCGTCCCGGGGCAACGCGGGATGGGTCTGCCTGAGCCATTCCACGCCTGTCCCGGCGCCCGGAGTCGTGCGCTACGCCCTCCGCTCGCTGGGACAGCCGGACTCGCCGCTCTATCTGCGACCTCTTCCGGACCCGGCGTTCGTACGGTGGCTGTGGCGCTTCTGGCGCAGCAGCACACCATCCGCGTTCCGGCGCGGTTACGCGGCGATCGCCGAGCTGAACCGCGACACCTTCGACCTCTTCGACGGCCTGCGCGAGAACGGGGTCGCCACGACGCTGACCCGGCCCGGCATGGTGCACGCGTTCCTTTCGCCGGCCGAGGCCCGCCACCATCTCGCGATCCAGCGGGAGATGGCGGACGGCCGTTACCCGATGCCCGACGACGTCACCACGGGGTCCGAGGCGCATCTGCTGGACGACGCGCTGTCGCCCGGGGTGCGCGCCGCGTACCTGGTGGAGGGGGAGGGCGTGGTCGATCCGGAGGCGTTCGCCCACGGGTTGGGGGAGGCGCTCGCCGAGGCGGGGGTGAAGGTCCATGAGCACGCGGAGGCCACCGGGTTCCGGTCGGCCGGAGGGCGTATCACCGCGCTGCGGACCACCCAGGGCGAGATTCCCTGCGCGGCCGTCGTCGTCGCGGCCGGAATGCACTCCCCACAGCTGCTGCGCTCTCTGGGACAGCCGCTGCCGCTCCAGGCGGGCAAGGGCTACAGCTTCTCGGTGAACCTGGATCCGGCGCCCCGGCACACGCTGTACTTCGGCGAGCGCAGGGCCGTCGCCTCACCGATCGGCGGCACCACGCGGATCGGCGGCACGATGGAGCTGAGCGGCAACAACAACCGTCTCGACTGGCGCCGTATCGTCGCCGTCGCCCTCGCGAGCCGGCACTACCTGGGCCGCTGGTTCGACGATCCGGACGACCTGGTCGGCCTGATCCGGGATCCCTGGGTCGGCGGGCGGCCGTTCCTGCCCGACGGACTCCCGGTCATCGACCGCGTCCCGGGGCACGACAACGCCTTCGCGGCCACCGGCCACGGCATGCTCGGCGTCACGCTCGGCCCGGCGACCGGGCACAAGCTCGCCGAGTACATCCGCACCGGCCGGCGTCCCGAAGCCCTTGCGCCCTTCCGTTTCGACCGGCTCCGCCGCTGAGGCCTGAGGCCGGGCGTGGCGTGGTCGAGGACGTCACCCTCCCCCGAAGGCGACGTCCTCGACCGCTCCCCCGGTGCCGGAATATGGTCTGTGTGTCCGTCGATCTGGCACCGTGTTCATTCCGTCACCAGCACATGACCGCTGTCTCTCCAGAGCCCCAGGTGGAGTAGAGGCGCACGCGGACGAAGTAGCGGCGGCCCTTGACGAGCCGGACTTTGACGTGGGCGTTGTGCGGTGTGCCACCGTCGTCCTCGCCGGAGAGGTAGCGGGGTTCGCCACCGATCTCCTCGAAGACCACGACGACGGTGTCGCTCTCTCCGAAGACGCCCACGGTGTAGTCGCGGGTCTCCGGCGGTTCGATGGTCAGGTCGGCCTGGTCGACGGGGCCGAGGCGGAGCGGCACCGAACGGAACGGCACCAGCGCGGTCAGCTGAGGAATGTCGGCCGGCGGATACCAGCGGAGGGCGAACTCCTTGTCGGCGGGGGAGAGGACACCGGGTGGATTCAGTCCGCCCCGGTACTGCTCGGGTTCCAGGATCAGACCCGACTCGAAGGGGTACTCCATGATCGACTGCGGGTCCCAGGCGGAGCCGTTGACTTCGTCCGAGTCGAGCTTGCGCAGGATGTTGTAGTACGTCGTGTCCCGGCTCCAGAAGTTCGGCGCCCCCGCCAGGTCGGCATAGACGGCTTCGTCGTCCCAGTGGATGCCCGCGAACGAACTCTGGTGCTCATGGAGCATGCCGAGGGCGTGGCCGATCTCGTGCAGGGCCGTCGCCCGCTTCCCGGGCGCGGTCAGGTCCCACCCGAAGTTCATGGTGCGCTCGCCGCGGCCGACCCAGAGCGCGTCCCGGCCCACCATGGAGTACGAGCCGTCACCGAGCTGGAACCCGATGCGCAGCTCCGCCTCCGACCGGTCGCCGACCTCGACGAACGTGAGTCCGAGACCGAGGTCCTGCCACTCCTGGAAGCACTCCCGTACGACGTCCTGCTGATCCTTGGCACCCGTCCACGACACCCATCGCGACTCGTCGGTCCCCGGGACGGCGATGACGGATCCGTCGGTGTCACGGTCGAAGAAGCAGTAGTGCAGAACGGTGCCGTTCACCCACATCAGGCGACCGGACATGAGCGCACCGAGTCGCTCGGCGGTCAGCCCCGGTGCGAAGGACGGGGCCGGCTGCCGCGGAAGCGAGCAGTAGCGTGCGGTCATGTGCACAGGCTGCCGCCGGCCGGCAGTCGGGCGCCTGAGTCGAGGGGTACTCAAGTCGTCGTGTATCAGGGGTGAGTAGCCCGGCTCTTGTGTACGTGATGACTTTCGAACGGGACGCGAAAACCCTGGAACTGCCCTGGCCGTTCACCGGACGTGAAGCCGAACTGGAGCTGATCCGCCGGTCGTACGCCGCCGGACGGCACGGCATCGTGGTGACCGGACCCGCGGGTTGCGGCAAGACCCGGCTCGTCACGGAGGCCGTCCGCGACACCGGCTGCGCGAAGGTGACCGGGACGCCCGAGACCCGGCAGCTGCCCTTCGCGGCGTTCGCGCACCTCCTTCCGGAGACGGTCTCACTGCACCGCGCCGTACAACTGCTGGCAGACGTACGCCTGCTGCTCGTGGACGACGCGCACCTGCTGGACGACGCGTCGGCCGCACTGGTCCACCAGCTGGCCGTACACGGGCGTACCCGTCTGCTCGTCGTAGCGACGGACGGCGCACCGGCCCCCGGTGCGATCTCCCGGCTGTGGACGGGAGAGCTGCTGCCGCGCCTCGGCCTGGAGCCGCTGCCGCGTGAGGACGTGGCACAGCTGGTGGCGGCGGGCGCCGGCGGTGCGGCGGAGCCGCTCACCGTGGACCGGCTGCACCGGCTGTGCCAGGGGGATCTGCGGCTTCTGCGGGAACTGCTGGGCACGTTGCGCCGACGCGGACTGCTGACCCGGGTGTCCGACGAGTGGGCATGGCGGGGCCCGGTGCCGGTCACCGCGACCGTCCGCGAACGGACCGTGCAGGCCCTCGACCGGCCACACCCGGACGAACTCGCGATCCTCGAACGGCTCGCTTTCAGCGAACCGCTGCCGCTCGACGCCGGCGAACTGGACCTGCGGGTACTCGAACTCCTCGAGGCGCAGGGGCTTGTGGACATCGACGACCGCTCCGCCGTCCGCCTCGCGCATCCCCTGCACGGCCCGGTGCTGCGTTCCGGGGCCGGGCAACTGCGGGCCAGGCGGCTGACCCGTACGCCGTCCCGGTGCGGACCGGCTCTCTACGCGGAGGGCGCTGCCCTCGCGCAACGGATCGAGCAGGCCGACGTACGGGATGTGCCGACGCCCGTCGGGGACTGGCTGGCCGGGGAGGGTGCGGGCCCGGAGGGCTCGGTGCCGGCCGAGTACGCGGTGGTGCGAGCCCGGTTCTCACGGCTGCGCGGAGAGCTGCGCGAGGCGGTGGCGTGGGCGCGGGAAGGCCTGCGCAATGCCCCCGACGATCCGTCCTTCCGTGCCGAACTGGCCCTGTCCGAAGCACAGTTGGGCAATGTGACGGTCGCCCACGACGTGCTGGCGGGTCATCCGGCACCCGGCCGGGCGGACACCTGGCTGAGGGCCGCCCGAGGTGACACGAGCGGAGCGCTCGAGTCGATCACCGGGGACGGCGCCTTCGCCCTGTACGACGCGGTGCGTCTCGGCGCGCCGGCCCTGGTCGCGGACCGGCTCGCCCGGCTTCCCGGAGAGCCCGCGGCGTTGCTGGCCCTTCATGCGGACGCTCTCGTCCGAGGGGACGGTCATGCCCTGGACCGGGCGGCCGAACGACTGGAGCAGCGCGGCTTCCTGCTCTTCGCGGCCGAAGCGCGCGCCCAAGCCGCGTCGGCCCACCACGACCCGCGGGCCGCCCGCATGTCGCGTTCGCGCGCCGTGACGCTGGCACGGCGGTGCCAGGGAGCCCGCACTCCGGCGCTGTCCGGCCTTGTCCTGGGCGAACTCACGGCCCGGCAACGGCAGATCGTCACACTCGCGGCCGCAGGGCTGAGCAACCGGCAGATAGCGGAGCAGCTGACCCTCTCGATCCGTACCGTCGGCAACCACCTGTACAGCGCCTACGCCCGGCTCGGCACCGGCGATCGCGGCGCACTGCCCTGGTTGTTGGACGTCCCGGACGGCGCGGGCCTGCGGGACACGCGGTCGGCCTGACGCGGGCCCGGGTGACGGGACCAGCGCCCCGTTAGGGGCGCGGGGAACTGCGCGACCAGCCACGGACGGCCCGCACCTTCCGTACTGCACTTCCCGCGGAGCGCGCGCGGCCGACCGCGTCGCGGGCGTCAGGCCGCGCCGAACGCGGCGAACGCCCACCCGGTGGCCTGGTGCACCGCGTCGCCCGGCAGCGAAGCACGCGCGTCGCGCAACGCCTCGGCCAGGGACAGGCCGGAGCTCAGCCCCTTGTGCAGCGCGAGCATCAACGGCACCACCGTGGCATCGTTGACGGGCGCGCTGCTCGCCACGATCCCCGCCGTGCCCAGCGGCAGCAGGGCGGTGACCAGTCCGAGCACCTCGTCGGCGCCGACCGACGCGAGCTGGCCGGTGTCGCAGCTGGACAGGATGATCCGGTACGGGCTGCGGTCGAGGCGCTCGAAGTCGTGCACGATGAGCGGGCCGTCGGCCATCCGCAGTGCCGAGAACAGCGGGCTGTCCGCGCGGAACGTACCGTGTGCGGCGATGTGGGCGAGCACGGCGCCGTCGAGCGAGTCCAGCACGCGAGGTACCCGGGCCTCGTCGCCTTCCAGCACGGTCGTACTGCCGTACCGGTCGGCCAGTTCGGGCACCTCGGCGCCGCCGGTCGCCAGGCCCGGGCCGCGGACCAGTACATGCCCTCCGTCCGGTGGGGGCTCGGTCTCGACGGCGCGCAGCCAGCTGCTCGCCGACGGCGAGACACTCAGGACGCGCTCCCGGAGCGAGGGCAGCAGTGCCCACGGCACGCGGTGCAGCATGGCCGGCGGCACCACCACGACCGGGCCGGAGCCCAGCCGGGATGCGGCCGCGCCCAGGAGCAGTTCCTCCAGCCGCCGGCCCGCGGCCTCGAGCACCTTGAGCCTGCCCTCCGCCCCGGGATGGGCCAGCCGTCGCAGTCCGGCCTGTACGTGTTCGGCCTCGGCCACCGCGTCCGCGAGCAGACCGGCCTCGAAGCGCCGTACGCGTCCCTCACCGCAGAGCAGCACCTGCACCCGGCCGTCGAGCACGGCGATCTCGATCAGCCGCCCGCCGTCCAGCCGCTCCAGCAGCCTGCCGGGATCGAACCGGTGCCCGTCGCCGGGGGCCTCACCGCGCATGTGCAGGGTCCGGGAACGTATCTCGCGTTCCAGGCGGCGCTGTTCACGCTCCAGGGCGGGCACCGGCCGGCCGTCGACGCGGGCCGCCTCCGCCCGGGCGGCGATCTCCCGGAAGGCGGTGAGGCTCCGCAGCAGGGCCGGATCGGCGGGCGGACGGGTGGGCGGCGCGGAGAGCACCGTGGCCCGCCAGCGCTCGCTCCAGACGAGCAGCCGCCGCGGGCCGCCGGAGACCAGGCTCGCCCGCTGGGCCAGGGAGGCGAGTTCCGCGCCCTGCGCGGTGGCCCGGGCGCGCAGTTCGGAGGCACCGAGCGTCATCCGGTGGTCGTCGAGCACGTCGAGACCGCGTCGGCAGGCCTCCAGCATGCCCCGGCCGGAGCCGGCGGCCTGGGCCCGGAGCGCCTGCGCGGCCCACCCCGTCATCCGTGCCAGGGGCGGCCCGCTCCGCCGGCTGCGCGCGGCGACGGCCAGATGCCGCTCGGCATCGGCGGTCCAGCCCAGGGTCAGCGCGATCCGTCCCGCGAGCAACGACGCCTCGGGTGCGGCCGGCGAGCCGCAGGCGGCCAGCCGCTCGGCCACGGCAGCGGCATCGGCGACCATCCGCCCCGAGGTACGCCCGGCCGCCACCCGCGCTTCGATCAGCACCAGTTGGGCGTGCGTCTCCCACCAGGCGCGGCGCTGGCCGGCGAAGAGGCGTACCGCCACGGCCGCCCGGGCGATCGCGGTCTGCGGATCGCCCGCCAGCCGGGCGGCGCGGGCGGCGGCCAGCAGCAGCTCCGCCTTGCGGGTGGTCTGGCCGCCGATGCTCTCGAGCACGCGGATCGCCGCGTCGGCCTCGGCGAGCGCCTCGGGCGCGAGGCCGGCGGCCATCAGGACCTCGCAACGCCGGATGTAGAACACGAACATAGGGGTGCCGAGCTTCGCGTACCGCTCCTCGGCCTCGTCGAACAGACGCAGCGCGGCGGGAATGTCGCCCGACCGGAAAGCGGCCAGGGCACGGCTCTCGACCACGTCGGCCTTGTCGTGCTCCTGGCCGGTGGTGTCCCACAGCCGCTCCGCCGCGGTGAAGTCGGCATCGGCCCGTTCCACCGCACCCAGCGCGAGGTGCACGGTGGCGCGCAGGGTCAGGGCGCGCGCCGTCCAGATCACGTCGCCCGCCTGCCGCAGCACGGGCGTCGCCCGGCGTACGTCGTCCAGCGCCTCGCGATGATGGCCCAGCACCCACCACACGTACGCCCGGCGGTACAGGACGCGGGCGCGGGTGTGCCCGGTGCCCCGCGCGACGCCCCGCTCGAACGCGGCCAGGCCCTGTCGCGTACGACCGGCGTGCACCAGCGCCACCCCGAGCGTGCCGAGGACATCCGCCTCCCGGTCGGCCGATCCCGCGCGCGCCGCGAGGTCGCGGGCGCGCCGCAGATGCGGCAGGGCGATACGGAGATCGCCGAAGTCACGCTGCCACATACCGATCACCTGGTGGGCGACGGAGGCGTGCAGCGGCGAAGGATCGGCGTCGAGTACCGCCTCCGCCCTCGCCAGCGCGTCGTTGGGGCGGGCGAACACCATCGGGAGCAGATCGAGAATCGGGTCGCTTCCGCCTGTCACCTCTCGGATGGTAGGGGCCGGGCCCTACGGCAGACAGGTTTGGCGCTGTATCAATCGACCATCAACAGGCTCTGATTGATGACCCGTCGGCTCAAGGGGAGGACACGCCATGGCACCTCAGCGATTCCAGGAGCAGTTCGACCAGGCCCAGCGCTCGATGCCCGACGTCCCCCTGGCGATGGGGCCGGACGACTCCGCCGAGTTCTTCTACGAGAAGGGCGTCGTGCTGGCCCGTGACGGCGAGGAGGCACGGATCGTCGAGGACACCCTGCTGGAGCGGTCCGCCGAGACCCCCGGCCTCAACGCGGACAGCGTACGAAGGGCCGGTCCGGAGACGAACCGCTCGGGCATCACCCGTATCCAGGTGGGGGATCCGGCACTCGGGGACCGTTCGGGCGACCGCGCCGTCGCGGGTGCGCTGCGGGCCATGCGCCAGGTCGAGGGCCGCGCCGGGCGCCGCCTGGTGAGCCGCAACCACGTGGTGACGATCGCGGTCAACGCCTGCCCGGGGGACGAGCCCGTACCGTCCGCCCTGCCGCCCAACCCGGCGCTGGCGGAAACCATGTATGACCCGGAGACCGCCGTCGGCGTCCTGGTGATCGACAACGGACTCATGCACAACTACCGGTCCTGCCCCGTACTGACGCGTGTCCAGGGTGATCTCCAGCTCGCCGAGACCGACGGCAACGGAATCCTCCAGCAGTACGTCGGCCACGGCACCTTCATCGCGGGGCTCGTCGTGGCCGTCGCACCCAACACCGACGTCACGGTCCGCAACACGCTGAACGACGCCGGCGCCATCCTGGAGTCCGACTTCGGCAACAAGCTCTTCGAGGCCGTCGACCGGGACGGCTGGCCGGCCATCATCAGCGTCTCCGCGGGCACGTCGAACGGCAGCTCCGACGGTCTGCTCGGCCTGGAGGCGTTCATGCGGGAACTGCGGGACCAGCCACGCACCCTGCTGGTCGCGGCAGCCGGCAACAACGCCGCCGCCACCCCCTTCTGGCCCGCCGCCTATGCCAGTGTCCCCGGCTACGAGAACGTCGTACTGTCGGTCGGAGCGCTGCGCAGCGACGGCGAGTTCGGCGCCTGCTTCACCAATCACGGCTCCTGGGTGAAGGTCTACGCCCCGGGGGAGCGGCTGACGAGTTCGCTCGCCGGCTTCGACACCCCCGTCCCGTACGTGTACCAGCACTCCACGTACGACGCCTGCCGCCACGGCTTCGCGTACGCCTGCACCTGCCAACTTCCCCAGCACATCGGGACGTTGAGCGAGGCGGAGCAGCCCACGCCTGCCGACCCGGAGCAGGTGGTGTTCGAGGGCCGCGCGCAGTGGAGCGGGACCTCGTTCGCCACCCCGGTGGCCGCCGCGATGGTCGCCGCCCATATGACGGCGCACAAGGAGACCGACCCACGGGCCGCCCGGCGGCAGCTGCTGTCGGCGAACACCGACCACGCGGAGGTGCGCGGTGCCGTCGTGCCCGCGCTGCGCCCACCGACCTGGAGCCCCGTGCCGGTCGTCACGCTCTCTCCGACAGCATGACGTCCTCCTCCGGCACGCTGCTCTTCTCCAGGATGACGGTCGGAATCACCCACTCCGCGGCGTACGATGACTTGCCGTACACGAGGGGTGGGGACGTGGATCGTGATGCTGTCGGTGCGCTCGTCCGATCCGCCGCCGACGGGGACGCGGCGGCCTGGAAAGCGCTGGTGGACGGGCTGAGCCCGCTGGTGTGGTCGGTCGTACGCGCGCACCGGCTCTCCGACGCCGACGGGCACGAGGTGTACCAGACCGCGTGGTTCCGCTTCGCCCAGCATCTCGGGCGGATCCGCGAACCCGACAAGGCCGGTTCGTGGCTCGCGAGCACCGCGCGGCACGAGTGCCTGAAGGTCATCAAGAGCATGAAGCGGCTGACTCCCACCGACGATCCCCAGGTGCTCGACCGGATCAGTGAGGACCGTACGCCCGAGCAGACGCTGATCGAGTCCGAGGAGGCCGCCGCCGAGGCGGAACGCATTCGTCGGATGTGGCAGGAGTTCGAGGAACTGGGCGACCGCTGCCGACAGTTGCTCCGCGTCCTGATGGCCTCTCCGCCGCCCAGTTACCAGGAGGTGTCCGGCGCGCTGGGCATCGCCGTCGGCAGTATCGGGCCCCTGCGCCAGCGCTGCCTGCGTCGTCTGCGTGCGCGCCTGGTCGCCCGGGGGGTGCTGTGAACGACAACCACGGCTACGACGATGCCGGTTCGGGCAACGAGAGCTTCGACGGCGAAAGCTCCCACGCCGAGGACTTCGGCGCTGAGAGCTTCGGCATCGAGGACTTCGACGCCGAAAGCTTCGAGGCGTCCGCGGACGACGCTCTTGAGGAGTCGCTGCGCCAAGCCGCCGCCATCCTGGACCCGGTGCCCGCGGAGCTGCGGGACATGGCCGTCGAGGCCTACGCCCTGCACTCCCTGCGCGAATTAGACGCGGAACTCGCCGAGTTGACCTTCGACTCACTCGTCGACGCCATCCCGGTGCGGGGTGCGGACGTGGCCAGGATGCTGACCTTCAGCACGGCCGCCCTCACCGTCGACGTCGAGGTGACCGGCCGAGGGATGATGGGGCAGGTGCTGCCGCCGCAGCCCGCACGGATCGAGGTCCTGGGCGGTTCGCCGATGCCCTCGGCCACCACGGTCACCGCTGACGAGATGGGCCGCTTCGTCTGCGACCTGCTCCTCACCGGCCCTTTCGCCCTGCGACTGCGGACCGACGAGGAGGTCGTGGTGACGGAGTGGCTGCGCGTGTGACCCGGCACGACGGATCGGGAGCGTACGGCGGTGTGATGTCCACCGCGCCGGCGCCGGAGGTCGCCCCGGCCGCGGCCGCCGTGCGGGACGCGCTTCACGGGTGGGTCCGGCGAAGCCCTTCGGGCAGGGGATTCGGGCCCGGATAAGGTGCGGGCCATGCCCCGATCCCCCGAGGAGAACGAGCGCACGCGGCTGCTGCGCCTGAGCGCCGACCACATCCTGGCGCACGGTATCGCCGGCCTGTCGCTGCGCGGCATCGGCAAGGCCGTCGGCAGCAACAACCGCATGCTGCTGTACTACTTCGGGTCGAAGGAGGAGCTGATCGCAGCGGCGCTCACCGAGGCGGGTGGCCGCTTTCCGCTCCTGGAACGGGTCTTCCGACTGCTCGACGACCGCGGGCAGCCGTTGCGTACGCGACTGGAAGCGGCCTGGGAGCTGCTCTCGGCGGACGAGAACCTCCCCCTCCACCGGGTCTTCTTCGAGGTGCTGGGGCTCGCTGGCTATCAGCGCGGGCGCTTCGACGCCTTCCTCGGTTCGGTCGCCACGGACTGGCGAGGCCGTGTGGCGACCGCGCTGCGTGCCGAGGGCGTACCGGCGGACAGGGCCGACGATCTGGCACGCGAGCTGGTCTCGCTCTGGCGCGGCCTCCAACTGGACCTGCTCACCGCGGGAGACCGCGCGGCGACACTGCGCGTGAACGCGGAGGCGGCGGCCTCCTTCGCCGCCAGGGTGACCACGGCCGCGACCGGCCGTTCCCCCGTCTGACGCTGAACGCGGGCCGGTCGGCCGACCGTTGCCGGACACGGGCTACGCGGCCCTGGCCAAGTCCGGTGCGGCACCCCGCCCCGTAAGGGGCGCGGGGCTGTGACATTTGCGGCTCCGCCGCGGGGCGCGATCAGCCACGGACGGCCCGCACTTTTCGTACTGCACTTCCAGCGGAGCGCTTACGCGCTGAGCGGCATCTTCGGGATCTTCGGCACCACGATGTCCAGGGGGCCGTCCGGGATCGCGACCGCGTCCGTGGACCAGCCCCAGATCGAGCAGACACGTCGCGAGGGATCACTGTGGCCGTCGCGGCCGTGCAGGACACGGTAGTTGTCGACGCAGATCATCTCGCCCGCCACGACCCGGAACATCGGCCCGGAGTCGCGCGCCGCGACGACGGCCTCCTCCCATTTGCGCACGAAGGACATGTGCTCGTCCTCCGACGGGCCCTCGACCGGCGCGAGATACGGGTGGTAGCGGCCCTGGAAGCGTCCGGACGGCACGGTGCGGGCGATCGGAGCGTAGGTGCCCTGCGGGTAGTTGGGCTCGGAGTGGTCGATGTCGGTGGTGCGGCAGAACCCCGCCACGGCGGCCCACTCCGGGTCGGCGGCCAGGAGGTCGAGCAGTCGCGAGGTGTCGATGAGGAAGGAGTCGCCGCCGACGGCCGCCGGGCGCTCGCACCAGAGGAACAGATGGTCGGGCGCGTGGTCGCCGAACGCGAATCCGTCGTTGTGCGCGACCATGCGTTCCTCGGTCGGTGCGAAACTCCGCTTGCGGCCACGGGAGTCGGCCGGCTGCGCGGCCACTTGTGCCGCCTCCCGTTCGCCGTGCGTCTTGGTGGCCTCGAACTGGGTGCCGATACGGACCGCCTTGTCGCCCATGACCTCACGGCCGAACGCGACGGCGGCCTGCTCGTCGGCGAGGCCGGACACGATGACCGCCGCCTCGGCGGCCAGGACCTCACGGGCCTGTGCGGTGCCGCTGGCCCGGCGCGGAACGAAGCTCGCGGAACTGACGTCCATCCCTGACTCCTCGATGCTGAACCGATCGGTTCACATCACGGTAGGGCCGCCGTGTTTCCCTTGCGTGTCCCGCGCGGAACGCACCGGATTCCGTCAGGCGAACCACCCCGCCGAACCCGACGGCACGGAGCGGGAGTCAGGAGCCGTTGCCGTGGGGGACCCGGGCGGGAGACCGGGGGAGGAGGGATCCGCGTCGAGGATCCAGCCGAGTTCGCGCTGGATCCGGCGGGCCTCACTGCGGACCTGCAACGGAATGTCGCCGCGTTCGGAGATCAGTTGGTCGTAGATCGGTGCGTCGTGCACGAGTGGCGCTTCTCCTCAGGTCGGATGCCTCGCCTCCACCGTAAGGCCGCGCCGTCGCCTCGCCCGCCGTCCTCCCGGCTCGGCCAGAACCAGAAGCCACTCGACCACGGACCGGCACCGAAGCCAACCAAGATGTCAAACAGAGCCACCGACCAGGAGACACTGGACATCTACGCTCAGCTCGGCGTCGAGCGGGTACTCCAAGGCGGTGTCGGCGTACCGGTGACATCGTCTGGTGACGTCGCCTTCCGGGACGGAGGCTTTCCATGCCGACCATGGACGAGACAGAGGCGCGGCGGCTGTTCGCCGAGGCCCGGGTGGCACGCCTGGCGACCTCGGACGCCGAGGGACGCCCGCACTTGGTGCCGCTCGTGTTCGCACAGCGCGGCGACGAGATCGTCACCGCCATCGACTGGAAGCCGAAGAAGCCGGGCCGTGTGAAGCGGCTGGCCAACATCGCCGTCCACCCCGAGGTCTGTCTGCTGGTGGACGCGTACGACGAGGACTGGGACCGGCTGTGGTGGGTACGGGCGGACGGCACCGCCCGCGTCGTACCGCCGGACGCGGGCAACGCGCCGGAACGCGGGGCGCGGAGCGAGTACGCCGACGCGGTCGAACTGCTGCGGCAGAAGTACGCCCCGTATCGTCAACAGCCCCCCGACGGACCGGTGATCGTCATCTCCGTACGGCGGTGGCACGGCTGGCGGGCCCGGTCCGACCAGGACCCCGTCCGGTGACGTCACCTGCCTCTTCCCACCACAGGCCCGCTGTCGCGTGCTTGGACGCGGATCCTCCGGGTACTGGGTCGGTCCAGCGGCGGCTGGGGAGGCCGCCGCCCGTTCATCGGAGGACAGCGATGGCTCAGCAGGTCCGCGAGATCATGACGAGTGCTCCCGTGGCCGTGGGTACGCTCACACCCGTCAGCGAGGTCGCGCACCGGATGCGGGACGAGGACATCGGCGCCGTGCTGGTCGCCGAGGGCGACGAACTGCGCGGGCTGGTCACCGACCGGGACCTCGTGGTGCGGGTGCTCGCCGAGGACAAGGACCCCGCCGACACGACCGTGCAGTCCGCGTGCAGCCCGGAACTCGTCACCGTCACCCCTGACGACGAGGTGGGCCGTGCCGTGCAGTTGATGCGCGAACACTCCCTGCGCCGACTCCCTGTTGTCGAGGGCAGTACCCCTGTGGGCATCGTCGCCCTGGGTGACCTCGCCATCGAGCGGGACCCGGAGTCCGCCCTGGGCGACATCAGCGCCGCCGCTCCCAACGAGTGACACGCGGCCGTCCCTGGAACGTGGCTCTGCGGTAGAACCAGTGCATGCGCCCACGCCCCGGAGAGGTTCTGCACTTCTCGGAAGACTCCACGATCACCGAGTTCCGTCCGCACGTCGCCGCCACCGCCCAGCAGGCGGAGGCGTACGTCTGGGCCGTCGGCCATGACCGGGCGCCGGACTACTGGTTTCCCCGTCAGTGCCCGAGGGCCATGGCCTGGACGGTGCCGAGCACATCGGCGCCCGACCGGGAACGCATCCTCGGTCCGGGCGGCGGCGAGCGAGTGCACGCGATCGAATACGGCTGGGTGGAGCGGTTCCTGAGCGTCCGGCTGTTCGCCTACCGGTTCTCCGCCGCCGCCTTCCGGCCGTTCGGCGAGCCGGTGTCGCACGCCTTCGTGGCGAGCGAGGCCGTCGAACCGCTCGGCCCCGCCGAGCCGGTCGGCGACCTGCTCAAGCTCCACCGGGACGCCGGTATCCAACTGCGCGTACTCGACAACCTCTGGGAGTTCTGGGACGCGGTGACCACGAGCACGCTCGGATTCAGCGGCATCCGCATGCGCAACGCGGCGCAACGGCCGGACGCGAACGCGACTGATCCCGGAACGCCGGGCTAACCCTCCTTGGCCTTCGCGTACTCCTGCGCCATGCCGCCGGCGAAGTCGTAGACCACCGCCGGTTCGTCACCCACGACCCAGGCGTCATGGCCGGGCGGGACCACGAAGACATCGCCGGGGCCGACCTCGCTCTCGGCGCCCTCGTCCATGCGGATGCGCATCCGTCCCTGGACCACATAGCCGTTGTGATGCACCTGGCAGCTCTCGGTCCCCGCGATCGGAGCCACGGACTCCGACCAGCGCCAGCCGGGCTCGAAGGTCGCCACGGCGAAATCGAGCCCGGTGAGGTGGACGGCTTCGAGGTGGCCCCTGGGGAAATCGCGCCGTTCGTCCGGCTTTTCGACCGGCTTGACCTCGATCATGGTGGTTCCCTCCATTCTGACCAGGCCAGCTCTCTCGCGGGCCCTCCACCCCATCGTCTGCCTGTCCACCGGGGACCGCCATTTGGGGGACCGGCGGTGTCGGCGAGGTCAGCCCTCGGTGACGTTCGCGGTGAGCAGGCGGAGCAACTGCTTGGCCATGGCGTCCTGCTCGGGGGTCAGGCCCATGGCGTCACCGATGGCGACGGGCACGGTGCGTGCCCGTTCCCGGAGGTGTGCGCCGGTCTCGGTGAGACGGATGGCGACGGAACGCTCGTCTTCCGCGCGTCGTTCGCGGCGGATCAAGTCGTGTGCTTCCAGGCGCTTGAGGAGGGGGGAGAGGGTGCTGGATTCCAGCTGGAGCGCGGTTCCCAGGTCGCGTACGGAAATCGAGTCCTGTTCCCACAGCACGAGCATGACGAGGTACTGCGGGTAGGTCAGCCCCAGCTTGTCCAGCAGGGGCCGGTAGCGCGCGGTGACCGCCCGTGAGGCCGCGTAGAGGGCGAAGCAGAGCTGGTCGTCCAGAAGCAGGGAACCCTCCTGCCTCGGTTCCGCCCCGGCAGTACTCACGGTGTCGCTCCTTGTTCCTGTGTCCGGCTTGTTCCTGTGTCCTGCATGAGGATCGCCACCCTAACCGTTCGAGTCCCCTCGACTATATCGAGCACTAATGAGTTGTGCACGAGTTCTGGAGCCCGCCGCCCTGTCCTTCGCCGAGGCGACGGCGAACCCGCCCTACATGTTCGACCTCGGCCCGGCCGACGGCCGCAAGCTCGTCGACGAGGTGCAGTCGGGCGACGTCACCAAGCTCGCCGTCGACGAGGAGTGGGTCATCGTGCCGGGCGGCCCCACCGGCCAGGTCCGCACGCGTATCGTCCGCCCCGCGGGAGTCAAGGGGATACTCCCGGTGATCGTGTACCTGCACGGCGCCGGCTGGGTCTTCGGCAACGCCCATACCCACGACCGCCTGGTGCGTGAACTGGCCGTGGGCGCCGGTGCGGCGGTGGTCTTCCCGGAGTACGACCTCTCGCCCGAGGCCCGCTACCCCGTCGCCATCGAGCAGAACTACACCGTCGCCCAGTGGATCGTCACCGACGGCGCCGGCCACTACCTCGACGCCACCCGTATCGCGGTGGCCGGCGACTCGGTGGGCGGCAACATGAGCGCCGCGCTCACCCTGATGGCCAAGGAACGCGGCGACGTTCCCCTAGTGCAGCAGGTCCTCTTCTACCCGGTCACCGACGCCGCCTTCGACACGGGCTCCTACCGCCAGTTCGCCGAGGGCTACTTCCTGCGCCGTGACGCCATGCAGTGGTTCTGGGACCAGTACACGACGGACGAGGCACAGCGCGCCGAGATCACCGCATCCCCGCTGCGCGCCACCGCCGAGCAACTCGCCGGACTGCCCCCGGCCTTGATCATCACGGCCGAGGCCGACGTCCTGCGCGACGAGGGCGAGGCCTACGCGGGCAAGCTCCGTAAGGCCGGCGTCCCGGTCACCGCGGTCCGCTACCAGGGCATCATCCACGACTTCGTGATGCTCAACGCCCTGACCGGCACGTACGCCGCCCGGGCCGCCATCAGCCAGGCGATCAGCACCCTGCGTACGGCCCTCGGCACCCCCTGACAACCTGCCCACAGGCCCCGGGAACGGGGCCCGAGGTGAGATGCGGCGGGTGGAGATGTGAGGATGAAGCCATGAGCAACGTGTTTTTCGACATCACCATCAATGGCGAGCCCGCGGGGCGGATCGTCTTCAAGCTGTACGACGACGTGGTCCCCAAGACCGCGCGGAACTTCCGTGAGCTGGCCACGGGCGAGCACGGCTACGGGTACGAGGGGTCCGGGTTCCACCGGGTCATCCCCGACTTCATGCTCCAGGGCGGCGACTTCACCCGGGGCGACGGCACCGGTGGCAGGAGCATCTACGGCGAGAAGTTCGCCGACGAGAACTTCCAGCTGAAGCACACCAAGCCGGGACTGCTGTCCATGGCCAACGCCGGGCCGAACAGCAACGGCTCGCAGTTCTTCATCACCACGATCATTACCGACTGGCTGGACGGCAAGCACGTCGTCTTCGGCGAGGTCGTCGAGGGCATGGACGTCGTGAAGGCCGTCGAGGCCCAGGGCTCCCGCTCCGGCGCCACCCGGGTACCGATCAAGATCGCGAAGTCGGGCGTCGTCTCCGGCCAGTAGCCGACGGATGCCGCAGCATGCGCCTCCGCCGGCACGTCGGGTCGGTGGAGGCGCAGTGTCGGGAGTCAACCCCCTGACGGAACAGCGGGCTTGAGGACGTAGGCGCCGTACAGGCGTGCTTACTGTCCAGTAACGTTGCGCCGTATCCACGACTACGGAGGCACGATGGCCCCTTCCCGACGCTCCCCGCTCATGCTCGCCGGTCTCCTCGCCACCGCGGGCGTGACGCATTTCGTCGCTCCGAAGCCGTACGACGCGACCATTCCGCGCAGCCTGCCGGGGTCTCCCCGGACGTGGACCTACGTCAGCGGCGCCGCCGAGCTGGCCCTGGCGGCCGGAATCGCCCATCCCCGCACACGACGCGCCGCGGCCCACGCCACGGCCGCCTTCTTCGTCGGGGTGTTCCCGGCCAACGTGCAGATGGCGGTCGACTGGCGGCGACGCCCCACCGCCCTCAAGGCCGCGGCGTTCGGCCGTCTGCCTCTGCAGATCCCTCTCGTGCTGTGGGCGCGGGGCGTCGCTCGTGGGTCCCGGCAGGGCTGACGCCGTGACGGGCTGTCTGCTTCAAGTAGCACAGGGCGAGTTGAGCCACCCGGTGCGGTCGTTTCCTCCAACTGCCGGTCTCGTTCAATAATTGACCGCCAGGAAATTGAATCCCGTATTGAGTTGGGCCGCCCCTTCTCCTTTTGCGAAAAGCCTCTGCCCGCGTTCAACTGAGAAGGGGGAACCGCAAACGTCTCTCAAAAGGGGATGATGGTATGTCGTCCACTGAATTCGTGATCGAAGACCTCACCGAAGTCCAGAGCGCTGACGTCGAGGCAGCACTCGACCCGTTCGAGGCCGACGGGTACTACCGCGACAGCCGCGAATGCGCGGCGCTCGCGCTGCTCGAAGGGAAATTCGGCCTGCTGCTGTCGCCTCCGGCGCCGCGGCCCAAAAAGGGCTGACGGGAGTAGCTGAATGGAGCAGTCAGGCACTTCGGCCCGGTTGACGGGCGCAGTGCAGGACCTCGCTTCGGAGGTGGTCTCCGCTCTTCGGAGCGGGGATCCCTTTCGAGTGGTCGGCATCGGAGCAGGACGTGAGGGAACAGGCGATCTCACTCTCGCCGCCGTACGCGTGCTGGGAGCTGACGCCCTGCTTCCGAGCGTTCTGCTCCGCATGCCCCCCGACCCCGACGATCTCGCCGTGTTCAGGAAAGCCGTACAGGCCTATCCACCCCCCACGGGTGCCTCCCCGGCATCGGTGTGGAGCCACTGGGCCATGGCCCGTACGCTACGGCGGCTGGACGCCTCCCTCGACGGAGTGCCGGGGGACGGAGCCGAACCCGGGGCGGCCTGGCTCGACAGCGCCACATGGCAGTTCCTGACCCACCAACTCGCGGTGCTGGCCCCACTCGCGCTTCCCGCGGACGACTGTGCGGTGGCCCGCGTCGCGATGGGCCGTCCGGTCGACGTCGCCCGGGGATTCGTACGGGCGGTACGCCGCCGCGACTGGCTGCAGGCAGCTGCGGCGGGACGCTGGCTGACCCTTCTCGACGGAGTGCCTCGGACGCTCGGCCTGGAGACCGGGCTCGACTTCGTGGCGCAGATGGGGGGCGACGACCCACGCGTGGTGCTGCACGTTCAGGCGGCGCAGCTGATGCGGACCGGAGCACCGGTGTGACGGCGCCCGACGTCCGGAGGATGGGTGAGGCCGCGCTGGCGTGGGTGTCCGCGCACCGGAGCGGATTCGTGCTGGGTGACGCCGCGCTCGATGCGGGCGGCGACGTCAACGCCAGTTGGAAGCCCCTCGGAGAGCTGGCCCAGGTGTGTGTCTGCGTCCGCCGGCACACCGACCCGCCCGACCGGCTGCACGAGGCCGCGTCCGACCTCCTGGCGTTCGCGTGGCAGCAGACCAAGCAGGGCGCCCTCTTCCTCGAACTCCAGCGACTCGAACCCTTCGCGACGTACCCACTGGAGGTGTACGCGGCGTTCGCCTCTGCGGGCCTGCGGCACGCCGGCTATGAGTCGGCCGCCACGACGGTGGCCCGTACGCGTGGCTGGAAGGTGACGGAACAGCAGCCCAACCGGCGGCTCGGCGTGCTCAACTCCGAGCGCCGCAGCGCGATTCCGCAGCACGGGGAGATGGCGGAGACTCTGCGGCACACCTGGCTGGGCGGTCTGCCGGAGCCGTGGACCTTCGAACGGGCCGCCGGTTACACGCTCACCCATGTGGTGTTCCACCTCACCGACTGGGGCCGGACCGTGGACGGCGTACCGCCGAACGTCGCGGCCTACCTCCGGCACTGGCTTCCGCCGTGGCTCGACACCTGCCTGGAGGGCCGGCAGTGGGACCTGAGCTGCGAGCTGCTGGCGGTGGCGGCCAGCCTGCCGGATCCGCCGGAGCGCTCGGTGTTCCAGGAAGCCTGGACGAGGCTCGCGGCAGTGCAGGACGCCACCGGCGCCATCCCGGAGGCGGGTCCCGGACGGGACGGCGTCGAAGCGGAGGACACCTTCCGAGCCTGCTACCACTCGACGCTGATGGCGGCCTTCGCCGTGGCGCTGGCCGTCGACCGTATGGGCGAGACAGGCAGGGACAGCGAAGAGGAAGACGGCACGGACGGCATGGACGGCGGAAAGGCCGCTGAACCGCGCCCCGTCGCACACGCCGCGGTACGTCCAGGGCAGGACGGACAAGGAGCGCCGAGATGACCAGCACCCGCCTCATCCACCACGTCGGTGTCGGCGCCATGGAGTGGCTGTACGCGCACCGCGACGGATTCCGCCTGGAGCCGGACGTCGACCCCGAGATCGGCTTCCTCGAGCGTTTCAAGCCGGTCGGCGAACTGGCCCTGATATGCAAGGTGCTGTTCCGCGAAGGCGTGGCCGGGTCGCGACAGGCCCAGCTGGCACGCCAGTTGATGGACCACGTCTGGCGTCACACGCTGGACGGCGGCCGGATGCTGGTGCGTGGCCAGCGGACGGAACCCCTTTCGCACATACCCTTCGAGGTGTACGTCCCGTTCAAGGAGCTGGGCTACCACCACCCCGAGGTGGAGCGGGCCATCCGGCTCAACCACCGGCTGGCCGGCAGCGCGGCCCTCGAGGTGACGCCCGTCCGCCGGCTCGCACTGTCCGCGTCCCAGCGCCGCTTCGGCCTGTCACCCCTTCCGCCGGAGGCCGACGTCGTCGGCAGCACATGGCTGGGACGCACCCCCGAGCCCTGGACCGTCGAAGGACACATCGCCTACGACATCACGCACACGGTGTTCCACCTCACCGACTGGGGAGAAAACCCCGACGGTCTGCCGCCCGGCATCGCCGACTACCTCGCCACCTGGCTGCCGGCCTGGCTGGACGACTGGCTGGACCTGGAACGCTGGGACCTGCTCGGCGAACTGCTCGTGGTCGACGCCAGTCTGCCCCGCCCCACCCTGGACGAGCAGGCCTGGGAAGGCTTCGCGGCGGCTCAGCAGCCCGACGGAGCCATGCCCGCCCTGCGCGAGATGCCGAAGGGCGACCCCGACGAGGTGTTCGACGTCGTCTACCACTCGACGCTGGTCGCCGCCTTCGCCTCCGTCATGGCAACGTCCCGCGCCCTGACAGGGCTGGCGCACACACCGGCATGACCGGCCGACCCGCGCCCTGGCCGGGCGCCCCGCATGACGTCACCGGAGTACTCCCGCCTCCGCCGACGGCCACCGTCCAGGACGACGAGGCCGTACGACAGCGGCTCGACGCCGCCATCAGCGCGGTGGACGCACCCGACGTCGTCTTCGCGCTCTCCCGGCACGGCCGCCGCACCGTACGCGGCGGTGGCACCGCGCCGCCCCCACCCATCCCTCGCGACCACCTGCGATACGAGATCGGATCGGCCTCCAAGACCTTCGCAGGGCTGCTGCTGGCGCAGCTGACGCAGACCGGCCGGCTGTCCGGAGGCGAGTCGGCCGCCGCGGTCCTGGACCCGGCCCGGCGGGTCGGCCGGCACCCCGTCACCCTCGCGCACCTGATCACCCACACCGCCGGACTGCCCACGCTGCCCGCCGACTTCTTCCTCCGTGCCCTGCCCGGCTGGCGCACCAACCCCTACGCCCGCTATCCCGCCCAAAGGGTCGTCGAGGCCTTCCTGCGCCATCGGCAGCGCCACCGGCCCGGCACTCGCTGGCACTACTCCAACTTCGGCGTCGCCGTACTCGGCCACACCCTCACGACGGCCACCGCGACACCGTGGGACGAACTGCTCACCCGTCATGTCCTGCGCCCGCTCCGGCTGTTCGGCACCAGCCCGCATTTCGGTGGTCCGGACACCGACGCCACCGGGCACAGCAAGGACGGTCGCACGCCCACACCGCCGCTGACCGTCGGCGGCTTCCAGGCGGCAGGCGCCATCAGGTCCACCCCACGCGACCTGCTCACTCTCCTTGAGGCACATCTGGAGCCGGCGGACTCACCCCTGGCGGACGCGCTCCGGGCGGTACGCCGACCGGTGCTCCGGCGCGGTCTCGGGCACCGGCATGCGCACACGGTGGCCTGGTTCCAGCACCCCACCGAGAACGGGCCGATGTACTTCCACTGCGGAGCGACCCTCGGCCAGCAGGCCTTCCTCGGCTTCAGACCCGAAACCGGCACGGCACTGGCCGCCGTGTGCACCCGCCGTTACCGCGCCCGCGACGCGTTCACGACAACCGCGTACACGCTGCTCGCGGAGGCGTGACGGCCCGGTGGTGAAGCGCGGCGCGAGGCCCGGGACCGGAACCTCGCGCCGCGTCTACTCATCGGCCTTCAGAGGCGCTGCCACAGAGCCGGAGTACCGGCGGGCTGCCACACCGTCTGCGCCTGATGTGCCTGGAGGCACTCGAAGCTGACGCCGCCGTAGGTCACTCGCGTTCCGACCCCGTAGACCAGGCCCGGCGCCCAGGAACCCGCCTGCCCGTCCGGGACGCCGCCGGGCGCACCCGTATCGCCCTTGCTCGTCGTGAGGAGGAGCCCGTACGTGCTGAGCAGCGGGTTGATCGGCTGGTAGAAGGTCGTCCCGCCGCTCCTGCAGTCCCCGGAGCCGCCGGAGAGGATGCCCTGGGCCTGGGTGCCCGAGACGTAGGAGCCGCCGGAGTCGCCCGGCTCGGCGCACACCGTCGTCTCGGTCACGCCGTCGACGGTGCCCTCGGAGTAGCTGACGCTGGTGTCGTGCTGCTCGATCCTTCCGCAGTGCCAGCCGCTGGTGGAGCCGGACCGGCAGATCGCGGCACCCACCAGGGCCTGCACCGACCCGGCGACCTGGACACTCTGTTCGTCCTCCGCCTTGACCCGCGGAGTTGCGGTCCAGTCGTTGTTGGCGCTCACCCACGCCATGTCACGGCCCGGGAACGTGGAAGCCTTGAAGCTTCCCTGGGCGACCTTGTTGTAGCCGGTGGTCTTGGCGCCCGGCTTCCCGCAGTGGCCCGCGGTGGCGAAACCCTGCTGGTCGTCCATGGTGACGGAGAACCCGACGGAGCAGCGGATCTTGTCCTCGACGTAGTAGGCGTCTCCGCCCCGGATGTCGTACAGCGCGCGCGGCCGATTCGCCGACACCCTGACGCCTACGAGCTCTCGGTCGATCCCGGCAGCCGCGACGAGCGCGTTCGCGGCGGTTCGGCTGGTCGCCTGAACCGTCACCTGGTTGGCCCGGACGTCGACGTACCGGACCGGGGCGTCGAGGTTCCCGGTACGGGTCGCGGCAGTGTCCAGCTTCACCTTGGCGGCCTTGAGTTCGTCGAGCCCGACCTTGGCGACCGCGGCGTTCGCTCCACCGGCCTCGATGACGGGGACGTCCGCGATGTCGGTGGTGGCGACCGTGAGGTCGGCGGAGGTCGTGCCGTCCACCCAGGCGCCCGCGAAGTCGTTGCCCAGAGTGTTCTGCAGACGGCCGGCGCGCGTGCCGGCCTCCGCCTCGTTCACCAGCCGCGTCCTGGCCTGCGTGGCGGTCAGACCCAGATCGCGCCGCAGCGCGCGCAGTACTTCGGCCGACGGCTTGTGGGCGCCGAGGGTCTCGGCGGCGGACGTAGCGGTGGTCGGTACGGGGGGCTCGGCCGCCACGGCCGCGGGCGGCCCTGTCAGCACGAGCGCACCGAGCACGGTGAGGGCGGCACAGCCTGCTCCGGCGGGTCTGTGGACCATCAGATGTCTCCTCGGGTTCGACGGTGAAAGGCCTCGAATCCGTAGGTGTTGCCGAAATCGGATGAAATGATGTTCAGACGCGCGCCTCTTCAGCCGAACAGGGAACGGTGGTGGCGGGCCTGTGCCGGGCGGTCCGGTGCCGGCTTCACGCGGGCTTGAGGCCCGGATTGCCCGCCTCGGTCACGAAGGACGCCGCCGTCGTGATGGGTGCGCCCGGCTTCGTCACGGCGGACACGGTCCGGAAGTCGGCCCGGGCGGACTCACGCCCCAGCTCGACCCGCACATAGCCGCGCCGCCCGTCGTAGAACTTCAGATGCGGGTTGGCCCTGGTGTACGTGTCCCAGGTGGCGGGCCTTTGCACGCCGTCCTTGCCACTGGCGACGGAAGTGGTGACGATCTCCGTGCCCAGGGTCCTGGAGGCCGGGTCGTCGAAGGCGTCCTTGATGTCGAAGGCGTAGCCCACGTGGGCGTCACCCGTGAGGACCATCAGGTTCTGGATCCCGGCCGACTTCGCCCCGGCCAGCACCCGGTTGCGAGATGCGCGGTAGCCGTCCCAGGCGTCCATCGACATCATCGCCTTCGGGTTCAGATCGAGTTTGCGCTGGGAGAAGCACACCTGCTGCGGCATCACGTTCCACAGGGCTTTCGAGGCCCGCCAGCCGTCGATCAGCCAGCGTTCCTGCGCCGCCCCGGTGATGGTGCGCGCCGGGTCGTCCGACTCGGGGCCCGGAACGTGCTGCGTGTCGCCGTACGCCTGGTCGGAGCGGTACTGCCGGGTGTCGAGGACGTCGAACTGGGCGAGCCTGCCCCACTGGAGCCGGCGATAGAGCTGGAGGTCCGGCCCCTGTGGAAGCTGGGCGCTGCGCAGCGGCTGGTTCTCCCAGTACGCCCGGTAGGCGGCGGCGCGCCGCAGCAGGAACTCCTCCGGCGGATCGCCTTCCTCGTCGATGAGGGCCGCGTAGTTGTTCTCGGTCTCGTGGTCGTCCCAGGTGACGACGAAGGGATGCGCCGCATGGACCGCCCGCAGGTCCGGATCGCTCTTGTAGAGCGCGTACCGCAGCCGGTACTCCTCCAGGGTCCTGGCCTCGCGGTTGAACAGGTCGGGCAGCTTCCGGTCGGTGTAATTGCGGGCGCCGCCCGCGGAGTTGACGGCGTACTCGTACAGATAGTCGCCGAGATGGAAGACCATGTCGACGTCGTCCTCGGAGAGATGCCGGTGCGCCGTGAAGTAGCCGTCGTGGTACGCCTGGCAGGAGACGGCGGCGAAGGTGAGCGCCGAGGCGGCGGCAGTCGTGGCGGGCGCGGTGCGGGTACGGCCCGTCTCGCTGATCCAGGAGCCGGTCCTGAACCGGTAGTAGTACTCCCGGCCCGGGGAGAGACCGCCGACGTCGACGTGCACCGTGTGGTTGTACTCGGGGTGGGCCTGGGCGGTGCCGCGCCGGACGACCAGGATGAAGTACTCGTCTGTGGCCACCTCCCACTGGACGGTGACACGTTGCTGGGCCAGTCCGCCGTCCGGCTGGTACGGGGCGGGGGCGAGCCGGGTCCACAGCAGCACGGAGTCGGGCAGCGGGTCTCCGGAGGCGACGCCGAGCGTGAAGGGATCGTCGGAGATCCTCGCCGCGTCGAGCTCGGCGGCGCTTGCCGCGCCCGCGGCCGGCAGGTCGGTGGCGAAGGCGAGGGCGGCGGCCGCGGCGGTGACGGTGAGAAAACGGCGCCGCCCGAAGTGCCGGGCGGCGCCACGCAGTTCGGGGTCATGTCCGGAAGGCGTGCGTGGGAACAGCGGTTTCTGACGGCCTGTCGGTGTCATCTGGCCTCCCCTCGCGCGAGCGCGCAAGGCGTTGGGCGGACAGCGGACTGCTTGTCGCGTACACGACAAGTGACCGGACCTGAGACTCCGACCGGGGGACTCTCCAGGTTGCGGACGTCTGAATGCTAAGCAGACAATGATCACAATCGCGGCAGGCGCGGGCGCACACACCGCAGGTGCCGTCTTTCGTGGTGTTCCCGCGCGCCGGCCGGGTGGCGCGTCACTCGAACCGCTGGGTGTCGCCCGCTCCCTTGCGTACGATCTCGGCCTCGCCGCTGGAGAAGTCGATGACCGTGGTCGGTTCGGTGCCGCAGTCCCCGGAGTCGACCACCGCGTCCACGACGTGGTCGAGCCGCTCCTTGATCTCCCAGCCCTGGGTCATGGGTTCCTCCTCGTCCGGGAGCAGCAGGGTGCTGGAGAGCAGTGGCTCACCGAGTTCGGCGAGCAGGGCCTGGGTGACGGTGTGATCGGGGATGCGGACTCCGACCGTCTTCTTCTTCGGGTGGAGCATCCTGCGCGGCACGTCCTTCGTCGCGGGCAGGATGAAGGTGTAACTGCCGGGCGTGGACGCCTTGATGGCGCGGAAGACGTCCTTGTCGATATGCACGAACTGGCCGAGCTGCGCGAAGTTCTGGCATACGAGCGTGAAGTGGTGACGGTCGTCGAGCTGGCGGATGGTCCGGATCCGGTCGATGCCGTCACGGCTGCCCAGCTGGCAGCCCAGCGCGAAACAGGAGTCCGTCGGATAGGCGACCAGGGCCCCTGAGCGGATGCTGTCGGCCACCTGGCCGATGGTGCGCTGCTGGGGATTGTCGGGGTGCACGTCGAAGTACTTGGCCATCCGCCGAGCTTATGCGCTCGGCAGGCGGAGGCCTCGCAGGCCGGGTGTCCCGCCGGACGCGGTGCCTCCGGCGGGACACGGTGGGTCAGCTGAAGTTCACGTCGCTGCACAGGAAGTACGTCTGGTCCATGTGCGAGGCCTGCCAGATCGTGTAGACGACGTGGCGGCCGCTCAGGCCCGAAGTGCTCACGTCGATCGAGTAGTTCTGGCTGGGGCCGTACCTGCCGGTGCGGGTGACCAGTTGGAGGTCGTTCCAGGTCAGCGGCTGGGTGGCCGGGTCGAAACCCTGGCGGGTGACGTAGACCAGGAAGTAGTCCGCGCCGTGGCTGGCCTGGTCGTACAGCTTCAGGGTGAAGTCGTCGGCGACGTCCGTCGTCTTCCAGGCGCCTACGGTGTCCAGGGAGTTGTAACGGCCGCCCTCGGTCCGGCCGCCGCTGCACAGCTGCCCGTCAGGGACGACCGCCTGGAAGTTGCCGGCGGAGCCGTTGCGGTACAGCCCGTTCCAGTTCCACATGGCGTTCGGGTTGTCCTGCCACGCCTGCCAGCACATGGGGTCTTCCTGTGCCATGTCCGGGTTCTGGAAGTCGTCGCCCCAGCGCAGCCAGCAGCCGTAGTTGCGGGACGCCGGGTCGACGACGGAGCCGTGGGCGGCGGCGGTGCCGCTCCACGGGATCAGGCAGAGCAGCACCGCGGTGAGCAGGCTCAGGACGAGTGTCGTGCGGGGCCGGATGAGTTTGGTCTGATCATGACAAGACACGGGCTCCTTCTTTCCGGGATGGGGGGTTCGGAGTGTCGGGTGCGGGGTGTGGGAGCGCTCCCGCAGCATCCAGGCTGGCCCTCACGAAACAGCGCCGCAACGTTGGATTTCGCCACTTCCGCTTTCCGATGAAGGATGAAGGATGAAGAAGGAGATGAAAGAAAACGAGGGACGCTTCGCCGAGTGCCGAACTGTTTCGCCTCTAGGGTCGGCCGCATGAAGATTCCCAGTGAGGGCCCGGCGTGACGACGGGGGAGATGCTCGCCGTGTTCGCGGCGGGTGTCGGCGCGGGAGGTATGAACACCGTCGTCGGCTCGGGGACGCTGGTCACCTTTCCCGTACTGCTCGCGACCGGCCTGCCGCCCGTCACCGCCACGGTCTCCAACGCACTCGGCCTGGTCCCGGGCTCCATCAGCGGGGCCATCGGCTACCGAAAGCACCTCAAAGGCCAGCGCCGGCGCATCCTGAAGCTGAGTGTCGGTGCCCTGTTCGGCGGTTTCGCGGGCGCCACGCTCCTGCTGGCCCTGCCCGCCACCGCGTTCGAGCGCATCGTGCCGGCTCTGGTGGGCCTCGCCCTCGTCCTGGTCGCCCTCCAGCCCTGGATCAGCAAGAAGGTGCGGCGCCGCCGCGCATCGGCCGACGCCCCCACGCGCCCTGACGGTGGCCCGCTGCTCTTCACCGGACTGACGCTCGCGAGCGTCTACGGCGGCTACTTCTCCGCCGCCCAGGGAATCCTCTACGTGTCCTTGATGGGCGTACTCCTCGACGAGACCCTGCAACGCCTCAACGCCGTCAAGAACGTCCTGGTCGCCGTCGTCAACGCCGTCGCCGCGCTCTTCTTCCTCTTCGTCGCGGACTTCGACTGGACGGCCGTCGCACTGATCGCGGTCGGGTCCGCCCTGGGCGGTCAGATCGGGTCCAGAGCAGGCGGTCGCCTCAGTCCCGCAGTCCTGCGCACCCTCATCGTGACGGTCGGTACCGTCGCCCTGGTCCAATTGCTGCTTCGTTGACCACGTAGGACACGGTCTTATGCCCACCGACGCCGGTCAGCCCACGGATACCGAAATTCGCGCCGTCCAAGAGGCATGGGCCGCAGCCGGCGCCCACTTGGCGTGACGATGGGTCAGAACGACGAAAGTCGAATCTCTATGCAGTCACCTGAAATTCTTCTCGCTTCCGCAACCCACGTCGATGCCTCGGCGTCCAACTCCATGACGGACGGCCGCCGATCATCCAGGAGAGCAAGTGGCGAAGAAGGACCAGACGACGGACGCGGCAGGGGAGAAGGACCGCGAAAAGTGGATGGCGCGTTTCCAAATACGGCTGGCCATGCAGCCGGGCGTGGACCGGGCAGTCGTGCTCCAGGCGGTCAAGGATGTCACGGCGCATTGCGCGGATACGGGAGAGCACCCGCAGACCGCCTTCGGTGATCCGGACGCCTACGCCGTGCAGGCCGCCGCGCGGCTGGTGCCGGCGGACCGGGCAGCGCACGCGAGGCGGCACAACGCCGTGGTGGACGCGTTCAGCTCGGTGCTCAAGAAGACCAGGGATGTCCCCGGTCTGTGACCGGTTGAAGCGACTTCTGTCATGGCCCGGCGCACGGATTCTGACACAGCCACAGCTTCCATCCGCTGCGGCCGGCCGCTCAGGCGGTGCGGCGGATGAGGAGGACATGGTCGGTGACCTCGGCGGTGCGCCCGTCCGGTCCGGTCGCGATCCGGCGAGGTGCGTCAGCCCGCTCGAGCGTCCATGTCTCCGGGGCCAGATCGATCCCGGCGGCGACCTCCTGCGGGCTCGGGTAGCGGGTATCGGGGTCCTGGTTCCACGACCATGGCGCGGCCGAGCCGTGGTCGACGACCAGCAGCCGCCCGCCCGGGCGCAGACCAGGTCGAATCTGCTGGGCGGGAAAGACTTGTGCACGTCGTGCCGCACGGTGATGACGCGGTCGCTCAGGCCGTGTGAGGTGGCGAGGGCGGCGAGCCGCTCGATCGCCACGGCCGAGATGTCGGCGGCGGTGACGTGCCACCCCTGGCGGGCGAGCCACAGCGCGTCGCCGCCGTCGCCGCATCCGAGGTTCAACGCGTCACCGGGCGGCAGGCCCGTCACCGTCTCGGTGAGGCGAGCATTCGGCTGGGGGTTGCCGGCTGCCGGCCGGGCCGCGTGGACGCCGTCCCAGAACACGATCGCGTCGGTGGTGCTCATCGGGGCTCCTTGTGTCGGTAGGCGCTCAGTCTTGCCAGGCACTCCACGATCTGGCACGGAATCTTGTGGCTACGGCAAGATGGCCTGATTGATCACAAGACGGACGACGACGTGCTCGACGCCGTGGGGTCGCGGCTTCGTGGGCTGCGTCGTGACCGCGGCATCACCCTCGCCGACCTCGCGGCGACGACCGGCGTGTCGGAGAGCACCCCTGTCCCGGCTGGAGAGCGGGCAGCGCCGGTCGAGCCTGGAACTGCTGCTGCCGCTGGCCCGTATCCACGACGCTCCGCTGGACGACCTCGTAGGCGCCCCGCGCACCGGCGATCCCCGTATCCATCTCAAGCCGACCAAGCGGTTCGGGATGACCTTTGTGCAAATGCCGCGGCCGACAATGTCGCACCCGCAGAAATCGACCGGCCGAATGCCGGTGCACACGGCAAACCGTGTCACTCCGGCGTCCTCGCTGCCCGGACAGGTCGCCAACGACTGCGACGACAGGTGACCCGCGCAGGTGCTGACGTACAGCACTCGATGATTACCCAGCCCGCGTGTGAGCCTGCGGCTTCTGTTTCTCCCTGGGCGGCGATCCCCGGCCCCGGTGACAGGCGGTCAATACCCCTCCGCTTGGCGCGCCGAGCCACCTTGGTGAACCGGCCGGTGTGTTAAGTGCCGGCGACGGCGCCCCGCGTGAGCGGAACGGTGATCCGGGGCGGGCTGTGCAGCGGGGGGCAGGGGTGGCGCTCGATGTCGTCGGCGTCGTACGCGAAGGGCACGTGAAGGCTCGTCAGGAGCCTGGATTTTCGCACCATGCAAGTCTCACAAGGGGGCATCACTCTCTTGAGTGAGAACGAGTTGTGAGAACCGATCCGGGGTTCAGACCGCTTTCCCCGCCTCCGAACAATCTTGCTCAGGCAATGGAACGTCTGTGAGAGCAGTCGCGGGTCAGGCTCTGGCCCATGCTCCCGTGCAGGGGAGATCATCAAGGGAGAGGAGGGCCCCGCCCGGTCTGCCGCGCGGGCCGCGCTGTATCTCGGGCCCACGACTGTGCCGGTTCACGGCATGCCGGACACCAGTCCGACCCGGTAGGCGAGGACGACGGCCTGGACGCGGTCGCGCAGGCCGAGTTTCGCCAGGATTCGCGACACGTAGGTCTTGACGGTCTCGGGCGTGATGAACATCACCGCGGCGATCTCCGCGTTCGACAGCCCCTCGGCGATCAGCTGGAGCACTTCCAGCTCGCGGGGGGGGGGGCAGCGCGCGCACGACATCCTGCCTGGCCGGCGGGGAGGTGTCAGCCGGTCGCAGGTGTTCGGCGAAGTGGCCGATGAGGTGGCGGGTGACGGTGGGTGCCAGCAGGGCCTCGCCCCGGGAGACCGTCCGGATGCCGTTCACCAACTCCGCCGGAGGCGCGTCTTTGAGGAGGAAGCCGCTGGCTCAGGCGCGCAACGCGTCGTAGACGTAGGCGTCGACGTTGAACGTGGTGACGACCAGCACCTTCGGCGCAGCCTCGGCCTCGGTATCGGGGCCGGCCAGTTGCCGGGTCGCCTGGATGCCGTCGAGCAGGGGCATCCGGATGTCCATGACGACCACGTCGGGGCGCAGCCGCCACGCGGCCTGGACCGCCTCGTGGCCGTTCTCGGCTTCCCCGACGACCTCCATGTCGGGCTGCGCGGAGAAGATGGTGACGTAGCCGGTCCGCACGAGTGCCTGGTCATCGCAGACGAGCACGCGGATCGGTGACGGGGCATCGCTCACGGGGTCACTCCTGAAGGGGCTTGGACGGAATCGTGGCACAGACCTCGAACCCGCCTTCGGGCCGGGGACCGGCCTCCAGTTCCCCATCGAGCATCCGCACCCGTGCACGCAGCCCAGTCAGCCCTCGTCGGCCCGCAGGGTCCGGCTTGCGCGTGACCGGAGCGGTCACGGGTCCGTCGGTGGTCACCGCGATCTCGATGTGCTCCTCTCCGTGCCGGAGCAGCACCTGTGTGGGCATCCCGGCCGCGTACTTCATCGCGTTGGTGAGCGCCTCCTGCACCCCCCCGGTACGCGGCCAGCTCCACGTCCACGATCTGCGGCCGCCGCTCGCCCCGCTCGCTGAACTCGACCGGCTGCCCCGAAATGCGGGCCTGCTCGACCAGGTCCCCCACCCGCCCCAGGGTGGGTGCTCGGCCCGCACGCGCCGGGTCCGCGGACGCCGACTCGCCGGTCGCCTCCAGCACGCCGAGCAGGTACCGCAGCTCCGTCAGCGCCCGACGGCCGGTGTCGCTGACGGCCGACAGTCCCTCGCCGGCGCGTTCCGGCGCGGACGTGAGCAGGAACTGCGCCGCGTCGGCCTGGACCACCATGGCCGTCACGTGGTGGGTGACCACGTCGTGCAGCTCGCGGGCGATCCGCGCCCGCTCGGCGGCCGTGGCCACCTCGGCAGCCAGCCGCCGCCGCTCTGCCTCTTCTGCCCGCCGCATGCGCACCGTGCGCCCCACCAGCCAGACCACGGCCAGAGTCAGGTAGAACGCGAGATAGTCCGGGACTGACTGCGGTGAACCGAGGCGGTCCAGGACGACGGCCAGCACGGCGTAGCCCACACTCGCCACGGCGGTCAGACCGTGGCGGACTCGGACCTGATGGGCCCCGGCGGAGTACAGGGCCAGATACAGCCCCACACTCGCGAACGTCGTCGCGAAGCCCAGCGCCTGGTGCACGGCGAACGCACCCGCGACGACGGCCAGACAGGCTGCGGGCCACCGGCGGCGGACCGCCAGCGGCAGGGCCTGGGCCAGGACCAGCCCGACGCTCAGCACGTTCGCCGGCCGCTCGGGCAGATCGCCGATCTGCCCACCGAGGTTGGAGAGGGTCGGCACGAAGGCCAGCCCAGTGAGCACCAGCGCGAGGACGCCGTCCTTGAGGAAGGCATCCCGTTCCTGCCACCAGTCGAGCGGCGCCCGGAGCAGCGGGGGCCTCCAGGGCACCTGACGGGACATCAATTCCGTTTCCTCCAGTCGTCCGGTCTCAGCCCCGGGCGCGCCGCCCGGGCCGCAGACCGCCGCTCCGGTGGGCAAGAACGAGCATGGGGACGGCGAGAGCCACGCCGATGAGGACGGGCACGATCGACGTCTCCAGGCCGAAGCTGCCGCCGTTCAGCAGGGCGGAGCCGTGGATGTCGACGGTGAACAGACCCTCGGGGGTGTGTCCGGAAACCGGGATGCCGAGCAGCTGCTCGGTGGTGTTCCAGGCGAAGTGCAGACCCGCGACGAACCAGATGCTACGCCGCCACAGGAACGCGGCACCGAGCAGGACGCCCGCCTCCAGAGAGATCGCCAGTCCGCTCCACGCGCTCGCTCCCGGGGCGCCCAGGTGGGCGACACCGAAGAACAGCGAGGTGATCACGATGGCGGCCCGGCTGCCCCACAGCTGCTCCAGGGCCTGTAGGGCAAGACCGCGGAACAGCAACTCCTCGGTGACCGCAGTGCCGATCTGCACCGCGACTGTGGTCCAGACGACCGACATGAAGCCGTTGCCCGCCCAGGAGAACGAGTAGCCCCCGAACGCCGTGATCAGGAGGGCCGAGACGAGGATGAAGCCCAGGCCGATCCCGCCGCCGAGCAGCGTCTCCCGGCCGGCCCCGCGCCGGGCGATCTCCGGCGTGGAGCGTCGTGCGACACGGCGCATGACCAACCAGTACACGGCCACCGCGGCGGCCGCGCCCAGCACCGGCACCGGGCCGGGGCCGGTCGTCGTCAAGCCCGAGACCAGGCCGACGCCGACCATGCCCGCCGGCATTCAGCCGAGCGGAGAGCGCACGATCCGGCCGAAACGCCCACCGCGACCGCCTGGGCCGTTGTCCGTGCCGGAACCTGAGCCTGTGTCGTGCTGTGGTGTGGCGGACGTCGTGCCCATGGTGCCCCTCCCTGTGGTGGTCGCACCTGCGGCGACCTGATGACCACGCTAGGAATCCGCCGACGTCAGCGAATCACCCGCGCATGGACAGCTCCCGTAGCTCTCACGGGGGATGCGCCACCGCCGCCCGTCCGTTCAGTACACGCGCAGCATCACGATGTCCTCCGGGCCCGCGCCGCCGGCCTTGAGTACGGCGGTGACGTTGCGCAGGGTCTGTGTGGTCTGCTCGGCGACCGTGGTGCCGACGACCTTGCCCGTGTCCGGGTCGAGCGGGAGCTGCCCGGAGACCTGTAGGACGGGGCCCTTGCGGATGGCGTGGGACAACGGGGCAGCCAGGGCGGGGGCGTTGCCGGTGGTGATGACGGTTCTGGTCATGGCGTGTCCTTGAAGGGTGTGCGTACGGACGTGTACGAGGTCAGCTCCATGCCTGTCGTTCCTGGCTGCGGGGGTCGTCGACCTGGGTCCACTCGGCGTCGATGCGCATCGTGGACCTGCGCTCGGTGTCGTACGGGTCCCATCCGGGGTTGCCCGTCCTGGCGAACCGGATCCAGGTCTCGTGCATGCGGGCGGCGAGTTGGGCGGGTGGCTTGTCGGGGCCGAGCAGGGCGGCGGGGCCGTGCAGC
>NZ_JAAKZY010000119.1 GCF_011045015.1 Streptomyces scabichelini | reverse complement strand
GGTGACGGGGCTCGGGTTCTGCACCAGGCCAGGATGGCAGAGGATCCGTGGCTGGTGGCTGGTGGCTGGTGGCTGGTGGCTGGTGGCTGGTGGCCGGTGGTCGCTGATCCGCGACCTCGCCTTGGCCGCCCCGTGTCGCGGGCGTCGTACCGCTGTCGGTCGGTCCGCTGCCGGTCAGTCCCTGGGTACGCCGTACAGCACCAGGTTCTCCTCATAGCGTCCGCTCTCCGGGGTGAACCGGCCGCCGCACGTGACGAGTGCGAGTCGGGCAGTGCCGCCACTCGTGAACAGGTTCTTCGGCAGCGACGCCTGACGGTACATACGCCGCGCGACGATCACATAGCGGTGCCGGGTGCCGTCGGCGGCGAGGACTTCCGCACGGGTGCCCGGCCGCACCTCATGGAGACTCTCGAACACCCCGACACCCTCGTCCACCGTGTCGAGATGTCCGGCCAGCAGCAAGGTGCCGCCGGGTGCACCCGCAGCGGCGCCCAGCGCCCACCAGCCGAGACGGTGCGGCGACTGGGGCACGGCGAGCGCGCCCCGCGCGTCGGCGGCCACCGCTTCCACCGGGACCCCGGTCAGATGGCCGGCTATGGAAAGGGCGACCGGCGGCGATCCTCCGGCGGGCCGCGGCGGTGCCGCCGGATCCGACCCGGGCCGAGCGACGGTCGTCCGCCCCGGCTCCGGCACCTCGCCGATGTTCGTCGGTGCCGGAGAGGCGGCGAGAAGCAGGTAGCCGGTCACCGCTGCCGTGAGACCGGCGCAGGCCAGGAGTCGTCCCGGCGCCGGCCGGTTCGCGGTGGTGACGCGGGCATGTCCGTTCAGCGCTCGTCCGTGGAGCGCCGGCGCGCGACGGCCATACGCCAGCCGATGACCATGAGAACCCCACCGGCACCCAGCGCGGCCACACCGAACATGGCCTCCCGGTCGGCCGCGGCGGCGACCTGCCCACCGGAACCGGCGTGCACGGCCGCGGGAGCCGACTCCGCACGGCACGTGCCTCCCCGCACCATCAGCAGATGCATGACCACCACAGGGCGGGCGGCCCGCGCCGCGGCCTTGACCTCGGTGTTCGAGCCCGAGGCGAGCTCCTTGTCGATGAGCGCCAGCTTCGTCTCATGCGCTGCCTGCTGTGCGTTGAGCCAGGCCTTGTCGTACTCGGCGGTGCCGGCCTTGGCCTTGATCGCGGCGAGATCCTGCTGCTGGGCGGCGGTGGGCGTGCCGGGCAGGGTGACGCCCAGTTTGTCGGCCAGCGCCTTGCCGTCCCGGTCAAGGCGGGTGTGGTCTCTCACCAGGGTGGCAGCCACCTTCTTCACACAGTCGGTGGTGGCGTTTCGCTGGGCGTCCTGCCCGGCGGCGATCTCGGCGAGGTTGCCCTGGTGCGCCGAGCGCAGGAAGTCGTAGTCCATGGTGGAGAGTTCGGACTTCTCGTCGGCGATCGCGGGCGCGGCGGATATCCCGGACAGGGCGAGGATGGTGAGGGCCGCGGGGGCCCAGCGCTTCACGTGCATGATGCGTCCGTTCGTCTTGCCTGTGGTGGGTCGTGCGGTGCGCCCGCAAGGGGGCTGGTGCTGACCATTCACACTCAAAGTGACGAATTCGTCACCTTGAGTGGCGCAAACGGGCGTGCCCCGTACGGACCGTCCGTCGCCGTCCGCGGTCGTTTCGTCGTCCCTTATCCGGAAACTCCGTCAGGGGATGGCGGGAGGTCCCACTGCCCGAGGTGCACCGCCCGAGGTCCCACCGCCCGCAGACACCGGCAAGGGGAAACACCATGCGCATCGGGATCATCGGAGCCGGTCGTGTCGGCTCAACACTCGCCACGCACCTGGCCGGCATCGGCCACGAGGTGGCCATCGCGAACTCGCGCGGCCCGGAGACCCTGAAGGACCTGGTCTCGCGGATCAGCGGCCCGATCAGGGCCGTCACGGCGGAGGAAGCCGCCCGGTTCGGACAACTGGTCGTCGTCGCGATCCCCTACGGGCGGATCGACGAGCTGCCGGTCGCGGAGCTGCGCGACAAGGTCGTCGTCGACACCTGCAACTACTACCCGGAACGGGACGGCCACGACCCGGACCTGGACGAGGACAGGACCACCTCCAGCGAGAAGCTGCGAGCTCTCACAGGCGCCGATCTCATCAAGGCATTCAACGCCATCCACTGGGAGAACCTGCGCGACCGCGGCCGTCCCAAGGGCGACCCCCACCGCCTTGCCATCCCCCTGTCCGGCGACGACGAGGAGGCCAAGGCGGTGGTCGCGGGCCTGATCCGCGACATCGGCTTCAACCCGGTGGACGCCGGCTACCTCGGCCGGGGCGGCCGCAGGCACCAGCCCGGCAGCGCGGCCTTCAGCGCCGAACTGTCCGCCGCGGAGATGGACGCGCTGGTGCACGCCGCCGCCTGACGCGGTCGGACGGCGGCCGGCGCCCGGCCGCTGTCCCGGACGGCGGCCCGTGCCCGGCCTACCAGGACAAGGGTGCCTGGCCGGTGACATGACCGGCGCGTACGCACCCGACGGCGTACGCCCGCCTCACTGGCGACCTAGCCGTACTGGCGCCCTTGCCGTACTGGCGCCCTTGCCGTACTGGCGCCCTTGTCTCACCGGCGCCGCAGCCACCGTGCCAGCCCCGTAGCCGCGCCCCCGGCGGCGATACCGGCGCCGATACCGGCGACGGTGAGCGCGGCGGACCTGGCCGGCCGTCCCGGAGGAGCGGGCCGGGCGCCGGGTGCGACGCCGTAGGCGCTGCCCGGTGCGTCCGGGAGCGCGGAGGCGAGCAACTCCGCGATGTGCACGCCTTCGTGGCCGCCGCTGTCGAGTTCGTGGATCTGGGTGCGGCAGCTGAAGCCGTCGGCCAGCACGACGGTCGCCGCGTCGGCCTCGCGCAGCCGCGGCAGCAGGACGCGTTCCGCGCAGGCCCGGCTGACCTCCAGATGACCGCGCTCGAAGCCGAAGTTGCCGGCCAGCCCGCAGCAGCCGGACTCCAGATGCTCGGCGTCGACTCCCGCGCGGCCCAGCAGCTCCCGGTCGGCGCCCCAGCCCAGCACCGCGTGCTGGTGGCAGTGCACCTGGGCCAGCGCCTTCGCCTGGCGTTCGGGCACCTGCGCGGGCGTGTGGCCGGGGCTGTGCTCGGTGAGCAGCTCGGCGAGGGTCACCGTCTGCCGGCGCAGCCTGCGTACGTCACGGTCGCCGGGGAAGAGCTCGCCTGCGTCGGACCGGAAGACCGCCGTGCAGCTCGGCTCCAGGCCGACCACAAGGCCGCCGCCGTGGAGATGTTCGGCCAGATGCCGGACGGTCCGCGTCAGGATGCGCTTGGCGGTGGCGAGCTGACCGGTGGAGATCCAGGTCAGACCGCAGCACAGTGGCTCCGGGGGCAGGACGACACGCCAGCCCGCGTCCTCCATCACCGCTACCGCGGCCCGACCGATGTGCGGGTGGAAGAAGTTGGTGAAGGTGTCCGGCCACAGCAGGACGGTGCCGCGTGTCCCGTCGCCCCGCGGCTCGCGGCGGGCGTACCACTGCTGAAGCGTCTCGTCGGCGAACAGCGGGACCTCGCGCTTCTCGACCCCCGCGACGGCGACGGCCGCTCGCGCCAGCAGGGGCGCGTGGGTGAGCGCGTTGACGGCCGGCCCGAGCCGCAGTCGGCCGACGGCCTGGGCCGCGGCCGGCAGCCAGCCCATGGACAGGTCCGAGCGCGGTCGGCGCCACGGCCGGCCCGCGTAGTGGTGGGCCAGGAACTCCGCCTTGTACGTGGCCATGTCCACGTCGGCCGGGCAGTCGGACTTGCAGCCCTTGCAGGCCAGACACAGGTCGAGGGCGTCCCGGACCGCCTGCGAGCGCCAGCCGTCCCGTACCGCGCTGTCCCCGTGACCGTCGAGCATCTCGAACAGCAGCCGGGCCCGTCCCCGCGTGGAGTGCTCCTCCTCCAAGGTGACCTGGTACGACGGGCACATCACCGCGCCGCCCTTGTTCGTGAGCTGCCGGCACTTGCCCACCCCGACGCACCGGTTGGCCGCCTCGGCGAAGGAACCGCCGTCGTCCGGATAGTGGAAGTACAGATCCTGCGGGTCGTACGGAGCCCAGTCGGCGCCCAGCCGCAGGTTCTCGTCCAGTCGGTACGGCGCCACCACCTTGCCGGGATTCATCCGGTCGTCCGGATCGAAGGCCGCCTTGAGCCGGCCGAACGCCTCGACCAGCTCGGTGCCGAACATGCGCGGCAGCAGCTCACCGCGGCTCTGCCCGTCACCGTGCTCCCCGGAGAAGGAACCGCCGAACTCCGCGACCAGGTCGGCGGCCCGCTCCATGAACCTGCGGTACGCCGCCACGCCGTCGGCGTTGTAGAGGTCGAAGGGGATGCGTGTGTGCACACAGCCGTGACCGAAGTGGCCGTACAGGCTGGGCCCGGTGTCGCTCTGATACCCGAACTCCTCGAACAGGCCGCGCAGCCGCCGCAGATAGTCGCCAAGACGCTCGGGCGGCACCGCCGAGTCCTCCCAGCCCTCGAAGGTGTCGGGACGGTGCGGTACGTGCGCGGTGGCGCCGAGACCGGCTTCGCGGACCTGCCACAGCTCCTCCTCACGGGCCGGGTCGTCCAGGAACGCCACCTCCGCGTCGTGCTCGCTCTCGTGGAGCGTGCTCAGCATCCGGTGCGCCCGCGCGTCGGACTCGTCGAGGGTCTCCCCGCCGAACTGCACCATCAGGAAGGCGCGCCCCGCCGGCAGCTGGGCGATGGCCTTCGGGTTGAGGTGCTTGAGCTGCTCGTCGCGGATCAGCCGCGAGTCGACGCCCTCCAGCGCCATCGGCTGGTGCGGCAGGATCTCCGGCACGGCGTCGGCGGCCTTGTCGACGCTCCGGAATCCGAGCACGACCAGCGTCCGCTCCTTCGTCACCGGCACGAGTTCCAGCTCGGCGCGCAACACGGTGGCCAGCGTCGACTCGCTGCCCACCAGCAGTCCCGCCACATCGAAGCCGTGCTCGGGCAGCAGCGAGTCCAGGTTGTAGCCCGAGACCCGGCGGGGAATGTCCGGGTAGCGTCGGCGGATCTCGTCCGCGTACGTGTCGCGCAGGGCCCGCAACCGCCGGTACAGGGCGGCCCGCAGGTCACCGTTCCGCTCGATCTCCGCGAACTCCTCGTCACTGGTCTCGCCGCACCAGAAACGGGTGCCGTCGTAGAGCAGCACCTCCAGGCGGGCGATGTTGTCGACGACCTTGCCGTGCTGCTGCGCGGTGGCGCCGCACGCGTTGTTGCCGATCATGCCGCCGATGGTGCAGTTCGCGTGGGTGGCGGGCTCCGGGCCGTAGCGCAGGCCGCTGCCCGCGAGCTGCCGGTTCAGCTCGTCCAGCACGATGCCGGGCTGTACGACACAGGTGCGGGCATCGACGTCCACGGACTCTACGCGGTTGCAGTACTTCGACCAGTCCAGCACCACGGCGGTGTTGGTGCACTGGCCCGCCAGGCTCGTGCCGCCGCCCCGGGACAGCACCGGAGCACCGTGTTCCCGGGCCACCGCCACCGCTTCCGCTCCCGCCTCGGGCGTACGCGGTACGACGACACCGATCGGCGTCTGCCGGAAGTTCGAGGCGTCGGTCGCGTACGTGGCCCGGCTGCCCGCATCGAACCGCACCTCGCCGTCGACCCGTTCGCGCAGGGCGGCCGCCAGCGCGGCCGGCTCGATCCGTGGCGCGGGTGCCCTGCTGATGACGGGATCGGGCAGGCTCTGCACGCCCATGAATCCTCCTCGTGGCGTCGGCAAGCGGGTCGCCGGCCGTGTCGTACGGGCTCGTGTCCGGGCCCGTCGAGTACCCAGCAGCCGCTCCGCCGCACACTGCCCCGGGGTATCCGGGGGCCGAGACCCGGGGCCGAGAAATGGGGGAGCAGTGCGAGGTGCTGTCGTTGCCAGAGGGCATCGCGGGTGCATGGCGGGCGCTTCCGCGGGTACACGACAGAGGCGTAAGCGACCGGGCTCCACGCTCGCTGCCCTCGGCACCGCCGCCACCGAACCTCCGCTCAGGGAGCCACGGTGAAGCTCTCGTTCCTGGACCCGCTCTACTCCCGGCCCGGCCCGTGGGCAAGCGTCTACCTGGACACCTCCCGGGACATCGGCGAGCCCGACAAGGCCATCGACCTGCGGTGGCGCCACCTGCGGGACGAGCTGCGCGCACAGGGAACGGACGCGGCCACCGTCTCCGTCCTGGACGCGGCGGTGGGTACCGGCCGTGATCTGCCCGGCCGGTACGGGCAGGCCCTGTTCGCCGCGCACGGACAACTCGTCCTGGTCGCGAACCTGCCCGATCCGCCCGTACGCGACACGGCCCGGTTCGGCGACCTGCCTGACACCATGCCGCTGGTGGTGCAGCGCGCCCCGGACATCCCGTACCTGGCCATTGCCCTCACCCGAGGTGTCTCCGACGGAGACGGAGAAGGCGGCAACGGCCCGGACCCGGAGAACCCGGGGAACCCGGAGGACTACGTCTCGGTCGTCGCCGAGACCGGGCGGTGGCCCGTCAGCCGGGTGGCGCCGGGACGTCGGCTGAACCGGCTGATGCCGGTGGAGGAGTGGCCGCGTACGGCATCCGGTACAGCGCGGGAACTGGACGAACTGGCCGACCGCCACCGGGCCGAGACGGTCGTGCTCTGCCGGGACGAGGGCGACACCTGGCTGTCGGGTGTCCTGGTCAACCGCTTGCCCATCCACCTGCGGAACCGGGTGACGGTCGTCGAGAGCAGCCAGGAGGCAGCGGCCGATGCCGCCGCCGGCGTACCCCTGGCGGAGACGGAAGTGGCCCGCACGCTGGACGGGCGCCTGAGCGGCCCTGACCGCCTCCAGGTGGACACCTTCCTCGCCCAGCGGGCCAGGCATCGCCAGAAGTCCGAGGGCGTCACCGCCGTCGTCACGGCCCTGCAGCGCGGCCAGGCCCGCGCCCTCTTGCTCACCCGCTCCCCACGGCTTCCCGAGCGGCTGTGGGTGGGCGTGGAGCCCTCCCAAATCGCCCTGTCCGCCCAGGAGTTGGAGGTGTTCGGGGTGATGTCCGGCCGTGCGGAGCCGGCCGCCGCCGCCCTGCTGCACGCCGCCGCCCGTACGGGAGCCGAACTGGTCGTGGTGGACCCCGACCGCGTCCCGCTCGCCGACGGGGCGGGGGTGCTGCTTCGCTACCGCGGTCCCGCCGACATGGCCGCGGAGTAGTGGAGGGGCAACCCGGGCGCTTAAGGGCGCCGGATGTTCGCCGAGGCCGCCAGGGGTACGCGGTGGGGAGGAACCGGACATCTGGACATGTCGAACGGCGAACCGCGGGCCGTCGTGCCCGAGGAGGAAGATGATCCCGATGATCTCCCAGTTGGTTGTGGTGCCGGCCGACGAGGTGACGCTGGCCGGAGATTTCGTACTGCCCCCGCAGGCCGGGGCGGTGGTGTTGTTCGCGCACGGCAGCGGCAGTTCTCGGCACAGTCCGCGGAACCGGATGGTGGCCGGTGAGCTGCGTACGGCCGGGCTCGGCACCTTGCTGATGGATCTGCTCAGCGAGCGGGAGGACCGCCAGGACGCGCTGACGGCGGAACACCGCTTCGACATCCCCTTGCTGGGGCGGCGCCTGGTGGCGGCGATGGACTGGCTGGAGGCACAGCCGGAGGCGCGGGGACTTCCGGTGGCGCTGTTCGGGGCCAGTACCGGAGCGGCCGCGGCCCTTGTGGCCGCCGCGGAACGGCCGGAGCGGGTACTGACGGTCATCTCGCGCGGTGGCCGGCCCGATCTGGCGGGCGAGGCGCTGGAGCACGTGGCGGCACCGGTGCTGCTCATCGTGGGCAGTGAGGATCGTGAGGTGCTGCGGATGAACGAGGAGGCGGCCCGACGGCTGCGGGCCCCGCATTCCTTGCACGTGGTGCCGGGCGCCACCCACCTGTTCGAGGAGCCGGGCGCGCTGGAGCAGGTCGCGCGAACCGCCAAGGAGTGGTGCGTCGACCGCGTGCAGTCCCTACGCGGGGCCGGCAGGGGGCGGTGACCGGAAGCGCCCGTTGCCACTGCCGACATGAGCCGTGTGAGGAGCCGGCGCGTGGAGGCGTGCCGGTTTTCGAGGCACTGTGCGGAGGTACCCGTGCCCTGTGTTCCTGCTGCGACCTCCCGGCGTCTACGCGCCGCAGGGTGACACCTGGCTGCTCGCCAGGGCTCTGCGGCTCGCGGCGATGCGGCCCGGTGCCAGAGTGCTGGATGTCGGCACCGGTACGGGTGCGCTGGCCCTGGTCGCGGCACAGGCGGGCGCGGGCCGGGTGACGGCGGTGGACGTCTCCGCGCGGGCGGTGCTGGCGGCCCGGCTCAACGCGGCGGTCCGGCGGCAGCCGGTACGGGTGGTCCGCGGCGACCTGATGCGACCCGTCACGGGCGAGGAGTTCGACGTCGTCCTGGCCAATCCGCCGTACGTACCGGCGCCCGGGCGGTCGACACCGCGCAGGGGACCGGCGCTGGCCTGGGACGCCGGGGACAACGGCAGGGCACTGGTGGACCGCCTCTGCGCCGCCGCCCCGCCCTGCCTGGCGCCCGGCGGCATGCTGCTCATGGTGCACTCGTCCTTGTGCGGCACCGGATGGACACTCGCCCGACTGCGTGACACCGGACTCAAGGCCGCGGTGGTCGACCGCGCCACGGTCCCCTTCGGTCCGGTGCTGCGGTCCCGTGCGGCCGAACTCCGCGCCCGTGGGCTGATCGGCCCCGGACAGGACACGGAGGAACTGGTGGTGATCCGTGCCGACAAACCGCGCCGGCCCTGAGCGACCGCGGCGCGTCGTGGTCGTACCGGACGGCCCGATCCTGATCGAGGGGCCGGTCGAGGTCGTCCTCGACGACGGCCGCCGTGTGGTGTCCGACCGTTTCGTGGTGGCGCTGTGCTCCTGCGGGCTCAGCGGCACGTACCCGTGGTGCGACACCAGCCACCGACGCCGTCGCCCGCCGTGAGAGCTCCGGACTGACAACCTCGACTGACAACCCCGACTTACAACCCGGATTACAACCGGGACTTACGCAGTGACGTCCTGCCGTCGCGCCAGCAGTCCAGCAGGTGGTGCTCCACGCGGGCGTCGAGCAGTCCGGTGGCCTGGATGCCGAACACCACGTCCCCGCGGAGGGCGGGCTCGGCGGCGAGAAGGCCGCCGATGACATCGCGGCGCAGGACCTGTTCGTGCACGGCGTCCGCCTCGACGTGCTCGCTGTAGAAGAACCGGCAGTCCGGGCCCGCGCCCAGGCGGTCGATGGCGTCCACCATGCTGCGTGCGGCCGGGGCGGTGGTGATCTCCGCCGCCGCGAAGTGGCCGACCAGCGCAGCGCGCCGGGCGCGGTGCAGGCCCAGGTACGACATGAGGTTCACGGTCGCGAGCGTGACCGCCGGGATGGCGTCCACGTAGTGACCGTACGAGGGGTCGAGGCCGGCGTCGGCCATCAGGTCGGCGAACAGCCGGGCGTGCACGCGTTCGGCGCGCCCTCCGCCGAACTCGTCGTACTCCACGGCGACGAGGGCGGCCTTGGCGCGGCCTTCCAGGCGCGGGATGACCCATGCCTGCGGATCGGCCTCCTTGAGCTGGTACGCCGAGCGATGGACGAAGTACTCGCGAAGCTGTTCCCAGGTCCCGTCCTGCTTCAAATACCGGGCCACACCCTGCGGGTCGCGCGGCTCGTCGAGCAGCGCGTCCAGCTCGCGCTCGAGGTCGTCGCGGCTGTCGCCGCCGGCCACCTCCTCGCGCAGCGCCTCATGGAAGGCGAACTCCATGGCGGCCCGCAGCCGCAGCAGCTCGGGATCCCACTCCCAGCCGGGGTCGACCCCGGAGAAGCCGCGGTAGTGCAACTCGTAACAGGCGTAGAGCGCGAGCTGGAGATCCTCGCCGTACGGATCGGCATCCCGGACCGCGTCAAGCGGCAGCGCCTCGCCGGGCGGCTGCCGCCTGAGCATGGACAGCACGGCGGAGGACAAGGGACCGCGCGGCTCGGGGGCGAGGCCGGCGTCATGCGTCACGAGGTCGGCGTCATGGGTCACGAACTCCGGGTACCCCGCAGTGGCTGAGTCAGCGCGGCGAGCGTGGCGTCGAGATCGGTGGCGCGAGGGCGGTTGTGGGGGAGCTTGGCGAGGACGCGGGCCATGCCGCAGGTGTCGGTGACGGCGGAGAAGACCAGGCCGCCGGCGATGCCCGCGGACAGGAGGCGGGCGCCCGGCCTGCGCCGTCCGGCGACCAGCCCGGCCAGGACGAGGGAACCGGCGGCCAGACGGACCTGGCGTTCCATGGCCCAGGTGGCACGGGCGCCGGAGGGCCGGTGGACGTCGTGGCCGAGCTGCGTCCAGGCGTTGGTTCCGCCGGTGAGGGTGGCGGCGGTGATGCCCTGCTCGGCGAGCCGCGCGCAGGCCTGGGCGGAGCGGGCGCCGGAGGCGCACACGACGAGGAGGTCACCGCGGTCGCCGGCGGCCTTCAGGGCGGACAGCGCCTGGTCGAGGTGGTCGAGGGGGATGTTGTGGGCGCCGGGCAGATGGCCGGAGGCGTACTCGCCGGGCGTACGGACGTCGATGACGGTCAGCTCGTGCAGGCGGGCGTGGGCCTGCTCCGGGGCGAGGACAGCGGTGGCGGTCACGTGGAATTTCCTCTTCTTTCACGGGGTTTGCCTGCGGGTAGAATACCCACAGGGGTATGTAGAAGGAGTGACTGACTCGTGGAACTGGCGATGGCGGCCGAAGAGCTGAAGACCGTGGTCAACCGGCTGCGCAGGGCGCAGGGCCAGATCGCCGGTGTGATCAAGATGATCGAGGACGGCCGGGACTGCGAAGAGGTGGTCACTCAGCTCGCGGCGGCCTCCCGTGCGCTGGACAAGGCGGGTTTCGCGATCATCGCCACCGGCCTGCAGCACTGCCTGGCCGACTCGGACATGGCCGCCGACGGTGACCGGGAGCAGACGCGCGCCCGTCTGGAGAAGCTCTTCCTGTCGCTCGCCTGAAGCCCGTCATGTCACGGCGTCCGCGAGCATGAACACGGCCACGGCCAACAGCAGCACCGCGAAGGCGCGTTGCAGCAGCGGGCCGGAAACCTTGCCGGCCAGGCGTTTGCCGTCCCAGGCACCCAGGATCGCCCCCGCGGTGAACGGCGCGATCACCGCCCAGTTCAAAGCCGCGGTGGTGGCACCGCGCATCGTCAGCGAGGCCAAGGAGTTGGTCGTGATGACCAGCAGGCTGGTGGCGACGGCCGCCTGCATCTCGAAGGCCAGCACCGTGACGAGCGCCGGAACCGCGAGGAAGCCCCCGCCGACCCCGAGCAGCCCGGTCAGTGCGCCCAGACCCGCGCCGGCACCGGCGGCCCTGCCCGGCCGCACACCTTCCGCCACCCTCACGGCCGTGCCGACGGTGGGTCGGAGCATCCTGAAGGCCGCGGCGGCGGCAACGGCGGCGAAAGCGGCGGTCAGCAGAGTCTGCGGCAGGCGGGCCGCGGCCGCCCCGGCCCCGGCAGCCGGAAGGAGCCCGGCCGCGGCGAACAGCGCGCCCGCCTTCCACCGGACGTGGCCGGCCCGGGCATGGGAGTACAGGGCGGTGGCGGAGGTGGCGGTGACGATGAGGAGACCGGCGGTGGTGGCGGCCGCCGGTGAGAAGCCGAGCAGATAGACCAGCGCGGGCACGGTCAGGACGCTGCCACCCCCGCCGAGCGCGCCGAGCGCCAGACCGACCGCCCCTCCGGCGACCAGGGCGAGGATCAGCGTGCTCACGCGATCGCCGGCAACGGCCGGCCCTGCGCGGCCTCGGGCACCGCGGTGCCCGCCGACAGCCGGCTGAGACGGCCGGAGCCGCAACGGAAGAACATGAATCGATCACCTTTGTACGGGAGCGGGCGCGCGGTGCGCTTCAGTCGGTACCGGCGGAACTGGCGGTACCGGCGGGGCGGGTGAGGGAGAGTCCGGCATCGGCGGCGGCCTCGAAGCCGTCGTCGACAGCGACCACCTCCCGGCCGGCGGCGTCGAGCAGGGAAGCCGCGATCGCCGCGCGCATACCACCGGCGCAGTGCACCCAGACCACGCCGGACGGCACCTCGCCGACACGGCCGGGCAGCTGGTGGATGGGAATGTGCACCGAGCCGTCGATGAAGCCGCTCGCGCGTTCGGAGTCACGCCGTACGTCCAGAACCACGACGTCGTCGCGTACACCGGCCAGGTCGGTGAAGCGGCCACGTGAGAAGGAGGCGAGCTTCTCTCCCGTACGTATCCAGGCGGAGGGATCGCCGCTCGCGGCGGCGGCCGGGCGGTCTATGCCCACCCTGGCCAGCTCACGCTGTGCGTCGGCGATCCGCTCGGGGGCGTCGGCGAGCAGCGTGACGGGCTTGCCCCAGGGGATCAGCCACGCCAGGTAGGTGGCGAGCTTGCCCTCGCCCTCGAAGTTGAACGATCCGGCGACATGGCCCTCGGCGAACGCGACGCGGCCCCGCAGGTCCACCACCCACTCACCGGCCGCCAGCCTGGAGGCGATCTCCTCGGCGTCGGCGGGCCGCGGTGGGGTGAGGTCGACCGGTGCCGGTCCGGCGGCGTTCACCGGGCCCATGTGCGCGTAGTACGCGGGTACGTCGTCCAGTCCGGCGAGCAGCTCCGCGACGAAGGCGTCCACGTCCTTCGTCAGCGCGTCGTTGTTCTTGCGCTCCGCACCGATCGTGGTCGCGTCGCCTTCGGCCTGCGAGCCGGCGCAGAAGCTGCCGAAGCCGTGGGTGGGCAGCACCGGGACCTGGTCGTCCAGCTCGCCCGCCAGTCGGTGGGCCGAGGCGTGCTGGGCGCGGGCCAGCTGTTCGGTCAGCCGCGGCTCGACCAGATCCGGTCGGCCCACCGTGCCGATCAGCAGCGACCCGCCGGTGAACGCCGCCACCGCCCGGCCGTCCTCCTCCAGTACGTACGAGGTGTGGTGCGGGGTGTGGCCAGGGGTGGCCACGGCCCGCAGGACCAGACCCTCGTCCACGGTGACGGTGTCGCCGTCGGCGACGGGAGTACGGGCGAACGACACGGACGCTCCGGCCGGCACCAGATAGCGGCTGCCACTGACACGGGCCAGCTCCAGACCACCGCTGACGTAGTCGTTGTGCACGTGGGTTTCCACCACGCAGGCGATACGCACTCCGCGCCGGGCGGCCGCGGTGATGACCTGCTCGATGTCGCGGGGCGGATCCACCACCACGGCGGCGCGGGGGCCTCCCGCAAGGTAGCTGCGGTTTCCCAGCCCCTCGAATTCCAGGGTGTCGACGAAGAACACGGCTACGACTCCTCACAGGACGATGTACCCCCGGGGGTATCTGGCCCTCACTCTAACAGAAATACCCAGGGGGGTATCCATTCGAGATGAAGAGCCCCTCGTCCGAGGCTTTGTATGTCGCTGAGCGAGTACCCGACGGCCGGAGAGGAATCAGCCCGTACGCGTCTCGTGGAGGGCGCGGCGAGCGACCTCGACGAAGACCACGACCGACTGCCAGAAAGGCGCGTAGCAGTCGTTGAACCGCTGGGCCGCGTCCGCCTCACCGGCGATCATCGCCCCGAGCGCCCGGTAGTTGTCGCTGGTCGAACGCCGGAGCCGGTCCGCGGCCGAGGCCACCTCCGCCGGGCCTTCCAGGTCCGCCACCCAGACGCGCTGACGCAGCACGGCGTACTCGCCGCGGAGCCGTAGCCGCAGGTCGTTGAGCGCGCCGAGGCGCTCGTCGGCGTCAGCGATCTCGTGTGCGTCGGTCACCTTCCAGTAGAGGTCTCCCATGCGCTGGGCCTGCTCGATGACGTCGACGTACGCCGCGCGCCGGGCCGCCCGGAGCCGGTCCGCCTGCACGGTCGCGGCGGCCGCGTCCGCCTGGATGCGCGCCGCCCGGGCGGTGCCGCGGCTGGTCACCCAACTCGCGAGCACCGCGGTCCCCGCGGTCAGCGCCGCCACCCACAGAGTGTTGTCAGCCATGACTCCCCAACTACCGGGCGAGGCGGGCGAGTTCGTCGTCCGAGAGACGGATCGCGCCCGCTGCCACGTTCTCCACGAGGTGGTCAGGACTGCCGGTCCCCGGGATGGCCAGGACATGCGGACCGCGATGCAGGGTCCAGGCCAGCCGGATCTGCACGGGCGTCGCGCCGTGGGCACGGGCGACGGCGAGCACCTCGGCGCCGCCGGTGTCGCTCGCACCCGCCTCGCGCCCCTCCCCGGCGATGGCGAAGAACGGCACGAAGGCGATGCCCTGTTCACCGCAGATCCGCAGTACGTCGTCACCGTCGGCGGTGCGCGTGTCGAGCCCGTACCGGTTCTGGACGCAGACCACCGGTGCGATGGCCCGCGCCTCGGCAAGCTGCTCCGGGCCGACATTGGACAGACCGAGATGACGGATCAGCCCGGCCTCGCGCAGCCCGGCCAGCGCACCGAAGTGCTCGGCGAGCGAACGCGGCCCGTACATACGGAGGTTGACGACGTCGAGATGGTCCCGGCCGAGCTGGCGCAGGTTCTCCTCAACCTGGCCGCGCAGCTGCTCCGGCGACGCCCAGGGCAGCCACTCGCCCGACGGGTCGCGTCCCGGGCCGACCTTGGTGACGATGACCAGGTCGTCCGGGTAGGGAGCAAGAGCCGAGTTCACCAGCTCGTTGGCGGAGCGCAGGGACGAGAAGTAGAAGGCGGCGGTGTCGATGTGGTTGACGCCCAGTTCGATCGCGCGCCGCAGCACGTGGAGGGACCGTCCACGGTCACTCGGCGTACCCGCGTCGAAGGCGCCGCTGCCGGTCAGGCGCATCGTGCCGAATCCGAGACGGTTGACCGTGAGGTCACCGAGCCGCCAAGTCCCCGCTGCCGCCGCGTTGATCGTCCCTAAGCTCATCGTCGGAGTCTGGCACGGGGCTTCGGGCCGCGGGAGCGTACGCCGGTGAATCGGTGCCGCTTAGACTCCAGGCGTGGATAAGTCTGCGCTGGACCGGCTCGGTGCCGAGAAGTACCTGCTGATCACGAGCTATCGGAAGAACGGTACGGGGATCGCGACCCCCGTGTGGGTGGTGCGGGACGGCGAGGCGCTCGGTGTCTGGTCGGCCGCGGACGCCTGGAAGGTGAAGCGGATCCGCAACCGCGCCGACGTCCTGGTGGGGCCGTGCGACGCCCGCGGAAATCCGACGGGCGAGCAGGTCCCCGCCACCGCCGAGGTCTGCGACCAGGCCGTCACCGCTCGCTACCGCGCGCTCATCGCCCGCAAATACGGCATCTTCGGCCGACTCACCCTCTTCGGCAGCCGACTGCGACGCGGAGAGAAGGGGACGGTCGGGATCCGGGTCTCGCTGCTGCCGTAGGCCCGTCCCTCCGCCCACGCAGAGCCCTGGTGCAGCCCGTGGCCGCCGACACCGTACGGACATCACCGCACAACTACCCGTCGGGCATGGGGAATTGTCCGTCCGACCGGCGGGTTGACGAGTCGGTACTCGAGATCTCGAAGGAGGCGACATGCCCGACGAACCGGCCGTCCGCGAACTCCGCCTGGTGGTCACGGCAGACGACTACGACGCGGCGCTGCACTTCTACCGTGACGTCCTCGGGCTCACCGAGCGGGGCGCGTTCACCTCGCCCGACGGACGGGTCACCATCCTCGACGCGGGCCGAGCCACCCTCGAGCTGACTGATCCGAACCACGCCGCCTTCATCGACGAAGTCGAGGTCGGGCGGCGAGTGGCCGGCCACATTCGGGTCGCCTTCCAGGTCGACGACTCCGCCGCCACCACGTCGACACTGGCCGCCGCCGGAGCCGAGGTGGTCGCCGAGCCGACGCGCACCCCGTGGAACTCGCTGAACTCCCGGCTCGAGGCGCCAGGCGCTCTTCAGCTGACTCTCTTCACCGAGCTGCCACCGCCTTCAGATGCGTGACGGTGGTTGCGGGAGCGTGAGTTACCCGCCCGTACACGTGGTCCCCCCAGGCCAGGAGGCCAGGTGATGAACCCGGCCTCCGGGGTTACCCGCCGTGGGTGAAATGTGGACCACGGCGCCCGCACCGGCCGACGCCGACGCACCCGACGACACCGTGGTGCCGAGGAACGCCGGGGCCGAACCCGAGGCAGTACGGGAGCAGAAGAAGCGCGGTGGCCCCTGAGCGACATCCCCGGCCAGGACCGGAGTCTCCCTTGGCGGGAGGCCGGCTCCGGTGACGCAGGACATGCAGAACCTGGGGTTCACGCTGCTGGCCCTGGCCGTGGTGGTTCTGGGCGCCCTCTTGTCCAACCGGCTGAGTGAGCGCACCAGGATTCCGGCCCCGGCCTTCTGCCTCGCCGCCTCAGCGATCGCGGCCGCGCTCGTTCCCGCCCTGCGCGACTTCCCCATCGAGGTCATCCAGCACCTCGTGACCGTCGGTCTCGTGCTCATCCTCTTCGACGGGGGCATGCGCCTCGGCCCGCGCCGCTTTCGGCCGGAGGCCGGAGTGATCGCCCTCCTGGGAGCCGTGGGAACGCTCGCGACAGCGGGAGCACTGGCCGTCCTTGCGCACCTGCTGCTGGATCTCGCCTGGCTGCCCGCGCTGCTCCTCGGCACCGCGCTGTCACCCACGGATCCCGCGGTGTTGTTCTCCGTCCTGGGGCGAAGGGAGATCACGGGACGCAGCGGGACGGTGCTGCAAGGAGAGTCCGGCGTCAACGATCCGGTCGGAGTCGCCCTGCTGGCCGGACTGCTCGAACTGGGCAACCGCACAGGGGCCGGTGCGGTGGCGCACATCTCCACGCTGTTCCTCGTGCAGGCGGCCATCGGCATCGCCGTCGGAGTGGCCGCAGGCCGGGCGCTGGAGGCACTGCTCCACCGGGTGCCGCTGCCGGATGAGGGGCTGTATCCGCTCGGCACGCTCGCCGGGGTGTTCGCGGTCTACGGCCTGGCCACGGTGGCGCACGGCTCCGGTTTCCTCGCTGTCTTCGTCGCGGGCCTCACGCTCGGGGACGCGCACGCACCGTACAAGCCGGAGATCGAACGGTTCCACGGTGCACTGGCCGGCCTGGGGGAGATCAGTGCCTTCGTCGGCCTGGGCATGACCGCTTCCCTGGGTGACTACCTCGCGTATGGAGCGTGGATCGAGGGACTGGCCGTCGCGGCGCTGCTGATGCTGGTCGTCCGGCCGCTGATCGTGGCGGTACTCCTCACACCGGCCCGGCTGAGCGTCGGGGAGCGGGTGTTCCTCGGCTTCGCAGGCCTCAAGGGAGCCGTCCCGATCCTGCTCGGCAGCTTCGTGCTCACTTCACACGAGGTCGAAGGGACGCGCGTCTATGGCGTGGTCTTCGTCGTCGTCGCCGTGTCAGTACTCGTACAGGGCACGCTGCTGCCCGTCGTGGCCAGATGGTGCCGCGTGCCCATGCACCAGGTTCCCCTCGAACCCTGGGCCCTGGGCGTGCGCTTCCGCGAGCGGCCCGAAGGACTGCGCCGCCATCGCGTGGAGCCGGGGTCGCGGGCGGACCGCACCCTGATCGCGGATCTCGAACTGCCGGACACCATGTGGGTCGCGCTTGTCATCCGGCGGGGGCGGCTCGTCCCGGTCCAGGACCGTACCGAGTTGAAGGCCGGCGACGAGGTGGTGGTTCTCACCGACCCGGAGGCCCCGGACGGCTCCTCCACCCGCCAATTCCGCAGCCGCGAGGGGCCGGCGTCGCCGTAGTAGTCGCGGTAGTCGTCGGCCCCGGTCGTATCCGCTGCGACAGCCGGGGCGGCCGGGGCAGCCGGGTCGCCAGGTGGCCGGGGCGTCGGGTCGCCGGGTCGTCCGGGTCAGGGCGATCGTGGAGGTGGGCTGTGGATCTCAGGTCTCAGTGGTGCGTCGCCGCCCCGGACCAGTGAGACCGCCAGGGCGCACCGCAACGTTGCGGCACCGGTGAAGTAGGCGGCCAGGGCCAGCGTGGGCAGGCCGGCGGGACCGTGATGGCCCGGGTCTGCCAGGGCGATACCGAGGAGCCCGGCCAGGACACAGGCCACACCGGTGAGAGTGAGCAGGCCCGGCAGTACGCCGGTCGCGCTGCCCGGCGCGGGCCGGGGACCCGTGCCTCGCTCGAAGCGCCCGAATACGGCGACGAGCACCGCGAGGATCAGCGCCAGCACGATGAGCCAGGGGACGCGGACCAGGAACCAGGTCGGCGACGCCGGTGGCGGCTGCGGCAGCAGTCCCGTGGGATACAACGCCAGCGCGCCGAGGACGGCAGCGGTCAGGTGCCACAGGAACAGTGTCATGATCACCGAGTTGACCGCCACCACGGCCGTCCACGGGGTGCGGCGGCCCAGCCACCGACGTGCCCGGCGGTGCAACAGCAGGGCCAGTCCGGTCTGGGTGGCGGCCAGCGCCAGCAGCGCCAGGGTGGGCGGTGACGTGTTCTGGAGCTCCTGCCCCGTCACCCCGACCATGCTGACCGGATACGGACCGACCACCGTCAGCAGCACCAGGGCGGCGAGCCCGGTCAGGGCGAGCGGGAGCGAGACACCGCGCCGGTCGGGCAGTCGCCCGTCCTGCCAGGCGAAACCGAGTTGATGTACGGCCAGCCAGGCGCACAGGAAGTTGGCCTCTCCCACGTAGGGAACGTGCAGCACCAGCCGCGCCGCGTCCCCCACGGCCACCAGAAGGGTCAGCACGATCGGTACGGCCAGACCGTACCGGCGGTGCAGGGCCAGCATCGGCGGGGTGAGGACCACCACCGCCAGATAGGCCGTCAGGAACCACAGCGGGAGGGCGCCCAGCCAGACAGCGGTGCCGATCAGGCCGGGATCCATGCCGAGGGCCTTGGCTAGGAGGGCGGCGAAGGCCAGGACGGCCAGGAGCAGTGTCGTGGGGCGGACCAGGCGGTCGGTGCGGTGCAGCGTCCAGCCGACGGCGTTGCCGCCCTGGTTGTGGTGGGCGGTCAGGGAGGCCGCGTTGGCGAAACCGCCGACCAGGAAGAAGACCGGCATGACCTGGAACAGCCAGGTGAACGGACGGGTCCACGGCACGAGCTGGAGGACAGTGTCGCCGTACAGCTCACCGTCGTAGGTCACGTGCACGGCCATCCAGTGGCCGACCACCACGACAACGATCGCGACAGCACGCAGGAAGTCGACATGGCGATCCCGGTGCGCCGGGGTCCGCTCGGCCAGCCGGCGCATCTCCCGCAGTATCGAGATCGAGCTCATGGCCGACTCGTCTCCGCCGTGTCGGCGTCACAGCGCCGAGTGCTGACCAGGAAGGGGCGCTGTCACGCGGCATTGGGCTGGTCCGCTCCGGGGTGCACGTACCACTCTCGGGCGGCGGTGGCCACTTGGTGCACTGCCTCGGGTTCTGCGGACAGCGGCGTACTGCCGCGCACAACGTGGATCTTGTGCGGTGGGGAAAGCCTCTCAGCGGTCTGACGGTTCAGCCCCAGGAGGTCCTCGTTGTCACTGGTGATCATCAATACCGGGGTCCGCACCTGCTCGAGTGCGTCGCCCGCCAGATCGGGTCGCCCATCCCGGCAGACCACGGCATGCACTCGGGCCGGCCGCTCGGCGGCGGCCTGGAGCGCGGCGGCCGCGGCTGTGTTGGCGGCGAACAGCCCGACCGGCACTCCGGCCGTGTCCGGCTGCTGGTCCAGCCAGTCGATGGCGGCCACCAGCCGCTGGCCCAGCAGAGGTATGTCGAAGCGGTGCGTGCTCTTCGACGCGTCGGTACGTTCCTCACGCTCCGTCAGCAGATCGAGGAGCAGGGTTCCCAGAGCGGCCTTGCGCAGCTCGGTGGCGACCGTGCGGTTGGGCGCGCTGCTCCGTGCGCTGCCGCTGCCTCGCACCAGCAGCACCACCGATCGCACCGGGCCGGCCACCACCAGGTCACCGGTGAGGACCGCCTCGCCCGTCGGCACCATGACGGTGTCGGAAATCATCGTCCTCTTCCTCCTCACTGGCGCCACTGCCGCCTGCCACCGGCGCGTGTTCCCGGCCCGCAGCTGTGTGGGTGTCGCTCCCATCTCCTCATTCCGTCTTCGCCGAGTTCCCCAGAACCCGTCGCCATACCTGTGGCCCGGTTGTCGGGCCAGGACCCGGCTGTGCGGAGCCGGAGCGGCCGGGAGACAGCGCGAGTTCGGGAGCACAATGGAAAGGGGAATGAGGACATGTACGAAAACCCCCTGGTGGCGGAGAATGCTGCGGCTGCCGTAGACGCCCAGGGTGTCGTGGCGGCGTGGAGCCGGGGTGCCCGACTGCTTCTCGGATATGAGCCGGGTGAGGCGATCGGGCGTCCGGCGTCCGATCTTCTTGCTGCTCGCCTTCCGGACTCGGCCTGGCGGAGCGTCGCCCAGCAGGAGGCGTGGACCGGGCGGGTCGCGCTGCGCGACCGGGACGGCCAACGGGTGGAGGCCGATGTGCGGGCCTACCCGCTGGTCGGTGCCGATGACCATGTCGAGTGGTTCGTTCACGCCGCCCGGCAGGAGACCGACGGTGCGGACCTCACCCTGCAGCGCCGCCTGCTTCAGTACCACCGGCCCGCGCAGCCGGCAGTGGAGACAGCGATGCGTTACCTGCCCGCGGAACCGCAGACAGGTGTGGGAGGCGACTGGTTCGATGTGATCCCTCTCTCCGGAGCCCGTGTGGCTCTGGTCGTCGGCGATGTCGTCGGCCACGGCATCAACGCCTCCGCCACCATGGGCCAGCTGCGCAGTGCGATGCGCACCTTGGCCGATGTCGACCTTCCTCCCGATGAACTGCTGACCCAGCTCGACGACCTCATCCTCGAAGAGATCGAAGAGGGCATCGAATCCGCCGGGGAGGTGGGCGCGACCTGTCTGTACGCGGTCTACGACCCGGTGTCCCGCCACTGCACCCTGGCCAGTGCCGGCCACCTCGCGCCCGCCGTCGTCATGCCGGACGGCTCAGTGGGGTTCATTCCCCTGGTACCGGGCCCCCCTCTCGGCGTGGGCGGTCTCCCCTTCGAGGCCACCGAAGTCCGCCTGCCCGAAGGCAGCCTGCTCGTCCTGTACACGGACGGACTGGTCGAGAACCGCAACCGCGACGTGGACGCCGGACTGCAGAAACTCGTGCAGGTCCTGGCCGAGCCCAGCCGATCGCTGGAGGCCACCTGCGACAACGTCGTCACGGCACTTCTGCCCGAGCAACCGGACGACGACGTCGCCCTGCTCGTGGCCCGCACCCACGCCCTGGGCCCCTCGCACGTGGCCTCCTGGGACCTGCCCGCCACCCCCGTCGTCGTCGCCGACGCGCGCCGGCGGGCCGCCGACCAGCTCACGACCTGGGGTCTGCAGGACGCCGTCCCGACCACTGAGCTGATCGTCAGCGAGCTGGTCACCAACGCCATCCGGCACGCCAGTGCCCCCATCCAGCTGCGGCTCATTCGCACCGCCGCCCTGATCTGCGAGGTCTCCGACGCCAGCAGCACCGCTCCGCACCTGCGGCGCGCCCGTACGCTGGATGAGGGCGGCCGTGGCCTGTTCCTGGTCGGCCAGCTCGCCGAGCGCTGGGGCACCCGTCACACGCCGACAGGAAAGACCATCTGGGCTGAGCAGCACCCACCGCTCCCTCGCCCTCGGCCCCGGCGCCCGCCACCTGGGAGATCACTCACAGCGGATCACGTAGTGGGACCACGCAAGGACGAACGTGAGTACTCGGCGCGGCCGACCGACAGGTTCCGCCCGGCACCCCAGGCACGCGGCGCCAACCGGATCAAGCTTGCGAAGACGGTCTCCGGCGGAGAGTGAACCAACTCATCAGCCGGCTCCCGGTCGGCTACGCCGCCTACGGCGTGCGGTGCATCCGTTCGGCGAGCTGCCGGGCGTGTGCGGCGGCGTCCTCGGCCCGGCGCCGGGCCGCGCGGGCGGCCCGGTCGGCGTCACGCGCATGGTCGCGAGCGTGCCGGGCGGCGTCCCGGGCCTGATGGTGCTCGTCCTCGGCTTCCTTCAGCTGCTGGGACAGCTCGGCGACGCGCTGCTCCGCCCGCTGATGCTGTTCCTCGGCCGCGCGCTGTTCGTCCTGGGCGGCGGCCAGCTCGTCCTCGCGGTCCTGCATCTCCCGCTCGGCGTCCGCGGCCTGTTGCCGGGCCCGCTGAAGGCGTTCCTGCTGCTCCCGGCGACGGGAGCGCGCGGCGTCGAGATCGGCCACCTGCCCCTTGGCCTTGGTGCCGCGGCGCGCAGCCGGAGGTGCCGCGGGCTCCTGAGGCAGGGCGGCGAAGCCGACCGGGGCGCTCAATGCCTTGGTCAGACGCCCCTGGGCCCACTGCTCGGCGGCTTGCGGGTCGGCCAACACCGCGTGCAGGGTCTGTTGGACCTCGCGCTGTGCGTCTTCGCTGATGCGCTGCCCGGCCTCTGCAGTCAGCCGGCCGGCCTCCCGCGCCAGAGCGAACGTCACGTGCCGTTGCTGCGCCGACAGCTTCCGCAGTTGTTCGCCGTCCAGATCCCGGTGTGCCTGCCGCAGTGCCTCGCCGAGCTGGAGAAGACGCCGGGTCTCGTCCGGCTGCTCGCGTACCAGCAGGTTGCCGGCCCACGCTGCCAGGCTGGGGCGCCGCAGACGGCGGATCTCTTCCGCCAGCCCCACGTCCCCCGCGGCGCGGGCGGCCTTGGCACGCTCGTTGCGAGTGGCGGTGAAATCACCCGGCGGCAGACCGTACAGCTCGTCGGCGACAGCGTCCAGATCCACCCGTCCCTCCAGCCCCCACTCCCCGCATACCGAGGGGGATCCGACCGTCAGGCGTGATCCACGAGTTGTGCGAAGCCCTTCTGGCGGGCGCAGTGCGCGCAGCAGAAGAACTGTCCGTCCGCCTGGAGGCCGTGGCCGAGGATGCGGCACTGGCAGTTGTCACAGATCGGCGCCATCCTCTGGGCGGCGCACTCGATGCTGTCGAAGGTGTGGACTGCTCCCGCGGCATGCACCTCGAACGACAACTCGTAGTCGTTGTGGCAGACCTCGCACACGGCCATGAATGGTCAACTCCTCGTTGTTGCACGGGCAAGCCGGAGTGCCTGCGTCGGCTTCCCCTGGAAGGTAACGGCAAGACGCACAGCACCTGGGACGGCACGTTGACGCGCGTGCGACCGGCATACACGAAATCACTCTGCTGGGCGCGGGAGGAGCTGTGGCGCGCGCGGTGGACATGCCACGGCCGCGGCTGGCCGCGCTCCTCGACGATGCCCACCTCCTGCCGTCGTCACGGATCCCCCAACGCCCACCCGCAAAACTCACTCTCCCGTCGGGACGTCGTCCGCCCGCTCGCCCTCCGCTTGAGACGGTTCGGTCCTGGGCACGTCGGGGTGCTGTTCCATCGCGCTGCGCTCGCCCGGCTCGTTGCGTTCGCCCTCGGCCTGCGACGGGGTGTGCGAATACAGCCAGCGGTCGTAATCCGAGCCTCCGGATTGCATGACGGACCTCCTTCGCTCGCTAACCTCATGCTCCACCTTCGGCCGTGACACGGCGAGAGAAGCACGAGCAGCGGGCGGCGGTGGCACCGCCGTCGCCGTATGGGCGCCCTGGGTTCTCCTGCCGGGGTTGGGGTACACGGGTCCAAGGTCTGGGACGCAACCGGCCTCGCAGCCGGACAGCAGGAGTAAGCAGGTGACGGTCTTGATCTCTGAGATGGTGTCGGTGCCTGCCGACCGCATCACGCTCTCAGCTGACTTCGTCGTGCCCGAATCGGCCCGGGCAACCGTGCTGTTCGCGCACGGCGTCCACACATCTCGGCACAGCCCTCGTATGCGGTCCGTAGCCGCCGAGCTGCACAAGGCCGGATTCGGCACCCTGTCACTGGATCTGCTCAGTGAGATGGAGGGCCGGAGGGCAGAGGTGACGGAAGAGCTCCGTGTAGACATGGACATGCTCGGCCGTCGAGTGGTGGCCGCGGTGGACTGGCTGAAGATACAGCCTGATACCCGGGCACTGCCGGTGATCATCTTCGCCGCCGGCGCCGAGGCGGCCGCAGCGCTGCTGGCCGCGGCGGAGCTGCCGGACCGGGTGCTGACGGTGGTGTCATGGGCCGGGCAACCGGACCTGGCGGGCGATGCGCTGGAGCGCGTACGCGTACCGGTTCTGTTCGTCGCGGGCAGTCAGGATCCACGAGCACTGTCGTCGACTCAGGAAGCCGCCCAACGGCTGGCGGCTCCGCACGCCGTGCGCGAAGTGGCGGGTGCTTCCCACCGGTTCGAGGAGCCGGGCGCGTTGGATCAGGTCGTCGACATGGCCAAGGAGTGGTTCGAGGACCGCTTGCGATCCACATGAGATCGACTTCACTCGTTGCGTTTTCTCACCATCGGTGTGACGGTGATGTGAGAGGTTCCGAAACAGGCAATGCCCGTCTGGTCAAGCGGAAGGGCGAGAGAGCCATGGAACGGCGACGACCCCTATGGCGCCGCGGTGACGTGAACCACCACACCCAAGAGCACTCCGGTGCTGGGCAGGAGCGAGAGAGCCCCATGGATCGTGTCCTGCAACTGGAGGCCGAGGTCGCGCAGCTTCAGCAAGCTGTGAATTCGCACGCGGTGATCGACCAGGCGATCGGAGTCGTCGTCGCGGTGGGGCAGATGACGCCCGAGGAGGCGTGGGACGTGCTTCGCGAGACGTCCATGTGCACCAACATCAAGTTGCGTCACGTGGCCGAGCTGGTGGTCGACTGGGGCCGGACCGGCGAGCTCGTGGCGGACATAAAGGACCAGCTCACGCTGAGGCTGCGGGATCGAATCATGTGAGGTGAGCATCGAGCCCAGGTGACACCTGACACCTGACACCTGACGCATGCGGTCGGGCGTACCGCCTGAGAACCCGGCTCTCCCCTGCGGCTACAGGTCCGCCTCGTCCAGGAGCTGTGGGCCGTTGTTTCGTACGTTGTTGACGGCCATGGACACGGGCCGGGCGTTCAGGTTGCCGCCCGCGGGCGGGGTGAGCAGCTTGCGCAGCCGGTCGGGGTCCTGGTGGCGGGGGTCGAGCCAGGCGTCGTAGTGGTCGGGAGTGAGGGCGAGCGGCATGCGGGGGTGGAGGCGGCCTGCCGCGTCGGTGGCCTCGGTGGTGATGATGGTGCAGGTCATCAGCCAGGCGGCGGGGTCGTCGTCGTGTTCGACCTCCGGGTTGTGCCAGTACTCGTAGAGGCCGGCGAGCGCCATCACCTGCCCGTCCTCCGGATGGATGAAGTAGGGCTGCTTGCGGGCCTTGCCCGTGGACCGGTCCTTGGTCTGCTGCCACTCGTAAAAGCCGTCGGCGGGCAGCAGGCAGCGGTGTTTGACGAAGGCGCGGCGGAAGGCGGGCTTTTCGTGCACGGTCTCCATCCGTGCGTTGATCATCCGTGCGCCGATCTTCATGTCCTTCGCCCACGACGGCACCAGCCCCCACCGCAGCGGGCGCAGTTCCCGCCGCACTGACGCGGCCTCGGCCTCCTCACGCGGGGTGCGCTCCAGGACGGCCGGCACGTCGTCGGTCGGGGCGGTGTTCCAGTTCGGCGCCAGGGCCTCCTGGGGATGCCACTCGGTGACCTGGAAGAGCCGGGCCAGGTCCTCGGGGCTGCGGGTGGAGACATAGCGGCCGCACATACCGCCACTCTGCCACGACATTTCCAGATACGTCCGTGCCGGATCTGGAGCGTCACCGTTGGCGGCTACTTCTTCTCGCCCTCCTTCGCTGCCCGTTCCAGGTCCTCGTCCGACAACACCCGCTCGTCGGGATCCGCCGTGTCCCGGCCCGGCTGGAAGCGGAGCTGTTCCATGTACGGGGTCGGTTCCTTGCGCCGGTAGTCCACGAACTCCTTGGCGTAGTAGGCGCGGGCTTCTTCGACGCTCTTCCGGTCCGTGACGATGTCGTGCAGGAGGTTGAGGGCCAGGAAGTTCGCCTGTTCGTCGTGGCAGCGGGCCGACACCTCGCCCGCGGTCCGCTCCACGACCACGCTTCCGTCGAAGCGCGCGAGCGCGGTGACCTTCTCCGGCGGGACCCGGTAGTCGATGAACGACTCCACCGAGTCGATATGGGGGATCGGGAACTCGTGGGAGTAGAAGGTCCGGGACGCCTCCACGCGCTTCCACGGCCCGACCTCGTGCCAGATGAGCAGCGATGCGGTCGCTTCCTCCGGTTCGCCGTACTCGTCGATGACCAACTGCGCGGCCTCGCGCGATTCCTCCGGCCAGTCAGTGATCGCCGCACGGCGTATCCGAGACACCGGGTATCCGAAGCACGTGGGTACTCCCATGCGTCCGTCCCAGCGGGCGCGCCCCGGTGGTTGGCGCGATCAGGGGCGGGTACTCGGGCGCGCATGAAGTGGCAACAGGTGCAAGCCTCTCCGGCACCGGTGTACGTGCTGGTCCTCGATCCGCGAGGAGGCCGTCGGCGAGATCACCGAGTTCGCGCGGGAGCAGTCACTCGGGGCCTCCCAGGTGACCGCCGTGGGCGCCTTCTCGCAGGCCGCGGTCGGGTGGTTCGACCGCCAGGCCAAGGACTACCGGCGCACCACGATCGACGCGCAGTCCGAAGTCCTGTCGCTGCTGGGGGACATCGCCGTCGGAGAGGACGGACCGACCGCCCACCTGCACGCCGTACTGGGGCTCGCGGACAGCACGACCCGCGGCGGTCACCTGCTGGAGGGACGGGTGTGGCCGACCCTCGAGGTGATCGTGCGGGACAGCCCGGCATCGCTGGCGAAGATCTACCGGCCCGATCTCGGACTGGCACTGATCAATTTGCCGTGACGGAATCCTCCGGGCTCGTCAAGAGTTCACCGCCATGCTCCTCGGGTACTCGCAAAGCTCTGCATACAGGGATTGGCAAAGCTCTGCATACAGAGAGGAGACGGAGGTCCGAGAAGATGTCTCCCCTGGCACAGACTCAGCTCGCACAGACTCCCGTGGCGGACTCCCTGGAACGCCGTCGTGCTTCCGCCCGCTCCGCCCGGCGGCGCAGCCGGGTGCCCGAGCCCGACGAGGAACCGGATCTACTGGGCCAGTACCTGGCCCAGATCGCGGCGACCCCGCTGCTCGGCGCGCAGGACGAGGTGCGGCTGGCCCAGCGCATCGAGGCCGGAGTGCACGCCCTGGAGGAACTGGGGCAGGCCGAGGCCGGCGAGCGCGACCTGCCGCCGGACAGGCGTCGGGAGCTGGAAGCGATCGCCCATGACGGCCAGGCGGCCAAGGACCACATGATCCGGGCCAACTTGCGGCTCGTGGTGGCGATGGCCAAGCGGCACGCGCACCGGGGTGTGCCCCTGCTCGACGTCATCCAGGAGGGCAACCTGGGGCTGATACGGGCCGTGGAGAAGTTCGACCACACCAAGGGCTTCAAGTTCTCCACGTACGCCACCTGGTGGATCCGCCAGGCGATCGAGCGGGGCCTGGCCCAGCACGCTCGTACGATACGGCTGCCGATGCATGTGGTGGAGGAGCTGCAGAAGCTCGCGAAGGTCGAACGGCGCCTGCAGCTGAGCCTCGGACGCGAGCCCACGGCCCAGGAGGTCGCCCACGGCAGCGGTTTCGCCGAGGACAGGGTCACCTGGCTGCGCCGCGTCGGACGGCACGCGGTCAGCCTGGACACGCCGGTGGACGAAACCGGCGAGACAGTGGTGGGCGACCTCATCCCCGACACGGACGTGCTGCAGGCCCCGGAGGTTGCCGAGTACCAGGCGCTCGCGCAGGACCTGAGGGAGACCATCGGCATGCTCGCGCCCCGCGAGGCCATGATCCTCAGCCTGCGGTACGGCCTGCACGACGGGCAGCCTCGCACCCTTGAGCAGGTGGCGCGGCATGTGGGCCTGACGCGCGAGCGCGTGCGGCAGCTGGAGAAGGAGTCCCTCGCGCGGCTGCGGGCGCCCGAGACGCGGGAGCGGCTGTTGGAGTGGGCCGGCTGACGACCCACGAGACCGGTGAACGGCTGTACCTCCGCACGGACGCCCTCCGGCCGACTGCCTCAAGCTGAGGCCGGAGAAGGCCGAGCGGAGTCGACGGAGCCGCCCCGCGGTCCGCGTCCGCTGTCGTTGACCAGCACGGCCGCCCCGTCGAAGCGGCCCGCCTTCAGGTCCTGGAGAGCCTGCTGCGCCTGGGCCAGAGGGTACGTGTGCGTGGTGGCGCGTACGCCGTAGCGGCCGACGAGGGTCAGGAACTCCCTGCCGTCCTCACGGGTGTTGGAGGTGACGCTGCGTACCTCCTTCTCGTAGAAGAGCTCGTGCTCGTAGTCGAGCGGCGGGACGTCGCTGAGGTGGATTCCCGCGATCGAGAGGATCCCGCCGCGGTCGAGGGCCCGCAGCGCGACGGGGACCAGGGCGCCGACCGGGGCGAACAGGATCGCGCTGTCGAGCGGTTCCGGCGGCGGATCGTACGTGTCGGCCGCCGAGGCGGCGCCCAGGGCGAGGGCGAGGCGCCGGGCGGCCGGGTCGCGGGTCCGTACGTGCACGGTCGCGCCCTGCGCGATCGCCACCTGCGCGCACAGGTGGGCGCTGCCGCCGAAGCCGTACAGACCGAGACGCCCGCCGGGAGGCAGCGCGGCGCGGCGCAGCGCGCGGTAGCCGATGATGCCCGCGCACATCAGCGGGGCCAGGGCGATGTCGTCGACGTCGCCGGGGAGCGGGTAGGCGAAGGCGGCAGGCACGGTGGTGTACTCCGCGTAGCCGCCGTCGGCGTCCCAGCCGGTGTAGAGGGAGTCCGGGCAGAGGTTCTCGTTCCCCCGCGCGCAGTAGGCACAACTGCCGTCGGTACGACGCAGCCAGGCCACCCCGACGTGGTCCCCGACCGCGTATCCGGTCACCGCCCCGCCCGTCCCCGCCACCCGCCCGACGACCTCGTGCCCGGGCGTCACGCGCGGCCGGTGCACCGGCAGATCACCCTCGCTGACATGCAGATCCGTACGGCAGACTCCGCAGGCGCTCACCTGGACGAGGAGTTCATCGGGCCCCGGCGTGGGAACCGGCTTCTCGACCAACCGCAAGGGCTCCCGCTCGATCGGCCCCGGCTCGGCCACCACCCACGCACGCATCATCGTCATGTCGACATGTTCGCGCCGACGGAGCCGTACGGCGCCTCGGCGGCACCGACCGCGGGCTCCTGAGTTCCGTCGTATTTCTGAGGGACAACGGAAACGATCGTTGACGCGGCGTGGGTGTGGTGCCAACGTGCACGCACCAGTCCTCCCGGCCGGCCGGGACTTCGGGTGGTGTCCGGACCGGATGCCACCCGCCAGCGGCGCATCAAGGCGAACGGAGGACTTGCCGCCATGTCAACCACCAGCGGAGATCCGACAACGGGGTCGGCCGACTTCTTGGCGTCCCCCTTGGCCGACGCTTCCCTTCCCGAAGAGTGGGGAAGCGACCAGGGCACGGCACAGACCAGCACCGAAACGAGCGCCGAGGCCGGCGCAGCGGCCCCAGCCCCCCGCCCCACCCAGGGCCGGTACCGCGGCAACGACGCCGGATACCAGTTCGACCTGCGCGTTGATGTCGACAGCGTGCCCGGCGGACCCAAGGTCCTGCGGAAGGTCAGCGGGGACTTCTTCGGCACCGGCGGCGGTACGACGGCCTACCACGGCTCCTTCGTCGTGCACGCCCCCACCGTCTCCTGGACCGCGACCCAGGTCGTGATCAAGGGGCTCGGCAGTTACACCTGGCAGGCCGGGCACCCGAACGTGCAGGTCACCATCCCGCGCCGCAGCACGAACCAGCCGCCCGGCGCCGCGACCGTGGAGTTCCTGAGCTCGACCGGCCAACTGGGCGCCACATACGTCTGCCCGTACGTCTCGCCGTACTTCCGCACCGTCGAGTGGGAGCAGGACTCGGTGACCGGGGCGGTGCCCTTCCTGTCGTACAACACCGGTTCGCTCCCGCAGCCGCCCAGCAGCCCGGCCCGCATCCTCACCGTGCCCCGCGCCTACGCCGAGGCCGGCATCGAGCTGCTGGTGTCCGGGACCGCCAACGTCATCGCCAACAACCAGAACGGCTGGACGAACACCGAGCTGCACGGCGCGATGGAGACCAACTTCAGCCTGTGGCGCAACGCCCCGCAGTGGAAGGTGTGGCTGCTGGTGGCCAGCGCGTACGAAGGCGCGGCGGGCGTACGCGGCATCATGTTCGACGCCGCCGACGCCTTCCAGCGGCAGGGCTGCGCCGTCTTCCACGACATGATCAAGGGCACCGACGCCGAATCGCAACGCGCCCAACTACGCACGTACGTCCATGAATTGGGCCACTCCTTCAACCTGCTGCACTCCTGGCAGAAGAACCTGGCCCAGCCGCCCGCCCCGCTCGGCGACAACAACGGCCTCGCCGACCTCTCGTGGATGAACTACGCGCAGAACTACCAGCCGTTGAACGGAAACGGCGGAACGGCCGCCTACTGGGGCGCGTTCCCCTTCCAGTTCACCGACAACGAGCAGATCCATCTGCGGCACGGCTTCTACCGGAACGTCGTCATGGGGGCCAACGCCTTCGGCACCGGCGCCGCCGACATCGAGCCCGAACTCTTCGACGAACCGCTCACCGACGAGTCCGGTCTCCGCCTGGACCTGCGCGCCGACAAGGGCGGCTTCGCGTTCGGTGAACCCGTCGTGGTGGAGCTGAAGCTGGAGACCACCGACCTGCGCGGACGCTCCACGCACAACCACCTCCACCCGGACGACGAACTCGTCAACATCGCCGTCCGGCAGCCCTCAGGCCGCACCGTGCTCTACCGGCCGCTGCTGCGCCGCTGCGTCGACCAGGACCAGACCGTCCGCCTGGACACGAGCAGGCCCGCGATCTACAGCAGTGCCTACATCGGCTACGGCCGTGACGGGCACTACTTCCAGCAGCCGGGCACGTATCAACTGCGCGCGTCCTACATCGCCTCGGACGGCTCCCGGATCGTCTCGCCGGTGCTGCGGCTCACCGTCAGGCACCCCGTCAGCCAGACCGACGTACAGCTCGCCGAGCTGATGATGGGGGAGGACCAGGGCAAGATCCTCGCGCTGCGCGGCTCCGACTCGCCGTCGCTGCAGTCCGGCAACGACGCGCTCCAGGAGATCATCGAGCGGCACGGCGCGCACCCGTTCGCCGTGTACGCGCGGCTGGCCAAGGGACTCAACTTCGAGCACGAGTTCAAGAGTCTGAGCCCCGACAAGACCGAGCTGACCGTACGTCCGCCCGACCCCAAGTCCGGGATCGAGCAGCTCTCGCAGGTGGTCAAGGTGTCCGAGCAGGGCAAGGGCGTCGACAACCTCACCCTGAACCTGGCCACACGCCGGCTGGCCCGCGCCTACGCCCGCCAGGGCGACCTCGAAGAGGCCGGTGTCACGCTCGACCGCCTGATGCAGCACTTCGGCAGGAGGAGGTTCAAGCCGTACGTCGTGGAGGCCGTACGCGACCAGGTCGACACCACCAAGGCACGGCTCATCGCCGAGTTCGGCGACAGCTGACCGTGCCCGCCTGGGCGCTCACGGGCGACCCCTCTGCCCGTGAGCGCCCGTCAGCGCCCGTGAGCGCTTTCCCGCACCCGCGCGGACGCACGGACCGGCCCGTGGCAGCATCACGTACAAGCCACCTGCGAGCCACGCACAAACGCGGAATCGCGGAATCGCGGAACGGGAAGGAGCCCAGCGTGCTCGACCTCGTCCTGTACGGGCCGAGTGGCCCCCAGCCCGTCGGCCGCCCGGCCCAGGTGCGGGTGGAGATCCGCAACACGGGCGACCGCGACCTGTGGATCGCGGGCGTACTCGACGGCTCCGAGAGCGGCCTGCGCTACCCGCACTACCTCCCCGTCGTCACCCGTGCCGGCGACGACACCATGGTCGCCCGGCCCGCTCCGCCGGAGGACCCCCTCGTCGGCCCCCTCCACGCGAGTGACCTGCTCCC
>NZ_JAAKZY010000118.1 GCF_011045015.1 Streptomyces scabichelini | reverse complement strand
CCCCCCGTCAGCCCTCCGTGATCCCCGCCACCAGCTCGTCCGCCGCCCGGTACGGGTCCAGCTCCCCCGCCACGATCCGCTCCGCGAGCGAGCTCAGGCGGCGGTCGCCGTGGAGGTCGTCGATCCGCTCCCGCAGCGCCGTGACCGCGATCGTCTCGACCTCATGGGCGGCGCGGGCGAGGCGGCGTTCGGCGAGGACGCCGCGCTCCTCCATCCAGGCACGGTGCTTCTCCAGGGCCTCGACCACCTCGTCGATGCCCTCGCCGCGGGCGGCCACCGTCTTGACGATCGGGGGCCGCCAGTCGCCGGGGGCGCGGGACTCGCCGAGGCCCAGCATGTGGTTCAGCTCGCGGGCGGTGGCGTCGGCGCCGTCCCGGTCGGCCTTGTTGACGACGTACACGTCGCCGATCTCCAGGATTCCGGCCTTGGCGGCCTGGATGCCGTCGCCCATGCCGGGGGCCAGGAGCACCACCGACGTATCGGCCTCGGACGCTATCTCGACCTCCGACTGGCCCACACCCACCGTCTCGACCAGGACCACGTCGCAGCCCGCCGCGTCCAGCACACGGATCGCCTGGGGGGCCGCCCAGGCGAGCCCGCCGAGGTGACCGCGGGTGGCCATGGAGCGGATGTAGACGCCGGAGTCGGAGGCGTGCTCCGACATCCGTACGCGGTCGCCGAGCAGCGCGCCGCCGGAGAACGGCGAGGACGGGTCGACGGCGAGGACGCCGACCCGCTTGCCCTGCCGCCGGTACGCGGTCACGAGCGCGGACGTGGACGTGGACTTGCCCACGCCCGGCGATCCCGTGATCCCCACGACGTACGCGTTCCCGGCGAGCGGTGCCAGAGCCGCCATGACCTCACGGAGCTGCGGGGACGCCCCCTCGACCAGGGAGATCAGCCGGGCCACGGCCCGCGGCCGGCCTTCCCTGGCCTGGGCCACCAGCGTGGAGACGTCCTGCATCACAGCTCCGTTCTGTGTCATTTTGTTCGCGGCGAAAAGACGGTTCAGGCCTTGGGTACCCGCACGATGAGCGCGTCACCCTGCCCGCCGCCCCCGCACAGCGCCGCCGCGCCCACGCCGCCGCCCCGCCGCTTCAGCTCCAGGGCGAGGTGGAGTACGAGGCGCGCGCCGGACATCCCGATCGGGTGGCCCAGGGCGATCGCTCCGCCGTTGACATTCACCTTTTCGGCGGACACTCCGAGGTCCTTCATTGACTGGACCGCGACCGCCGCGAAGGCTTCGTTGATCTCGATGAGATCCAGGTCCGAGACATCGAGTCCCGCCTTCTTCAGGGCGTGCTGGATGGCGTTGGACGGCTGGGACTGGAGGGAGTTGTCAGGACCGGCCACGTTCCCGTGCGCCCCGATCTCGGCGATCCACTCGAGACCCAGCTCCTGCGCCTTGGCCTTGCTCATGACGACGACGGCGGCCGCACCGTCGGAGATCTGCGAGGCCGAACCGGCCGTGATCGTCCCGTCCTTGGTGAACGCGGGCCGCAGCTTGCCAAGGGACTCGGCGGTCGTCTCGCCGCGGATGCCCTCGTCCTTGCTGAAGACGACGGGCTCGCCCTTGCGCTGCGGGATCTCCACGGGTGTGATCTCGGCCTCGAAGACGCCGTTCTTCTGAGCGGCGGCCGCACGCTGGTGCGAGAGGGCGGCGATCTCGTCCTGTTCCGGACGGGCGATGCCCAGCCGTGTGTTGTGCTTTTCGGTCGACTCGCCCATGGCGATGTTCTCGAAGGCGTCGGTGAGACCGTCGTACGCCATCGCGTCGAGCATCTCGATCGCGCCGTACTTGAAGCCCTCGCGGGACTTCGGCAGCAGATGCGGCGCGTTCGTCATGGACTCCTGGCCGCCGGCCACGATCACATCGAACTCGCCGGCGCGGATGAGCTGGTCGGCCAGCGCGATGGCGTCCAGGCCCGAGAGACAGACCTTGTTGACGGTGAGCGCCGGAACGCTCATCGGGATGCCGGCCTTGACCGCGGCCTGGCGTGCCGGGATCTGTCCTGCCCCGGCCTGGAGCACCTGGCCCATGATCACGTACTGCACCTGGTCGCCACTGATCCCCGCACGGTCGAGGGCGGCCTTGATCGCGAATCCACCGAGGTCGGCTCCCGAGAAGGACTTCAGGGAGCCGAGCAGCCGTCCCATCGGGGTGCGGGCACCCGCGACGATCACGGAGGTGGTGCTGTTCGTTCCAGACATGAGGAGCGATCCCCTTCCAGCTTGCACAGCTGAGGAGTGAACGAGGGTTTACTAAAATGTACTGAGCGGTAGGCCACCCGTCATCCGGCCGGGCGTGTGATCGCGCGCACGTTGCGTAACCGCCTGCGGCGCGCTGCACTAACAACATGCTGACGCGAATCGACCACATCGGGATCGCCTGCTTCGACCTGGACAAGACCGTCGAGTTCTACCGTGCCACGTACGGCTTCGAGGTCTTCCACTCCGAGGTCAACGAAGAGCAGGGCGTACGCGAGGCCATGCTCAAGATCAACGAGACGTCCGACGGCGGCGCCTCCTACCTCCAGCTCCTGGAACCGACCCGTGACGACTCCACCGTCGCGAAATGGCTGGCCAAGAACGGCGAGGGCGTGCATCACATCGCCTTCGGCACCGCGGACGTCGACGCGGAGGCGGCCGGCATCAAGGACAAGGGCGTACGAGTGCTGTATGAGGAGCCGCGCAGGGGCTCCATGGGGTCGCGCATCACGTTCCTGCATCCCAAGGACTGCCACGGAGTTCTGACGGAACTGGTCACTTCGGCGGCCGCCGGGCCGACTGGTGAGGGGGCCGTTGAGTCGACCGGGCACTGATGTCCGTACTCCATGGTCTGGGGACTGTTCCGTCGGCCGCTGTGCCGCGGACCCCGGATCCCCAGCCGGAAAAGCCGGTTGGCCAAGCCCCCCGGTGGATCGGGCCCGGTAGGGTTGGGGGCGGTCGTCGCTCCGGCAGGGCGGCCGCGGGCCGGGGTCCGGGTTTCGGGGGACGAGCGTCGGGGCAGCAGCCCATGCTCCGTCGTTGATCTGACACCATTCCCCGGGGGCCCCGTTCGGCGGATGGACGGAGCTCGTTTGGAGAGACTTGCGACCAGGGGACGGATGGGACCGCGCAGTGCGGGGCTACGAACGCCAGGAGCGAGAGCCGGCGGCTGACGTCGACCACCTCTCTCGGTTCGAGGCCGAGATGGAACGGCTGAAGACCGAGCGGGAGAAGGCCGTCCAGCACGCCGAGGACCTCGGCTATCAGGTCGAGGTGCTGCGCGCCAAGCTGCACGAGGCGCGGCGCAACCTCGCGTCCCGCCCTGCCTACGACAGCGCCGACATCGGCTACCAGGCCGAGCAGATGCTCCGTAACGCCCAGATCCAGGCCGACCAGCTGCGCCTGGACGCGGAGCGGGAGCTGAGCCAGGCCCGCGCGCAGACGCAGCGGATCCTCCAGGAGCACGCCGAGCAGGCCGCCCGGCTCCAGGCCGAGCTGCACCAGGAGGCGGTCACCCGCCGCCAGCAGCTCGACCAGGAACTGTCCGAGCGCCGCCAGACCGTCGAGTCGCACGTCAACGAGAACGTGGCGTGGGCCGAGCAGCTGCGCGCCCGCAGCGAGCAGCAGGCCCGCCGGCTCCTGGACGAGTCGCGCACCGAGGCCGAGCAGGCGCTTGCCACCGCCCGCGCCGAGGCCGAGCGGATCGCCGCCGAGGCCCGGCAGCGCCTTGAGACCGATGCCGAGGCCGCCCGCGCGGAGGCCGAGGCGCTGCTGCGCCGGGCCCGTACGGACGCCGAGCGCCTGCTGAACGCCGCGTCCAACCAGGCGCAGGAAGCCACCGACCACGCCGAGCAGCTGCGCAGCTCCACGACGACCGAGTCGGAGTCGGCCCGCCGTCAGGCCACCGAGCTGAGCCGGGCCGCCGAGCAGCGCATGGCGGAGGCCGAGTCGAAGCTGCGCGAGGCGCAGGCCGAGGCCGACAAGGTCCTCACGGAGGCGAAGGAGGCCGCGGCCAAGGCCCTGGCGAGCGCCGAGTCCGCGAACGAGCAGCGCACGCGTACGGCCAAGGAGCAGGTCGCCCGGCTGGTCGGCGAGGCCACCAAGGAGGCCGAGACCACCAAGGCGGACGCCGAGCAGGTCGTCACGGACGCCCGCCTGGAGGCCGAGAAGATCCTCGCGGAGGCCGCCGAGAAGGCCCGTAGCGCCACCGCGGAGGAGACCGCGTCCCAGCTGTCCACGGCCGCGCGTACGGCCGAGGACGTCCTGAACAAGGCGTCGGAGGACGCCAAGCAGACCACCAAGGCGGCAGCCGAGGAGGCCGAGCGGATCCGGCGCGAGGCGGAGACCGAGGCCGACCGGCTGCGGGCCGAGGCGCACGACATCGCCGAGGAGCTCAAGGGCGCGGCGAAGGACGACACCAAGGAGTACCGCGCCAAGACGGTCGAGCTCCAGGAGGAGGCGCGCCGGCTGCGCGGCGAGGCCGAGCAGCTGCGTGCCGACGCGGTCGGCGAGGGCGAGCGGATCCGCTCCGAGGCGCGGCGTGAGGCCGTCCAGCAGATCGAGGAGGCGGCCAAGACCGCCGAGGAGCTGCTCGCCAAGGCGAGGACCGACGCGGACGAGCTGCGCTCGAACGCGACGACGGAGAGCCAGCGGCTCCGCACCGAGGCAATCGAGCGCGCCACGACGCTGCGCCGCCAGGCCGAGGACACGCTGCAGCGCACCCGTGACGAGGCCGAGCGGCACCGCGCGGAGGCCGTCGAGCAGTCCGAGGCCGTCAAGGAAGAGGCCGAGCGGGCCGCACTGGAGCTGCGCGAGGAGACCGAGCGCGCCATCACCGCCCGGCAGGCGGAGGCCGCCGAGGAGCTGACCCGGCTGCACACGGAGGCCGAGGCGCGTCTCGCCGCCGCCGAGGAGGCCCTGACCGACGCGCGCGCGGAGGCCGAGCGGATCCGCCGCGAGGCCGTCGAGGAGTCGGACCGGCTGCGCGCGGAGTCCGCCGAGCGGATCCGTACGCTCCAGGCGCAGGCCGAGGCGGAGACCGAGCGGCTGCGCACGGAGGCCGCCTCCGATGCCTCCGCGTCGCGGGCCGAGGGCGAGGCCATCGCCGTACGGCTGCGTTCGGAGGCGTCGGCCGAAGCCGAGCGGATGAAGTCCGAGGCCCAGGACTCGGCCGACCGGGTCAGGGCGGAGGCGCAGGCCGCCGCCGAGCGGCTGGCGGCCGAGGGTGCCGAGACACTGGCCGCCGCCCAGGAGGAGGCCGCCCGGCGCCGCCGCGAGGCCGACCAGTTCCTCGGCGCGGCACGCCAGGAGGCCGACCAGGAGCGGGAGCGGGCGCGCGAGCAGAGCGAGGAGCTGCTGGCCTCGGCGCGCAACCGCGTCGAGGAGGCGCAGGCCGAGGCCCGCCGGCTGGTCGAGGAGGCCGACCGGCAGGCCAACGAGATGGTGTCGGCCGCCGAGCAGACCGCGCAGCAGGTACGGGACTCCGTGGCCGGGCTGCACGAGCAGGCGCAGGACGAGATCGCGGGCCTCCGAAGCGCCGCCGAGCACGCCGCGGAGCGTACGCGCACAGAGGCTCAGGAGGAGGCCGACCGCGTCCGCGCCGACGCCTACGCGGAGCGCGAGCGGGCCACCGAGGACGGCAACCGCCTGCGCCGTGAGGCGCGGGAGGAGACGGAGGCCGCCAAGTCCCTTGCCGAGCGCACGGTTTCGGAGGCGATCTCCGAGTCCGACCGGATCCGCTCGGAGGCCCGGGAGGACGCGAACCGTGTCCGTTCGGACGCGGCGACGCAGGCCGACACGCTGATCACCGAGGCTACTTCCGAAGCGGAGCGGCTCACTTCGGAGACGAACACGGAGGCGGAGCGGGTCCGCGCCGAGTCCGTGGCGAAGGCCGAGAAGCTGATCTCGGACGCGACGGGCGACGCCGAGCGGCTGCGCGCCGAGGCCGCCGAGACGGTCGGCTCCGCTCAGCAGCACGCCGAGCGGGTCCGCAGCGAGGCACAGCGGGTCAGGGCCGAGGCGGAGGCGGAGGCCGAGCGGGTCACGTCGGCCGCGCGCGAGGAGGCCGACCGCACGCTGGACGCGGCCCGCAAGGAGGCCAACAAGCGGCGTTCCGAGGCGGCCGAGCAGGTCGACAAGCTCATCAGGGAGTCGACGGCCGAGGCGGAGAAGCTGACCTCGGAGGCCGAGCGGTCCGCGCGCAAGACGACGGCGGACGCCGAGTCGCAGGCCGACACGATGGTGGGGGCGGCCCGCAACGAAGCCGAGCGGCTGGTCTCCGAGGCGACCATCGAGGGCAACTCGTATGTGGAGCGGGCCCGTACGGACGCGGACGAGCTGCTGGTCGGCGCCCGCCGGGACGCCACGGCGATCAGAGAGCGCGCGGAGGAGCTGCGCGACCGGATCACCGGCGAGATCGAGGAGCTGCACGAGCGGGCCCGCCGCGAGTCCGCCGAGGCGATGCGGTCGGCGGGCGAGCGGTGCGACTCGCTGGTGAAGGCCGCGGAGGACCAGCTGAAGGAGGCGGAGGCGAAGGCCAAGGACCTGGTCTCGGAGGCCAACTCCGAGGCGGGCAAGGTGCGTATCGCCGCCGTGCGGAAGGCCGAGGGGCTCCTCAAGGAGGCCGAGCAGAAGAAGTCCGCGCTCATCGCCGAGGCCGAGCAGATCCGCTCGGACGCCGAGCGCGAGGCGAAGCGCATGGTCGAGGAGGGCAAGCGCGAGCTGGATGTGCTGGTCCGCCGCCGCGAGGACATCAACGCGGAGATCTCCCGTGTCCAGGACGTCCTCGAGGCGTTGGAGTCTTTCGAGGCCCCGGCGAGCGGCAAGGACGCGGGCGTCAAGGCGGGCGCGGCGGCCGGTGCGACACGTTCGGGTGGCAAGTCCTCGGAAAGCTAGCCAAAAGGGCCGGTTTCGTACTCGCTCGGGGCCTGTGACACCGTGTCCTGGATGCGCTCCGGACCGTTAGCCATCAAAAAGGGCGTCATTCTCCATACCAAGTCTGGCTTCTGCTCGATGACGCGCCGTCTTGACCCCTAGGATTCCCCTATCACCTCACCGGTCTCATTCGACAGGAACCCCATGAGCGACACTTCCCCCTACGGCTTCGAGCTTGTGCGGCGTGGGTACGACCGCGCTCAGGTGGACGAACGCATCTCGAAGCTCGTCTCCGACCGTGACAGCGCTCTGGCCCGTATCACCGCCCTGGAAAAGCGCATCGAGGAACTCCACCTCGAGACGCAGAACGCCCAGGCCCAGGTGAACGACGCCGAGCCGTCGTACGCGGGTCTCGGCGCGCGCGTCGAGAAGATCCTCCGCCTCGCCGAGGAGGAGGCGAAGGATCTGCGCGAGGAGGCCCGTCGCGCGGCCGAGCAGCACCGCGAGCTCGCCGAATCCGCCGCCCAGCAGGTGCGCAACGACGCGGAGTCGTTCGCTGCCGACCGCAAGGCCAAGGCAGAGGACGAGGGCGTCCGGATCGTCGAGAAGGCCAAGAGCGACGCATCCTCCCTGCGTGCCGAGGCTCAGAAGGACGCGGCGTCCAAGCGTGAGGAGGCGGACGCCCTCTTCGAGGAGACCCGCGCCAAGGCCGCGCAGGCCGCCGCCGACTTCGAGACGAACCTCGCCAAGCGCCGCGAGCAGTCCGAGCGCGACCTGGCGTCGCGTCAGGCCAAGGCGGAGAAGCGTCTCGCGGAGATCGAGCACCGCGCGGAGCAGCTGCGCCTGGAGGCGGAGAAGCTGCGTACGGACGCCGAGCGCCGTGCTCGCCAGACGGTCGAGACGGCCCAGCGCCAGGCCGAGGACATCGTGGCCGACGCGAACGCCAAGGCGGACCGGATCCGTTCGGAATCCGAGCGCGAGCTGGCGGCTCTCACGAACCGCCGCGACTCGATCAACGCTCAGCTGACGAACGTCCGCGAGATGCTCGCGACGCTCACGGGCGCGGCGGTCGCAGCCGCGGGTACGCCGGAGCAGGACGAGCCGATCTCCCGGGGCGTCCCGGCTCAGCAGTCGCGGTAAGTGTGTGAAGCAGTACGGCTGAAGAAGTAGTACGGCCGAAGAAGTACGGCCGAGGCCCGCACCCCCTGCACAGATTCTCTGCACAGGGGGTGCGGGCCTTCGTCGTGCCCTCGGCGCTGACCTTGGCTCGTGGTGAGCGGCCTGCTGCTGACCACCCTCGGCACTCTCCCGTTCGCTACGGGCACCCACAGCGACCTGCTTCTCGCCCTCGCCCTCGTCGTGCGCGGCTTCGGCATGAGCGCGGCCAACCTGGCCCTGCTGGTCGGCGCCTTCCAGGGCCTCGCCCCCGAACACGTCCCGCACGCCGGCACCACGACCCGGATCGTGCAGCAGCTGGGGGCTCCTTAGGAACGGCTGTCCTCGCCGTACTCCTCCAGCGCGGCGGAGGCGCACCCCCTCGGCCTTCGACCACACCTTCCTGTGGACGGCCCTCTGCGCGCTCCTCGCGGCCGGCGTCGGTCTCCTGCTGCCCGCCCGCCGAGGGCCCGGGAAACCGGCGCCCGCTCAAGTGGCACCCCGCGAACGCCCGTCTTAGCGTTGCCGCATGATCGAGCTCGAAGGGCTGACCAAGCGGTACGGCGAGAAACTGGCGGTGAACCGGCTGACGTTCACCGTGCGGCCCGGCGTCGTCACCGGGTTTCTGGGGCCGAACGGGGCCGGGAAGTCCACGACGATGCGGATGATGCTCGGGCTCGACCGGCCGACCGCCGGGGACGTGCGGATCGACGGGCGGCACTACGACAGCCTCAGGGACCCGCTGAAGTACATCGGCGCCCTGCTGGAGGCGAAGGGCGTGCACGGCGGCCGCAGCGCCTTCAACCACCTGCTGTGGCTCGCGCAGAGCAACGGGATCCCGAAGAGCCGGGTGCAGGAGGTCCTCGACACGGTGGGTCTCACGGCGGTGGCCCGCAAGAAGGCGAAGGGGTTCTCGCTCGGCATGGGGCAGCGCCTCGGTATCGCGGGCGCGCTGCTCGGCGATCCGCGGATCCTGATGTTCGACGAGCCGGTCAACGGCCTCGACCCCGAGGGCATCCACTGGATCCGGAACCTCATGAAATCCCTTGCCGCACAGGGCCGTACGGTCTTCGTCTCGTCCCACCTGATGAGCGAGATGGCGCTGACCGCCGACCACCTCGTGGTCATCGGCCAGGGCCGGCTGCTCGCCGACACCTCCATGGCCGACTTCATCCAGCGGAACTCACGCTCGTACGTACGCATCCGCACCCCGCAGCCGGAGCGGCTGCTCGACGTGCTGTACGAGGCGGGGATCACCGCCGTCCCGACGGATGGCGGGACGCTCGAAGTGGACGGCGGCAAAGCGGAGCACATCGGGGAGCTGGCCGCGCAGCACCAGATCGTGCTGCATGAGCTGAGCCCTCAACAGGCCTCCCTGGAGGAGGCGTTCATGCGGCTGACGGCCGAGTCGGTGGAGTACCACGCACACGCCGGCACACCTCACGTCACCGCGCCGCCGCCGGGCCGGGCCTGGGGCAGCGACTGGAAGAAGGGCTGAGCCATGGCCGCGACCCAGGTCGTCCAGTCTGAGTGGACCAAGATCCGGTCCGTGGCGTCCACAGTGTGGACGCTGAGTCTCGCCGCGGTCGTCACGGTCGCGCTCGGCATGCTCATCTCGGCCCTGTCCAGGGACGAGTGGGACACCATGAGCGCCCAGGACCGGCTCTCCTTCGACCCGACCTTCATCAGCTTCGCCGGCATGAGCCTGGGCCAGCTGGCGATGATCGTGTTCGGTGTGCTGGTCGTCTCGAACGAGTACAGCACCGGCATGATCCGCACCTCGCTCGCGGCCGTCCCGCAGCGCGGCGCCTTCCTGTTCAGCAAGATCGCCGTGGCGGCCGCGCTCGCCTTCGTCGTCGGCCTCGCCACCAGCTTCGTCGCCTTCTTCCTCGGGCAGGCCATGCTCGACGAGCACAGCGCGTCGATCGGCGACGAGGGGGTGCTGCGCGCGGTCATCGGCGGCGGCCTCTACATGACGCTCATCGCCGTGTTCTCGATGGGCGTCGCGACGATGCTGCGCAGCCCGATGCTGTCGCTCGGCATCCTGATGCCGCTCTTCTTCCTGATCTCCAGCATCCTGGCCAACGTCTCGGCGACGGAGAAGATCGGCCAGTTCCTGCCGGACCAGGCCGGCAACACGATCATGCGGGTGGTCACCCCGGTCGACGACGACACTCCGTACGGGCCCTGGGGTGGCCTGGGGATCATGGTGCTGTGGGTCGTCGTGGCACTCGTGGGAGCGTACGCCGTGATCAAGAAACGTGATGCGTGAGCGCTCCGCTGGACGGGTTGTGATAGACCTGCGGGCCGGTGGGGGCTGGTCGCGCAGTTCCCCGCGCCCCTATCGGGGCCTGCGGCCCCTCAGGAAGGCGCCCGCGGGGCCGTGGGTTTTGCTCAGTCTTGATGGGAACCGTCAGCTCCCCGTTATCCTCCTAACCCTTACGGGGGCGTGCGCCCCGACGTCCTGAACCTTTCGATGGGTGCGGAGAATGATCGAGGCAGTCGGCCTGACGAAGCGCTACGGCGCCAAGACGGCCGTGTACAACCTTTCCTTCCAGGTGAGGCCAGGTGCCGTCACCGGCTTCCTCGGGCCCAACGGCTCGGGCAAGTCGACGACGATGCGGATGATCCTCGGCCTGGACAACCCCACCTCGGGGCAGGTGACGATCGGCGGCTACCCGTACCGGAGGCTGCCCAACGCCCCCCGTCAGGTCGGCGCGCTGCTCGACGCGAAGGCCGTGCACGGTGGCCGGCACGCCCGCAACCACCTGCTGTGTCTCGCGCAGCTGTCGGGCATCCCGGCCCGCCGCGTGGACGAGGTGCTCGGCGTCGTGGGCCTTCAGGACGTGGCGAAGAGGCGCTCCAAGGGCTTCTCCCTCGGCATGGGCCAGCGCCTCGGCATCGCGGCCGCGCTGCTCGGCGACCCGCAGGTGCTGCTCTTCGACGAACCGGTCAACGGCCTCGACCCCGAGGGCATCCTGTGGGTGCGCAACCTCATGAAGGCCCTCGCGGCGGAGGGCCGTACGGTCTTCGTGTCGTCGCACCTGATGAGCGAGATGGCGGTCACCGCCGACCACCTCATCGTGATCGGGCGGGGTCAGCTGCTCGCCGACATGAACATCAAGGAGTTCATCTCCGCCAACTCCGCGGACTTCGCGCGCGTACGGACGCCCGACACCGAGCCGCAGCAGCGCGAGAAGCTGACGTCCGCGCTGACCGAGGCGGGCGGCCAGGTGCTGCCCGAGCAGGACGGCGCGCTGCGCGTCATGGGCCTGCCGCTGCCCCGCATCAGCGACCTCGCGCACGAGGCCGACGTACGCCTGTGGGAGCTGTCGCCGCACCAGGCCTCCCTGGAGGAGGCGTACATGCGGATGACGCAGAGCGCCGTCGACTACCGCTCGACCACCGACCAGCGCGCCGGCTTCCAGCAGGAGCTGCCGCCGGGCGCCATGCCGCCCGTGCAGATGCCGGTGCCGGGACAGGGCCAGCCGGGCTGGTACGCCCCGCCGCCGCCTCAGCAGGGCGGGCAGCCGTTCGCGATGCCGCAGGGACAGCCCGCGGGCCCGTACGGGGCACCGGCCGCGCCCGGCGGGCCCGGCGAGCCCAACCCGTACGCCCAGGCCGCCCCCGCGCAGCACGCCGCTCCTGACATGACCAAGCCCGAGGACGCCCGATGAGTACGCCACAGCCCTCCATGCAGCAGATGCAGCAGATGCAGCAGCAGGCCCCGCCCAACTGGCAGCCGGCGCCCGGCCCTTCGTACACTTCGCCCATCCCGATCGTGCGCACCCACCTCGGGAACGCGCTGGCCTCCGAGTGGACGAAGATCAAGTCGGTCCGCTCGACGATGTGGACGCTGGGCGTCTTTCTGCTCCTCATGATCGGGTTCGGCCTGCTCTTCGCCCTGATCGCCGCGTCCACGGACATGAACCTGGAGGGCGAGTCGCCCCTGACCCTGGGTCTGTTCGGGCCGATGCTCGGCAGCGTGTGCATCATCACGCTCGGCGTGCTGACCACCGCCTCCGAGTACGGCACGGGGATGATCCGGACGACGATGACCGCGTGCCCGAGCCGCGGCCGGGTGCTGGTGGCGAAGTCGATCGTGTTCTTCGCGCTCACGTTCACGGTCACCCTGGTGGCCACGGCCGTCGTCGGCTTCACGCAGGTGGCCATCCTGGAGGGCCAGGGCGGGAGCGACCCGACCGGTGAGGACTGGCTCCGCGTCACGGTCGGCGTCAGCCTCTACGTCGCGCTGGTCGGCCTGCTCTCGCTGCTCATCGGCTCGCTCATCCGGCACTCGGCGGGCGCGATCACCATCATGATCGGCCTCTTCCTCGCCCCGCTGGTCATCGCGATGTTCATGTTCTCGGAGTCCCTGAAGGACGTGCAGCAGTTCCTGCTCGAGTACTCGATCCCGAGCCAGCTGAGCGTGTTCTACGGCTCGGAACTCAGCTCCTCGGGCCCGTCCGGCTGGGACCCGCTGTGGATCATGCTGGGCGTGACGGCCGTCACGTTCGTCGGCGCATACCTCCTGCTGGACAAGCGCGACGTGTGAGCAAGCGGCCCAAGGGCCTCAGAAACGCGGCGCGTTGCGGGACCGCTGCACCCGGGTGGTGCGGCGGTCCCTCGCGTTCCAGCACGCCTTGTGCCAGTGGCGGCGGTCGTCCACGCCCGAGTGCTCGGGCCAGGCCACCACGTGCGGGATCGCGGAGGGGATCAGCTGTTCGCAGCCCGGGCATCGGTAGGTCTTGCCCTCGGCGCTCGCGCCCGCCACATGGCGCACGCTCCACTCCTCGCCCTGCCAGTTCTCCGTGGTCTGCCAGCCGCCGTAGCGCTCGGACCGGTCGCTCTGGTCCGGGGACGCGCTGGAGGCGCCCCTGGGACGATTGCGGCGCGGGGACACAGGACACCTCACGGGCTTTACAGGGAGCACGGGCCGGGTCCAGCCTACGCGGCGCTGACACGGGTAGACGTACCTCACCAACCCCCACAGGCTCCGGCGTGACCGGAACATTCTGCAGACAATCCGCCAATCTCCCCGCCACACCGTGTCGTTGGCACGTGTCGGACGGTTATGCGGGGTGGGGAGCCGCGTCGGCGCCAAGGAGGACAGGAGTGCGATGCGCATAGGAAGTTTTGTACTGGCGGCCCAGTTCCCGGGACAGGGCCAGGGGGAGGCTCTGCACCGTGCGGTGCGGTCGGCGGAGGTCGCCGAGGAGGCGGGGCTCGACGCGGTATGGCTGGCCGAGCACCACTTCGTGCCGTACGGGACCTGCCCGTCGGCCGTCACACTCGCCGCGTTACTGCTCGGCCGCACCCGCCGTATCCAGGTCGGCACAGCGGTCAGCGTGCTGCCCACCGCGCACCCCGTGACGCTCGGCGAGCAGGCGGCGCTGCTGCATGTGACCTCCGGCGGACGCTTCACGCTCGGGGTGGGGCGCGGTGGCCCATGGGTCGATCTCGAGGTCTTCGGGGCGGGCCTGGAGGCGTACGAGAAGGGGTTCCCGGAATCACTCGATCTGCTGGTGCGCTGGCTGCGCGAACCCTCCGTCGCGAGCGCGGGCGAGCGCTTCGCGTTCCGTGAAGTCCCCGTCGTACCAAGGCCGTCGGAGTCCCTGACGGGCGTCGAGGGGCCCGAGGTCGTCGTCGCCTGCACCTCACCGGCGAGCGTACGGCTGGCTGCCGAGCGCGGCCTGTCGATGCTGCTCGGGATGCATGTCGGGGACGAGGAGAAGGCGGAGATGGTCGCGCTGTGGCGTACGCATGCCCGGGCCGCGGGGCGCTCGCCCGAGGAGATCGCGGGCGCGGCCCATGTCTCGGCCGGCATCGCGCAGATCGCGGACCGGCGCACCGACGCGGCCGAGACGCTCCTCAAGGCGATGCCGGGCTGGCTGAAGCAGGGGCTCGACGCCCACATCACGGTGGACGGCCGCGCCCGTGCGATGCGGGACCCGCTGGCGTACACCGAACTGCTCTGCGGCCTCCACCCGGTGGGCACACCGCAGCTCTGCGCCGACCGCCTGGCGGCGACCTCGGAACGCACGGGCATCACCCGCTTCGCTCTCCTGGTGGAGGGCTCGGGCGACCTGGCGGCGACAGAGGAGAACGTACGGAGGCTGGGGGCCGAGGTGTTGCCACGGCTCCTGTGACGGGGGCTGGTGCTGCGTGACGGGGCTGGTGCTGGGACAAGCGGAGCCGGCGCTCAATACGCCCGCGTCGAGCTGGGACAAGCGGAGCCGGTGCTCAACGCGCCCGCGTCGCGGGAAGCTTGCCGCCCCGTGCAAATGCACCTCCCGCGTACAGGGCGGCAAGCCTGCGGCATCGCTGCGTCAGCAGTCCCGGAACTCCGGTGACTGGTTCAGCAGTTGGCTGCGCACCGAGGTGAAGCGGGCCAGCGAGTCGTCCACCGACTCGTCCAGCGGGAACACCGCCACCCGGTGGCAGTTCTGGAAGGCCAGCCGCACTCCGAAGTGCCGCTGCAGCGCGCCGCGTATCGCGTCACTCGCGAGCGCACGCAGCAGCTGGCCACGTGCCTGCTCGTCCGGCGGCGGCGTCTGGTTGTCGGCGAACTTGCCGCCGTCCACCTTCAGTTGGGCCACCAGGGAGCTGATCATCTCCCATGCGTAGGGCAGGGAGGTCCGGACGCAGTCGACAAATTCCGCTTCGTCGACCTCGCCTCGCTCGGCCTGTTCGAGTAGGGCCGGTGAGACGTCCAGCGACATGGGTTCTCCTCTCGCACCCCCTCCCGACAGAGGGGGTTGACGGACAGGGAAGGAGACCGCGACAGCGGACACGCTGCGTACTCGCACCACGACCTCCCGTTTATACGGTAGGCAACTGTCCTTGATCGCACCAGAACATGTGGAACACAGCAAGGCACCAATGCGCGCACAACCGGCCACTTTCTAACAGCATGTGCCGTAGGCAATGCGCACGGTAAGGCGTGGCCCAAGGGCGAATCGCGGAGACGGCCGCCCGTCGAGTAGCGTTGCCGACCATGCGTCTCGTCATTGCCCGCTGCTCCGTCGACTACGCCGGCCGGCTCACCGCCCATCTCCCCTCGGCACCCCGTCTCATCCTGGTGAAGGCGGACGGCAGCGTCTCGATCCATGCGGACGACCGGGCCTACAAGCCCCTCAACTGGATGTCTCCGCCCTGCACGTTGAAGGAGGGTGCAGGCGCCGATGACGGCACAGCGGGCGTCTGGACCGTCATCAACAAGGCCGGCGAGAAGCTCATCATCACGATGGAGGAGGTCCTTCACGACTCCTCGCACGAACTCGGCGTGGACCCGGGCCTGATCAAGGATGGCGTGGAAGCACACCTTCAGGAGCTGCTCGCCGACCGCATCGAGACCCTCGGCGAGGGCTACTCACTGATCCGCCGCGAGTACATGACGGCCATCGGCCCGGTCGACATCCTGTGCCGGGACGCCGAGGGGCAGACCGTCGCCGTGGAGATCAAGCGGCGCGGCGAGATCGACGGCGTGGAGCAACTCACGCGCTATCTGGAGCTGTTGAACCGCGACCCGCATCTGGCGCCGGTACGCGGCATCTTCGCGGCCCAGGAGATCAAGCCGCAGGCCCGCGTCCTCGCGACCGACCGCGGCATCGGCTGCACGGTGCTCGACTACGACGCGCTGCGCGGCATCGAGGACGACAAGCTCAGGTTGTTCTGAGCGTCGGCTGTCGTTGTTCCGACGGCTGCGACGAGAGGGGGCCGGGTCCATGGCCATGGACCCGGCCCTCTCTCGTGACGTAGGCCTGTCGTGTCGTACGCGGCTGTCAGATCAACGCCGACGTACCGGTCGTCCCCGACCCGCTCGGCGGCTCATCCGGACCGCTCGCGGAGCTGCTGCTCTCGGCCGGGCTGGAAACCGGTGTGCTGGGCGCCGGACCGCTGGCCGAGGTCGAGTTCTCCGGTGGCGGCGACGGAGATACCGTCGGCGACTCGGAGGTCGGCGGCTGTGAGGTCGTCGGCGGCCTGGACGTGGTCGGCGGCGGAGTGGTCGGCGGCCTAGAGGTCGTCGGCGGCTTGGACGTGGACGGCGGTTTGGTGGGCGACTGCGTCGGTGACTTGGTCGGATCGCTCGGGTCCTTCGACCCGCTCGGGTCGTCCGACGGCTCGCCGCTGGCCGACGGCGTCGGATCGTCCGAAGTCCCGACGACTCCGTCCTCGCCCGGGTCCGTCGGACGGCTCGTGGAGTCCGAGTCGCCGACGCTGTCCTTCCTCGGCTCCTCCGCGCCGAGCCCGCCGCCGTTCTCGCCCGCGCTCGCGGACGGATTGACGCCGACCTTCTCCGACGGGGTGTTGTCGTCGCCGTTCGAAGTCGCACCGAGCGTCACCACGGTGCCGAGCACGGCGGCGAGGAGGGCGCCCGCGGCCGCGGCCACCAGATTGCGCCGGGTGCCGTGCACCAGCCGCTTCACGCCACTGGTCTTGTGCGACGCCGGGGCCCCGCTGCGGTTCGTGACCAACGTCGGGATCTGGGACGGCTGAGGCGGCGGGACCGCCGCAAACGCGGCCGGTACGCCACCCGGGGGCGACGCCGACTCCTCGTACCGCGCGTCGGGCACCTCTTCGCCCGAGGTCGACCCCAGTCCGGCCGAGGGTGTGGCACCGGTGCGGTCGTCGACCAGGGCGAGGGCGCGGCGGCCCGCGACCGTACCGCGCTTGTCGGCGAGCGCGCCGCGCAGCCCGATGGAAGCCTCCAACTCGGCGCGGGCCCGGTCGAACTGTCCGCCGCAGATTGCGAGGACGCCCAGCTCATGATGGAAGTAGGCCTGTTCGGAGACCTCACCGGCGAGCCGGGACGCCTCCGTGCCGGCGCGCAGCGTGCGTTCCCAGGCGCCCCAGTGCAGCCCCCCGGCGAACGCGGGCGCGACCGCCCGGGCCAGGCGTACGGCGGCGCTCTCGTCCTCCTCGTCGGCCGGCGGCGCGGTGATCGGCACGAGCGCGGTGAGCGCCGCGAGCACGGCGTCCGCCTCGGCGGCGACCCGTTCCGGCGTGACCGACGGATGCCCGGCCCACCAGGCGTAGTGCTGGGCCGCGATGCGCGCCCGTTCCTCGGCGTGGGAAGCGAACCCGGCGGCCTCCAGCTGGGTCTGCACATCGGCCGCGAGCCGGTAGTGCGAGCCGACCGGTGTGACGAGCCCGCAGCCGACGAGCTCCGCCAGTGCGGCGTCCGCGTGGGTGTCCCCGACCAGCGCGGGCAGATGCGCCTGGTGCGGCACCTCGCCGTCCAGCGCGACCGCGAACCGCAGCGTGTCGCGCGCCGAATCACTGAGCCGGGACGCGAGCAGCGCGGCGGGCGCGGCCCCCTCGGCGAGCGACGGCAGCGGTACGTCCTGGAGGTCATCGGCGTCGAAGGGCGCGTCCACGGGCGCGTCCTCGTAGTAGCCGTACTCGTCGAAGGCGTTCGGATCGGCGCGCAGCTGGTCGCGCTGCCGCAGCAGTGCGCCGGCCTGCACGAAGCGCAGCGGCAGTCCCTCGGACTCGAACCAGAGGTCGCCCGCCCAGGCCGCCTCGTCCTCCGTCAGCACGCGGCCGACGGCCCGCTCGAGGAGTTCGAGCCCGCCGCCGCGGCCGAGGCCGCCGAGGAAGACCTCTTCGAGGAGCGAGTCGGCGGACGGTGCGGCGACCTCGGGGGTCGCGGAGATCAGGAAGGCACACTCGGGTGTCGCGTCGAGCAGCTCGTCGAGCGCGCTGCCGCCGAACTCGATGTCGTCGAGGACGACGACCGCGCCGATCTCCCGGACGAGAGTGAGCAGTTCGTCCAGCTCCGGCCGGTACAGGGGCGCGCTGTAGACGGCCGCGAAGAGGTCGTGCAGCAGATCGCTCGGCGTCCGGCGGTGGCCGCTGAGGCGGATGACGCCGTCGGGCGCGAGATCCGCACAGTCGTCGGCGACGGCGTCCAGGAGCACGGTACGGCCCGACCCCGAGGGCCCGGTGAGCCGTACGGAGCGCCCCCGCGCAAGCAGGCGTGCGAGCCGCTCACGCTCCTCCTGCCGCTCCAGCAGCGGCAGCCTGGGCAGCAAGGGCCCCGGAGGTACGGGCGGCCGCGTGGCGGGAGCCAGCTCGGCCCGCTCGGCGGGTGTGAACTTCACGGGCCTGGCCGGCCGCTCGCCCGGCGGGCAGAGCTCTATCTCGCTGCCGTCGACAGGGTTGACGGTGAGCAGGAAGTCGCCCGACACGAGCTGGACGGTGCGGGCCAGTGCCGGCGTGTGCTGGGCGCTTCCCGGCCCGAGAGCCTGCGTCAGCGGATCGCGCGGCGGGCGCTGGCGAGGCGTCCGGACGTCGTCGTCATGACCGTGCTCGTCATGACCGTGCTCTTCGGGTCCCCGGTTGTTCGTCGTGTCCATAGGTCCAAGCCCCCCAAAAGCGTCGTGTGCCGAGCCCCCCGGCCTGCTGCACACTGCGCTGTCGCTTCTGGTCCGGTGCCCACTCAGGGTTTTACAGAGTGGCAGGCAGCCGAACCTTAAACCTTTGCACAGTATCTATGAACAGACGGAGTACAGCGACGTCCGAGACGTCACAGCTTCGTGAGGATTGTGCGCGCTGCACATTTCATCCAGAACGCGGCGGTCCGGTCCTCCGGGAGGCGACGGTCCGGCTCTCACACCCGGGGCAGCGACTCGACTCCGATGCCGCCCTCGATCGCCAGGATCCGGTGCAGCCGGGTCGCCACCAACAAGCGCTGCATCTGCGGCGGAACGCCGCGCAGCACAAGCCTCCGGCCACACCGCCCAGCCCGCCGGTGGGCCCCCATGATGACACCGAGCCCGGTGGCGTCCCAGGAGTCCAGCTCTGACAGGTCGAGCACCAGGTCGCCGGCTCCGTCGTCGACGGCCGAGTGCAGGACCGTACGGGCGTCCGCCGCGCTGACGACGTCGAGGCGGCCCCCGACGACCAGCTCGGCGTGGTCGCCCCTGATGTGCATATGCGCTCCCCGAGAGTGCGTTTCGTGCTCAGCGTCTTTGTGCGTCTTTCGTGTCCTGTGTTTGTGTCAGGACTGACTGCCCCACCGGGGCAGAAGTTGCCGTCTGTAAGCGAACCGATACCGAAATCACTCCGAAGGGTGATCACGATAGTGGTCGACAGAAAATCATCAGATGTAAATCAGTGGGCGTAAAAGCCTTGCCCGCTCTTGCGCCCGATGTCACCGGCGTCAACCATCCGGCGCATCAGTTCCGGCGGGGCGAATTTCTCGTCCTGGGTCTCCGTGTAGATGTTGCTCGTCGCGTGCAGCAGGATGTCGACGCCCGTCAGATCGGCGGTGGCGAGCGGCCCCATGGCGTGGCCGAAGCCCAGCTTGCAGGCGAGGTCGATGTCCTCGGCGGTGGCCACGCCGGACTCGTACAGCTTGGCCGCCTCGACGACGAGCGCCGAGATGAGCCGGGTGGTGACGAAGCCGGCGACGTCCCTGTTGACGACGATGCAGGTCTTGCCGACGGACTCGGCGAACTCCCGTGCGGCGGCGAGCGTTTCGTCGCTCGTCTTGTAGCCGCGCACCAGCTCGCACAGCTGCATCATCGGGACCGGCGAGAAGAAGTGGACGCCGACGACCCGCTCCGGGCGCTCGGTGGCCGCCGCGATCTTGGTGATCGGGATGGCGGAGGTGTTGGACGCGAGTACGGTCTCGTCCTTCACCAGCTTGTCGAGCGTACGGAAGATCTCGTGCTTGACGTCCAGCTTCTCGAAGACGGCCTCGACGACGATGTCGGCGTCGGCGACCGCGTCCAGGTCCGTGGTCGTGGAGATCCGGGCCAGGGCGGCCTCCGCCTCGGCGGAGTCCAGCTTCCCCTTGCTCACGAACTTCTCGTACGAGGCCTTGATGCCGTCCGTACCACGGGTCAGCGCCTCATCGGTGACATCCCGTAGGACGACGTCCCAGCCGGCCTGTGCGGAGACCTGGGCAATACCGGAACCCATGAGCCCGGCTCCGATGACGGCAAGCTTCCGTGCCACAGTCCGACTCCCCTAACCCGCTTAACACGCTGCTTATATGTGCCTCTCCGGCGGACCTTAGCGCTCGTGAGGGGCTGTGTGACCGGTAAGTAATGCGCGTCACGTCTCAGATGACGGACATCACACCGGCATGGGTCATTCCGCCGTCCGCACGGCGTAGTTGAGGACCTTCTCGCTCAAAAGGTCCTCCATGTCGTCGAGAAGGGCGAGGGCTTCGCGGGACACTTCGGCGGGCTTGCCTCCGGCGAGCATCGCACGCTCGATCACGGCCATGAGGGTGGACTGCACCCAGTTGAGCTGACCGGCGACCAAGGTGGGCATGGGGTCGTTCTCCTCGGCCCCCGCCTCCTCGCGCAGCGTCGCCTCAAGTCGGTCGAGCGTCTCCTGCTGGATGTACCAGAGGCGGGCCTTGAGCGCGGACGCGCCGTGGATGACCTTCGCGAAGCGGTCGTAGCCCTCCATCAGTCCGACCCTGGGGGACACCGCTTCGACCTCCGCGCGCAGTTCCCGCAGGACGGCGGCGCCCGCCGACTCGCCCACGTCCCGGCCCCGGACGTATCGCGAGAGCGCGCCGACGACCCCCTCGGCACGGTCCAGGAACAGGTCTTCCTTGCTGGGGAAGTAGTTGTAGACGGTGTTGACCGAGACGTCCGAGGCCTCCGCGATCTCCGCGATCGTCACCGCGTCGAAGCCGCGCTCCAGGAACAGACCGGTCGCCACATCGGAGATGTACTGCCTGGTCTGGCGCTTCTTCCGCTCTCTGAGCCCTTCTGCCATGCCCTCATCCTAGCCGTCGTTGGAGACTCTGAAAGTTTGGTGTCGTTGCAAAATTTCAATGACTCTGTTCTTCTTGGAGACATGGCAATCATCAGTACGGCCGGCCTGGCCCGGACCTTCCAGACGAAGCAGGGCCCGGTAGAGGCGGTCCGGGGCATCGACCTCACCGTCCAGCCGGGCGAGATCCTCGGCTTCCTCGGCCCGAACGGCGCCGGCAAGACGACCACCCTCCGCATGCTCACCACGCTGCTCGCCCCGACCGGCGGCGCCGCCACCGTCGCGGGCTGCGACCTGGCCACCGACCCGGCCGGCGTGCGCAGGGCCTGCGGCTATGTCGCGCAGTCCGGCGGCGTCGACCCGACCGTGACCGTGCGGGAGGAGCTGGTCACCCAAGGACGGCTCTACCGCCTGACCAAGGCTCAAGCGACGGACCGCGCTCAGGAATTGGCATACGACTTGGGCCTGGCCGATCTGCTCGACCGCAAGATCGCGACCCTCTCCGGCGGCCAGCGGCGCCGTCTCGACATCGCGATGGCGCTCACGCACCGCCCCGCTGTGCTTTTCCTCGACGAGCCGACCACCGGGCTCGACCCGGCCAGCCGGGCCGACCTGTGGGACCTCGTACGACGCCTGCGCGACGAGTACGGCACCACCGTCTTCCTCACCACGCACTACCTCGACGAGGCGGACGCGCTCTCCGACCGGCTCGTCGTCGTCGACAAGGGCGTCGTGGTGGCCGAGGGCACGCCGCGCGCGCTCAAGCTCCGGTACGGCGGCTCGGCCGACGCCACCCTCCAGGACGCCTTCCTCGCCATCACCGGCCGCGGTCCCGTACGGGCCGACTCCACCCCCGTAGCCGTATAGGAACCCCATGCTTGTGCACGACACCGCGCTGATCTTCGGGCGCTACGCCCGCCAGACCCTGCGCTCCAAGCTCGCGATGATTTTCGGCGTCCTGATGCCGCTGCTGTACCTGGTCTTCTTCGGTCCGCTGCTCACCGACCTGCCGCTGGACAGCCGCGGCAGCTCCTGGCAGGTGCTCGTCCCCGGACTGCTGCTCCAACTCGCCCTGTTCGGCGCCGCGTTCGCGGGCTTCTCGATCCTCGTCGAGAAGAACCACGGGATCGTCGAGCGGATGCGCGTCACCCCCGTCAGCCGCCTCGCGCTGCTGCTCGGCCGGGTGCTGCGGGACGCCGCCGTCTTCGTCCTCCAGTCGGTACTGCTGGTCCTGGTGGCCCTGATGATGGGCCTGCGCGCCCCGCTCGCCGGCGTCCTGATCGGCTTCGCGTTCGTCGCGCTGCTGACCATCTCGCTGGCCGCCCTGTCGTACACGCTGGCCATGAAGGTCCGTTCCCCGCAGGAGTTCGGCCCGACGATCAACACCGTCACCCTGCCGTCGATGCTCCTGTCCGGCCTCATGCTGCCGATGGCGCTCGGGCCCGGCTGGCTGGACGTGCTGTCCCACTTCATGCCGTTCCGCTATCTGGTGGACGCGATGCGGGACGCGTACGTCGGCTCGTACGCGACCTCCTCCATGCTGTACGGCGTGATCGTGGCCGTCGGCTTCGCGGCGCTCGCAGTGACAGTGGGCACACGAGTGTTCCGGAAGGCCGGAGCGTAACTACGCTGGTCACATGGTCAATCTGACGCGCATCTACACCAGGACCGGCGACCAGGGCACCACCGCCCTCGGCGACATGAGCCGGGTCGCCAAGACCGATCTGCGGATCGCGGCGTACGCCGACGCCAACGAGGCGAACGCGGTCATCGGCACGGCGATCGCCCTCGGCGGGCTCGACGAGGAGGTCGTCAAGGTCCTCACCCGCGTGCAGAACGACCTGTTCGACGTGGGCGCGGACCTGTCGACGCCGGTCGTCGAGAACCCGGAGTTCCCGCCCCTCAGGGTCGAGCAGTTCTACATCGACAAGCTGGAGGCGGACTGCGACCGGTTCAACGAGCGGTTGGAGAAGCTCCGCTCGTTCATCCTGCCCGGCGGCACGCCCGGTGCGGCACTGCTGCACCAGGCGTGCACGGTCGTGCGGCGGGCGGAGCGGTCGACGTGGGCGGCGCTGGAGGCCCACGGGGAGGTGATGAACCCGCTCACGGCGACCTATCTGAACCGGCTGTCGGACCTACTGTTCATCCTTGCGCGGACGGCCAACAAGGAGGTCGGGGACGTGCTCTGGGTCCCGGGTGGGGAGCGCTGACTTCGCCTCGTACGAATCCTTCTCCCCATGGCCGTACGGGGCCTTCTTCGGGAACAGCGTGTAGCTGAGCGCGATGACGACGTTGATGCCGATCACGAACAGCATCCTCGACTGCCAGGCGCGCAGCGAGTCGGTCTCGCCGCCTGAGCCGACGTACCAGATCGCGGCCTGAAGCAGCGCCATCGCGACGACGGCCGCGGTGATCCAGCGGCCCGCGACCCGCCACTCGTGGCGTGCGCGGGCCATCCCGTACTTGGGCGGCTTCACCGGCGGCGGACCACCCGCGAAGCGGTGGGCGACATGGGCGTCGGCCCACCTGATCGTGGAATGGCCCAGGCCCACGGTGAAGCCGATGTAGACGGCGGCGAGACCGTGCTTCCAGTCGGGCTCCGCGCCGTTCTTGAGGTCGATGGCGGTGACTACGAACAGCACGACTTCGAGGAGTGGCTCGCACAGCAGCAGGGCGAGGCCGGTCCGCGGCATCTTGAGCAGATAGCGCGCGCCCAGGCCCGCTGCCAGCAGCACCCAGAAGGCGACTTCACAGGCGACGATGAGTGTGACGATCACGGCTTGCTCCTCTCGGTCACCCTTCAAGGCTCCCGGCGGCAGCGGCCCGGATCGTCGTCGCCAGTGACGAAACGGCACTGCATCCTTCGATGTAGCCGCCACTGGTGGACTGTCGGTATTCGAGGGTTGCAGTATTCGACGTAGAGCGAGCAGTTCCGTACCCGGCTCGGTCACGTCAGCGGTGACAAGGTGTAAAGGCTTTCGCCGCAACGGGGGCTGTCTGCGCGAAGTCGCCGGAGCAAGAAGAAGACGGGCCTCTTGCGGTGAACCCGCGCCGGCCGCCCGCGCTCCGGTGCGGGCCTTCGCCCTCTGCCACCGCGCCGTACGGCCCCCTCCCGGCAGCGGCAATCCCGCGCGGCAGAAGGCTCACCCGGCGCTATGAGGTTCACGGCGTCGGTAGGGCACCGATCTGCTGCATCACCCCGAGGAGATCGGGCTGGCCCCGTTCGCCGACGATCCGGCCGTCGGCCAGGTAGTAGAAGTTCATGGCCTGCACCGAGATCTTGTTGCCGCTCGCCGGGATCCCGAAGAATTCACCGTCGTGGGTTCCCCGCATGGTGAACCGCGCGGCCACGGTGTCGCCTTCGGTGACCGTCTCCTCCATCGTCCACTGGACGTCGGGGAAGGCGCTGCGCATCATCCCGAGGACTTCCATGTACCCATCGGGCCCCCGCAGTGGTTCCGGGTGGCTTGGCGCGTGGAACACCGCGTCCGGAGAAATGACCTCGCGGGCGAGATCCTCGTTGCCCGTGTTGATGAACTCGACGAAGCGGTTCATCACTGACTCGGTGGACTGCGATGGCATCTTGCTGTGCCTCTCCGGAGACGTTTGGGCGGGTACCTGCGAGCGTAACATCGAATCGATGTTCACATCGATTCGATGTTCGCGTGCGAAGATGGACTCATGCTGGAACTCGCGATACTCGGCTTCCTCGCCGAGGGACCCCTGCCTGGACACGAGCTGCGCCGCCGCATCTCACAGCTGACCGGCTATACGCGGCCGGTCAGTGACGGCAGCCTGTATCCGGCGATCAATCGTCTGACCAGGGCGGGCTTGATCGAGCGGCGCGCCGACCCGGCCGCGGGGGCGGCCCGGTACGTGCTCAGCCTGACCGCGGCCGGACGGGCCGAAATGCTTCAGCGCCTGCGCAAGCCCGCCGACCACGAGATCACCGACTTCACCCGGTTCTACGTCGTCCTGGCCTTCCTCTCCCACCTGCCCGACGTGGCCGAACAGCACGCGGTGCTGCGCAGACGGCTGGAGTTCCTGGAAGAACCGGCGAGCTTCTTCTACGACAACGAGCGGCCCCTGCGTGCCGAGGAGATCGCCGACCCCTACCGGCGGGGCATGCTGCTCACCGCCCGCGCCACCAGCCGCGCCGAACGGACCTGGCTGCGCGAGGCCCTCGGGGAGAAGGCGCCCGCATTCGACACCGCATGCACCGACAGCGATCCGCATGCGCCCGCCGCTCCCGCGAGCTGACTGTCCACGGAGGTACCCCCATGCTTGCTTCCTGGTACGACGACCAGGGACCCGCCGCCGATGTCCTGCACGTCGGTGAACTCCCTGATCCTGTCCCCGGCCCCGGTGAGGTGCGCGTCCGTGTCACCGTCTCGGGCGTCAACCCCGGCGACACCAAGAAGCGGCGCGGCTGGCTCGGCTCGTCCATGCCCTTCCCGCGGGTGATCCCGCACAGCGACGCCACCGGAGTCATCGACGTCGTGGGCGCCGGAGTCGACGCCCGCCGCGTGGGACAACGGGTCTGGGTGTACGGCGCCCAGTCCTACCGCCCCTTCGGCACCGCCGCCCAGTACACCGTCGTACCCGAGCACCAGGCCGCACCCCTGCCCGACCACCTCAGTGACGAGCTGGGAGCGAGCCTCGGCATCCCCGGTATCACCGCCCACCGCACCGTCTTCGCCGACGGCCCGGTCGACGGCCAACTGGTCTTGGTCCACGGAGTTCTCGGCGGCGTCGGCTCCCTGGCCGCCCAGCTCGCCCACTGGGCCGGCGCGACTGTGATCGCGACCGTCCGCCGAACCGCGGACCTCAGCCGCGTCGACGCGGCCGTCGCCTCCCACGCCGTCGCCCTGGATACCGGCGAGCCCGCCGCGGCCATCCGCTCGTACGCGCCGCGGGGCGTCGACCGGATCATCGAGGTCGCGCTGTCCGACAACGCCGGTCTCGACAACGCCGTCGCCGCCAACAACGCCGTCATCGCCGCCTACGCGACCCGCTCGGACCGCACTGAGATCCCTTTCTGGCCGCTGCTGTTCAACAACGTCACCCTGCGGCTGCTCGGCAGCGACGACTTCCCCGCCGAGGCCAAGCGCCAGGCCGCCCGCGACCTCACCTCCGCAGCCGCCGTCGGCGCCCTCACCGTCGCCGTCGGCGACCGTCACCCGCTGGACCACATCGCCAAGGCCCACGACCACGTCGACGCCGGCGGTGGCCACGGCCGCATCCTGCTCACCATCCCCCAATAGCGCAGACTCGGAACACCGCCCTGCTCAACTGCCTAGCCCTACGGGTCGGCCCGTCGCGCTGCCAAGTAATCGGACCAGTTCCCGCCGGCGAGGGTGGCCCAGCGTTCGGCTGTCTTGGGGTGGATGCCGAGCAGGTCGGCGATGACCATGGGCGGCAGGTCTACCAGGGCGTCCATCATGGCGGTGTTCCGTGCAGCGCGGGCGGGCAGACCGTGGTGTCTCAAGGTGTCGGCGAGGCCAAGGGGGTTGCGCGGGCGTCCAGGGCTGTGACCGGGCAAGAGGTATCTGCACCCCGCGGTGTTGCTGTGCCGGGGGCTGTGCTGCAGCTGATCGTCGATGAGGCGGGCGAGCTTGGGCGGGAGCACGAAGGGGTGGTGGCTGACCGTCAGGTCGGTATGCCCCTGGTCGCGGCGAATGTGGTCGTCGGTGAGTTCGACGATGCGGGTCAGGGGGAGGGCGTAGAGGCGGACGAGAGCAGCCGCGACGCGGACCTCCAGGGGCAACGCCGTGTCGTTGAAGCAGCGCAGCAGCTCTTTTCGGTGCTCCTCCTCTGCCTGGAAGTGGCCCGGGAGTTGGGCGGCTGAGTGCTCGATGACCAGATCGGGCGGGCAGAGACGTCGTGCAGTGCTCCAGCGGAGGAAGGGGATGGAACGGGAGCGCAGGCTTGGCCGCTCGATCGCCCAGGTGTCCAGATGCCGCTGCTGGAGCTGGGAGAGACTCAGGTGCTGGGTGCCGAGCCAGTTCAGGAAGTTGATGGCGGCGAGGACGTTGCCGCAGTCACCCTTGTGTGCGGCGTAGGTGTAACGGCCGCGGGATGAGCGTCGGCGGGCGTCGCGGATGATGTGCCACTCGGCGAACGGACGGATGAGGTTGGCGTGCCGCGCTGGCAGTTCGGCCACGGTCCGTGCGACCCAGTTGGTGAGGAGGGCGAGATTTTCATCGCGTGGCGGCAGGATGCCGGCGGTGACGAGCAGCCCACGCACGTAGGCGGTGGCAGCCCGCTGCGGCAGCGTGTCGAGGGATTTGTGGTTCAGCGCTTCGGGATCGAGTGCCAAGCGGCCCAGCAGATGGGCGGCAGGGCTTCGGCGCAGCCACTGCAGGACGCGGTGGGGGTTGTCCGCTCCGGTCAGTACCGCGGCGAGGGGTTGGAGTGGCTGGGCCACGCTTGCGCCGTCCGCGGAGAGCAGATCGGTCACGCGGGCGGCCAGGGTGCAGCGGGGGCAGCGGCGGCCGGAGTAGAGGTCCGCCGGCTCATCGCAGGCCGAACACCGCTCGACCGGTTACGTACGATGGCCCTTTGTCGGGGAACGAGCACGCCTTGCACAGGAGGGTTCCCTCGGCCGTCTGACCGATCAGGATGCGCTGTCGGTTGCACGAGGCGCACGGTGCAGGGTCGACAGGGCTGTTCTGTAGCAGGAGTTGCACACCGGCCCTCGCGGCCAGAAGACCTTGATCTTCGCGACGTGCCCGCACAGGGCACATGCGCACTCTTCGCGAGGGCGGCACGTGTCGCAGTGGAAACGGGCCCAAGCCACCGTTGATGCCGGTCGCAGGTGTCCGGCCTGGAGCCGTCGGCCCGGGTGCTGATGGAAGCGATCTGCCCGCAGACACCGCACAGGCGGGGAGGGCTGGAGTAGCAGCCGCCGCAGACCGGCCCGTCGGGGGTCCGTGCGTTGACTGGGCGTACCCGCGCCCGCACAGGCAGCACGTCTGAAGATTCTTCGGAGCACAGGTATGGCAGAGGCTGGTGCCGTCGGGCATACGCCGGTACGAGGTCATCATCCGGACCGTCCCCCAGGATCAGGCGCCGGGCGTGGCGTCCGTGTTGGATGGATTCGTGACTCCACCCACGCGTGGCCGCGCGGGCTTCCTGTGTCGCTGGCTAGGCAGCGTCACAGAGGGCCAGCCCGGCCCTGTTGAGGACGTTCAGCGCGCCGACGTGGTCCGCGTTGGCCGCGAACCCGCATGTGGCGCACTGGAACTTCGCTTGGGTGAGGCGGTTCTCCTTCGCCACGTGCCCGCAGGACGGGCAGGTGCGGGAGGTGTTGCGGGGGTCCACCGCGACGACGGTCCGACCGGCGCTTTCAGCCTTGCCTGCGAGGATCGCGAGGAACACCCCCCAACCCGCGTCGAGAATCGATCGGTTGAGCCCGGCCTTCGCCGCCCGCTGGTTCGGCAGGAACACACCGGGCTGTTCGGGGTCCGGCTTGAGTGCGGGCACCTTGGTCATGCCCGCGGTGTTCAGCTTCTCGTGCGCGATCACGTCGTGGTCGCGCACCAGGGCGAGCGCGGTCTTGTGCGCGTGGTCCAGGCGCTGGCGCCGGATCCTGGCGTGGATCTTGGCGACCTTCCGGGCGGCGGCCCGGTGCGCCGTGGTGCGCTGCTTGGTGCGTTTGGGGAACGTTGCCAGGTGTCGCTGTGCTTCGGTGAGTTCTTCGGCGGCCGCTTGGAGGAAGCGGGGGTTGGCGATGTGCTCGCCGGTGGAGGTGGTCAAAAAGTGGGCGACGCCCAGGTCGATGCCTACAGCCTCACCGGTGGTCGGCAGCGGCTCGGCGGGCACCTCGTCGCAGGACAGGACCACGTACCAGCGGCGGCCCTCCCGCTTGATCGCGACCGTTTTCACCCGGCCCCTGACCGGCCGGTGCTGGTGTACGCGGATGTGTCCGACGCCGTGCAAGCGGAGGCGGGTTTGCGGGTCGTGCGGTGTGGAGTCCCAACGGCAGCCGTCGCCGTCCTTGGGGAAGACGACGGTGTCGAAGTGGCCGACGCCCTTGAAGCGCGGGTATCCGGGTGTCTGGCCGTGCTTGACGCGGCGGAAGAACGCCTGGAAGGCCTTGTCCAGGCGGCGCAGGATGGCCTGCTGGGAGGAGAACGACCAGCGGCCCTGGCGCTCCGGGTCGACGGTGCGGATCTCCTTGAGCTGGGTGGACTGGGCGCCGTAGGTGATGCTGGTCTTCGAGCCGTGTCGCCAGGCGTCCCGGCGCTCCTGGAGGGCGCCGTTGTAGAGCGAGCAGTGGTCGGCGAGCATCGCGCGCAGTGCCTGCTCCTGGCGGGTCGTGGGGCGCAGGAGGAACTTGTACGCGCGGATCACGCCTACTCCCCCTTCTGCCCAGGGCGTTCCCGCTGGGTCTCCACGTACTCCTGCACCGTCGCGGCCGAGACCGCGCCCACGGAGGCGGCGAAGTATGACGACGACCACAAGGTCGGCAGCCTCGACTTCAGGTGCGGGAATTCCGCCCGCAGTAGGCGGGAGGTGAAGGCCTTGAATTGGTTGACCACGTACGACGCCGACGATTTGGGGTCGTGCTTGACGAACAGGTGCACGCGGTCCGGCATCACCTCAAGGGCGATGATCTCCCACCCGCGCTCCGCGGCCTTCTGCTCGATCAGCTCACGCAGCCGGACCGCGACCGGGCCGCCGAGGACCGGACGGCGGTACTTCGGGCACCACACCACGTGCAGCCCGAGGTCGTACACGCCGCCGGAGAACCGGCGAACCTTCCTGCTCACAGTCACGCGATCATTATACACATGCGACAAGTCTAATGGACCGTTACGCCTTAACCTGGACCAAACAGTGCAGCTCCGTGCAGAGAGTCGAGGTGAGAGCCCTTGAGGGAACCGATTGGCCCCTCGGCTGAAGCCGAGAGTCCCCTCGCTAGATCCCCTACGGCCGTACGACTCCCCCGCCCCCACCGCGACGACGTGCGGATCGCGGTGGCCGGGCTGCTCGGAGGGCTCCTGCTCTGGACCCTCGGCCTCTTCCCCCGTCCGCCGGGCGACAACGGGCTCGTCCTGTGGTCACCGGAGTGGGCGGCTCTGCTGCCGCTCGCCGTGACGGCCGCCTGCGAGCTGCTGCGCCGGACCATGCCGCGTACGGGCTTGCTCATCGGGGTCCTCATGCTGACCGCCGACACGATCACGCGGGGCAACGTGGTCACCGTCGTGCTGTTCACCGACCTCGTCTACGCGGCCGTCCTGTACGGCACCCCCGCCTCCGCCCGCCGCATCCCCTGGATCACCGGCCTGCTCACGGTGCTCGGGGCGGTGGTGCCCCTTGCGATCTGGCGGAGGCCGGAGGCCGTACTGATCGGCGTGGGCGTCGGCGTGGTGGCGCTCGCCCCCGCCGCCACCGGATGGCTCGTCCGCAACCACCGCGACGCCGCCGAAGCCGCCCGTCTGCGCGCCGAACAGACCGCCCTGCTCGCCGAGATGGACCGCACCCAGGCCGTCACCGCCGAACGTGCCCGGATGGCGAGGGAGTTGCACGACATGGTGGCCAACCACCTGTCCGCGATCGCCATCCACTCCACGGCCGCGCTCTCGCTCGACGACGCGGACACCACGAAGGACGCCCTCGCCGTCATCCGCGAGAACAGTGTCGAGGGGCTCGCCGAGATGCGGCGGCTGATCGGCATCCTCCGGGACGACAGCGGGGAGCGGAAGCCGGCCGCGGCCCCGACCCTCGAAGGGCTCGGCGCGCTCGTCGACACCGCCCGCGCCAACGGCCTCGACGTCACGCTCGAAGCCGCTCACGAGAAGCTGCCGGCACCGGTCGAGCTCGCCGCCTACCGGATCGTCCAGGAGTCCCTGACCAACGCCCTCAAGCACGCCTCCCCCGGCCGGGTCACCGTGACGCTCGCCCAGCGGGACGGCACCCTGAGCGTGCGGGTGACCAGCCCGTACGGCGGCCGCGACGGCCCGCGCGCCCCCGGCTCGGGCGCCGGTCTTGTCGGCATGCGGGAGCGGGCCGCGCTGCTGGACGGCACCTTCGAATCCGGGCCCGATACCTCGCCCGAATCTCGCGACGGCAAGATCTGGACCGTACACGCCACCCTGCCCACCAACCTGCCGACCACCCCGTCGACCCCTCCGGGAGGAAACGAATGATCCGCGTGCTCGTCGCCGAGGACCAGTCCGCCGTACGCGCCGGGCTCGTCCTCATCCTGCGCAGCGCGCCCGACATCGAAGTGGTCGGCGAGGCCGCGGACGGCGAGCAGGCGGTGGCCCTGGCACGGGAGTTGAGGCCCGATCTCGTCCTGATGGACGTGCAGATGCCCCGTCTCGACGGCGTCTCGGCCACCCGTCAGGTGGTCGGCGAGGGTCTGGCCGACGTGCTCGTGCTGACCACCTTCGACCTCGACGAGTACGTCTTCGGGGCGCTGCGCGCGGGCGCCTCCGGCTTTCTGCTGAAGAACACCGAGGCGCGCGACCTGCTGGCCGCGGTCCGCACGGTCGCGCGCGGCGAGGGCCTGATCGCGCCCGCGGTCACTCGGCGGCTGATCGCCGAGTTCGCCGCGAAGCCCGTACGGGATCCCGGAACCGATCCGGCGGTCCTGGAATCCCTCACCCGCCGTGAACGCGAGGTGCTGTCCTGCCTCGGCGACGGGCTGTCCAACGCCGAGATCGCCGGACGCCTGAATATGGCCGAGGCCACGGTGAAGACCCATGTCAGCCGTCTCCTGGGGAAACTGGAGCTGCGCAGCCGGGTGCAAGCGGCGGTGCTCGCGCAGGAGTTGGGCGTGTAACAAGTAAGCGCGTCAATACCCTCACTGGTCTGGACCTATTGACCTATGGTCCAGACCTTTCTATTGTCCAGCGCACCCCCCTCACACTGCCCTCACCTCCCCCGAGGAGACACTGGATGCGCTTCGGCCTCAGAGTCAGACACAGAGCCCTGGCAGGCTTCGCCACCCTGCTGCTCCCGCTCGCCGCCCTGGTCGGCCTCGCCGGCCCCGCCCAGCCGGCCACCCCCACC
>NZ_JAAKZY010000117.1 GCF_011045015.1 Streptomyces scabichelini | reverse complement strand
GGGCCCACAGTCACGTGGGCGGGGTGCGGTGGTGGAACGTCAAGCATCCCGGTGCGTACGCCGGGCGCCTTGCGGAGGGTCGGTCACCGGGAGCCGGACGGGAGCTCCTCTCGGAGGAGGACCGCCGCGTGGAGCGCATCCTTCTGGAGCTGCGGCTCCGCGAGGGCTGCCCGTTGTCCTTGCTGAGGCCGGACGGGCTCGCGGCGTCGCGTCGCGCGCTGGCCGAGGGGCTGCTGGAAGCCGGGCCGTACGACGAGGGGCGGGCCGTTCTCACGTTGCGGGGGCGGCTGCTGGCGGATGCGGTGGTCAGGGATTTGGTGGACTGATCACTCGGGCGAGTGAATCGGTGCGGAACGCCGGTTCGGTCCCTAACCTGGTTCGTAGGCTGCCGCCGTAAGCGCACGGTGGCGGAAACCGGAGGGCTGCGGAGATGACCGCTGTGGACGACCGACCGATGACCACCGGCATCGTGAAGATCTTCGAGGAACTTGAGGTTCCCGACGGCTTCAAAGTCGAACTCCTCCGGGGGGTAATTGTGATGATGGCGGGGCCAGATGTGGCCCACAACGACATCGTGGAGGCGGTTCAGGACCAGATCCCTCGGCGGCACTGGCGGCGACTTCAGACCCAGGACATCGCCATCCTCGAAGAGACCAGCGAGCCGCAGCCGGATCTTGTGGTCGTCGAGCGGGGTGCCGGACCCGGTCACGGAAGGCTGATGCCGTCCGAGGTCATCAGCTTGCTGGTGGAGGTCGTCTCCAAGACAAGCGTGGACCGAGACTACGGAGTCAAGCGCTCGATCTACGCAGCGGCAAGGATCCCCGCCTACTTCATCATCGACCCCGTCATGGGCCAGTGCGTTCTGCTCACCGAGCCGACGGGCGCTGGAGAGGATGCGGACTATCGGTGCCAGCGGATCACCAAGTTCGGAGACCTCACGCCCTTGGAGCCCATCGGCGTCGAACTGGACACCAGCGAATTCGCCACGTACGAGAAGGTCAGGCCCCATCGCTGGCCGTAACGAAGTCGATCAACTCCTCCACCCTCCCCAGCAGCGTCGGCTCCAGGTCCTTGTAAGAGCGCACCGTCCCCAGAATCCGCTGCCAGGCCGCCCCGGTGTTTGCAGGCCACCCCAGCGCCCGGCACACCCCCGTCTTCCAGTCCTCCCCGCGCGGGACCCGAGGCCACGCCTCGATGCCCACCGACGACGGCTTCACCGCCTCCCAGATGTCGATGTACGGGTGGCCCACCACCAGCGCGTACTCACTCGTCACCGACTCCGCGATACGGGACTCCTTGCTGCCCGGCACCAGGTGGTCGACCAGGACGCCCAGGCGGGCATCCGGGCCAGGGGCGAAATCGGCCACGATCGACAGGAGGTCGTCGACGCCCTCCAGGTACTCGACGACGACGCCCTCGATGCGGAGGTCGTCGCCCCAGACCTTCTCCACCAGTTCGGCATCGTGGCGGCCCTCGACGTAGATGCGTCCGGCGCGGGCGACGCGGGCCCGGGTGCCGGGGACGGCCACCGAGCCGGATGCCGTACGGGTGGGGCGTACCGGAGCCGAGGACGGGCGGATCAGCGTGACCACGCGGCCCTCCAGCAGGAAGCCGCGCGGCTCCAGCGGGAACACGCGGTGCTTGCCGAAGCGGTCCTCCAGGGTGACCGTGGCGGCCTCGCAGCGGATCACGGCGCCGCAGAAGCCGGTGCCGGGCTCCTCGACGACCAGACCGGGCTCCGCCGGGACCTCGGGTACGGGCTTGGGCTTCTTCCAGGGAGGGGTCAGGTCCGGTGAGTACTGGCGCATTCGGCTGACGATACCTTCACGGCGCGACCTTTACAGCAAGCCGAAACGCCGTGCCAGCGCGTCCCGTTGGGCCCGTACGAAGGCCGCGTCGACGGCGGCGCCGTGGCCGGGAACGTACACCGCGTCCTCGCCGCCCAGGGCGAGCAGCCGGTCGAGGGCGGCGGGCCAGTGGGACGGTACGGCGTCGGGGCCCGCCTGAGGTTCGCCGGACTCCTCGACCAGGTCGCCGCAGAAGACGATCTCGGGGGAAGGGCCCGCACCAAGCCTCCCGGCCGTCCCAAGCCTCCCGGCCGTCCCGGGCGTCCCGGGGGTCCCAAGCCTCCCGGCCGTCCCGGGGGTCCCGGGGGTCACTGATGTCAAGGGCATCCCTGGGACCAGGACCGCCAAGTCGTGGGGTGTGTGGCCGGGACCGACATTAGCCAGAAGGACCTGGCGGCCGCCGCCCAGGTCGAGGGTCCACTCGCCGGACACGAGATGGCGGGGGCGGACGAGGAGATCCGCCGCCTCGGCCGCCTCGCGGGGGTCGGCGCCGTTGCGTACGGCGTCCGCGCGCAGCTCCTCGCGGTCGTGGACGAGGACCCGTTCCACGCCCACCGCGCCGAAGATCTCGACACCCGCGAACGCCGCCGCTCCGAAGACATGGTCGAAGTGGGGATGCGTGAGCGCGAGATGGGTGACTCTGCCACCCCCGAGGAGCCCCTGCGCCTCCGTACGCAGCCGCACGCCCTCCCGCACGCCCGACCCCGCGTCGATCATGAGCGCCGCGCCCTCGCCCACGACCAGCCCGACCGTGCAGTCCCACACGGGAAGACGGCGCCGCCCGACTCCGGGTGCCAATTCCTCCCACCCCGACGCTTCCCAAGTCACCTTCATGCAACGACGCTAGCCCTATGTCCCCGACAGAGCAGGACATGCCCGTACACCTCGGATCGGCGGCGCGGGCCCGCCCTTGCCGGGGCCGTACCCACCGGCCGTACACTTGAGCCGGGATGCTGGCACTCGCGCACGCTGAGTGCCAAGCGAAAGCCACGGGAAAGACCAGCTGGAGGTGTGCGCGATGCTCAGTGAACGCAGGCTCGAAGTGCTCCGCGCCATCGTCCAGGACTACGTGGGCACGGAAGAGCCGGTGGGTTCCAAGGCGCTCACCGAGCGGCACAGCCTCGGAGTCTCCCCGGCGACCGTGCGCAACGACATGGCGGCGCTGGAGGACGAGGGCTACATCGCGCAGCCGCACACCAGCGCCGGACGCATCCCCACGGACAAGGGCTACCGCCTCTTCGTCGACAAGCTCGCGGGCGTCAAGCCGATGACGGCACCCGAGCGGCGCGCGATCCAGAACTTCCTCGACGGCGCCGTCGATCTCGACGACGTGGTGGGCCGGACCGTACGGCTGCTGGCGCAGCTCACCCGGCAGGTCGCCGTGGTGCAGTACCCCTCGCTGACGCGCTCGACGGTGCGGCACGTGGAGCTGCTGTCGCTGGCTCCGGCCCGCGTCATGCTCGTACTGATCACGGACACGGGACGGGTCGAGCAGCGCATGGTCGACTGCCCTGCGCCGTTCGGGGAGGCGTCTCTGGCGGATCTACGCGCGCGGCTCAACAGCCGGGTCGCGGGCCGCCGTTTCACGGACGTCCCGCAGCTGGTGCAGGACCTGCCGGAGGCCTTCGAGGCCGAGGACCGCGGCACGGTCTCGACGGTGCTCTCCACCCTCCTGGAGACGCTCGTCGAGGAGACCGAGGAGCGGCTGATGATCGGCGGCACCGCCAATCTCACCCGCTTCGGACATGACTTTCCCCTCACGATCCGGCCCGTCCTGGAAGCATTGGAGGAGCAGGTCGTCCTCCTCAAACTCCTTGGTGAGGCCAGTGATTCGGGCATGACCGTACGCATCGGTCACGAGAACGCCTATGAGGGACTCAACTCCACGTCGGTCGTCTCGGTCGGTTACGGTTCGGGCGGCGAGGCAGTAGCCAAACTGGGCGTGGTCGGACCGACCCGCATGGATTACCCGGGAACGATGGGAGCGGTACGAGCGGTGGCACGGTACGTCGGACAGATCCTGGCGGAGTCGTAAGTGGCCACGGACTATTACGCCGTACTCGGCGTGCGCCGCGACGCGTCACAGGACGAGATCAAGAAGGCTTTCCGGAGACTCGCACGCGAGCTGCATCCGGACGTCAATCCCGATCCGAAGACGCAGGAGCGGTTCAAGGAGATCAACGCCGCGTACGAGGTGTTGTCGGACCCGCAGAAGAAGCAGGTCTACGACCTCGGCGGCGACCCGCTGACCCAGGCGGGCGGCGGTGGCGCCGGAGGCTTCGGCGCGGGCGGCTTCGGGAACTTCTCGGACATCATGGACGCGTTCTTCGGTACGGCGTCCCAGCGCGGCCCGCGCTCGCGCACCCGGCGCGGCCAGGACGCGATGATCCGCCTGGAGATCGAGCTCGACGAGGCGGCCTTCGGGACGACGAAGGACATCCAGGTCGACACGGCGATCGTGTGCACCACCTGCAGCGGTGAGGGCGCGGCGCCGGGTACCTCGGCGCAGACGTGTGACATGTGCCGTGGCCGCGGTGAGGTCTCGCAGGTCACGCGGTCCTTCCTCGGCCAGGTCATGACGTCCCGGCCCTGCCCGCAGTGCCAGGGCTTCGGCACGGTCGTACCGAACCCGTGCCCGGAGTGCGCGGGTGACGGACGCGTACGGTCGCGCCGGACGCTGACCGTGAAGATCCCGGCGGGTGTCGACAACGGCACGCGGATCCAGCTCGCCGGGGAGGGTGAGGTCGGTCCCGGTGGCGGGCCCGCCGGTGACCTCTACGTCGAGATCCACGAGGTCCCGCACAGCACCTTCCAGCGGCGCGGCGACGATCTGCACTGCACGGTCACCGTCCCGATGACCGCGGCGGCGCTCGGCACGAAGGTTCCGCTGGAGACTCTCGACGGCATGGAGGAGGTCGACATCCGCCCGGGCACGCAGTCCGGCCAGTCGATCCCGCTGCACGGCCGCGGCGTCACGCATCTGCGCGGCGGCGGTCGCGGCGACCTCATCGTCCATGTCGAGGTCATGACCCCGAGCAAGCTCGACGTGGAGCAGGAGCGACTGCTGCGCGAGCTGGCGAAGCTGCGGGGGGAGGAACGGCCCACGGGGCAGTTCCAGCCGGGGCAGCAGGGGTTGTTCTCGCGCCTGAAGGACGCGTTCAACGGGCGCTGACGGCCACCCCGATTTTGGGGCTGGACCGCGCCTGCGAGGCTTGCTGAGCGCGGCTTGTTCTCGTGCCCGTAGCGTGCCCCATAGGCGCTGACAAGCGCCCATTCCGGTGGCGTATGCCAGGCGGAAGGCCGGATTCGGTCCTGTTCGGAGGACGTGACAACATGCCGTCATGTCCTCCGCACTGACCGATCTTTTCCCCCTCCCGATCGTGCAGGCCCCGATGGCGGGCGGCGTCTCCGTGCCGCAGCTCGCCGCGGCCGTGTCCGAGGCCGGGGGGCTCGGTTTTCTCGCCGCCGGGTACAAGACGGCCGACGGCATGTACCAGGAGATCAAGCAGTTGCGCGGGGCCACGGGCCGGCCCTTCGGCGTGAACCTCTTCATGCCGCAGCCCGAGTACGCCGACCCGGCCGCCGTCGAGGTGTACGCCAGCCAGCTCGCCGGCGAGTCCGCCTGGTACGAGACCAAGCTGGGCGACCCGGACAGCGGACGCGACGACGGCTACGACGCCAAGCTCGCGGTGCTCCTCGACAACCCGGTGCCGATCGTCTCCTTCCACTTCGGCTGCCCCACGCGCGAGGTGCTGGACTCCCTCTCCCGTGCCGGCACGTTCACCATGGTCACCGCGACCACCGTGGAGGAGGCGCAGGCCGTGCAGTGGGCGGGCGCCGACGCGGTGATCGTGCAGGGCGTCGAGGCGGGCGGCCACCAGGGCACCCACCGCGACAACCCGGAGACGGACGGCTCCGGCATCGGACTGCTCTCCCTGATCGCGCAGGTCCGCGAGGCCGTGCGGATCCCGATCGTCGCGGCAGGCGGCATCATGCGCGGCAGCCAGATCGCCGCCGCGCTCGCCGCGGGCGCCACCGCGGCCCAGCTCGGCACGGCCTTCCTCGCCACGCCCGAGTCCGGCGCCAACGCCCTGCACAAGCAGGCGCTGACCAACCCCCTTTTCGTCCGTACGGAGCTGACGCGCGCCTTCTCCGGCCGGCCCGCCCGCGGACTGCTGAACCGCTTCATGCGCGAGCACGGGCCGTACGCGCCCGCCGCGTACCCCCAGGTCCACCACCTCACCTCCGGCCTGCGCAAGGCGGCCGCCAAGGCGGGGGACGCCCAGGGGATGGCGCTGTGGGCGGGGCAGGGGCACCGGCTCGCCCGCGATCTGCCGGCGCAGCAGCTGATCGAGGTGCTCGCGGACGAACTGGCCGCGGCGAAGTCGGCCCTGTCGGCGTTGCCCGGCGGGGGCGGGGGTGCCGTCTGTTGACTTCTCCCCTCCCTGAGGGAAGGGATTCTTACGGCTCGCGCCGTGAGGATTTCTGCTTCGTCACTGACTGCCCGTCCGGAGTACTCCGTTGAGGTCTTACACCAGCTCCACAGACTGTCACCGCCAGCCCGGCGGCCAGAAGGTTGTTCGCCGCGTTCACGTCGCGGTCGTGCATCGTGCCGCAGTCGCACCTCCAGGTGCGCACGTTCAGCGGCATCGTGTCCTGCAGGATGCCGCACGCGGAGCACAGCTTGGAGGAGGGGAACCACCGGTCCACGGCGATCACTTCGCGGCCGTACCACTGGGCCTTGTACTCCAGCATGCTGCGGAACTCGCTCCACGCCGCATCGCTGATAGCGCGGGCGAGCGTGTGGTTCTTGACCATGGTGCGCACGGTGAGATCCTCGATCACGATCGTTTGGTTTTCACGAACGAGCCGAGTGGTGATCTTGTGCAGGGTGTCCCGGCGCCGGTCAGCGATCCGCGCATGGATCTTCGCGACCTTCCGCTGGGCCTTGGCCCGGTTCGCCGACCCCTTCTCCTTCTTCGCGACACGACGTTGCGCGGTGACCAGTGCGGCACGGTCACGGCGTTCGTGCCGGGGGTTGGTGATCTTCTCCCCGGTCGAGAGGGTCAGAAGGTGGTCCAGCCCGGCGTCGATGCCGACCGCCTTCCCGTTCGCGGGGAGCGGCTTGACGCCGGGGTCGTCGCACAGCAGGGAGACGAACCAGCGTCCCGCCGCGTCCTGCGAGACCGTCACGGTGGACGGACTCATCCCCTCGGGCAGGGGCCTGGACCATACGATGGCCAGCGGCTCGGTCATCTTCGCCAGCGTCAGCATTTCGTTGTGGAAGCGGAACGCGCTGGTGGTGTACTCCGCGCTCTTGCGCGACTTCTTCCGCGACTTAAAACGCGGGTACTTGGACCGCTTGGCGAAGAAGTTGCTGAACGCCGTCTGCAGGTGCCGCAGCGTCTGCTGGAGCGGGACCGAGGACACCTCGTTCAGGTATGCGAGTTCCTCGGTCTTCTTCCACGCCGTCAGCATGGCGGAGCTGGCGTTGTAGTTCACCCGCTCCTGACGGAGCACCCACGCCTCGGTGCGGGCTGCGAGCGCCATGTTGTAGACCTTCCGCACGCATCCGAACGTGCGCGACAGCTCGGCTGCCTGCGCATCGGTCGGATAGAAGCGGTACTTGAAGGCCCGCTTCATGTGAGTGGCCACAACTCACAAACTATCACGTCAACTTGTGAACTCTGCGGGCAGTTGGTGGCGACGACGGTCCGCCCGGGCGCCGAATCGTCTTTCCCTGCCCGGGTCCGCAGGAGTCCGTTCCCTCTCCGCACTGAAGGGCGGAGTATCCACGGAGGCATCAGATGACCGCGCCGGTGTTCGTGGTGGACGCGGTTCCGCCCGCTGGGGAGTTCGTCGTCGACGGCCCCGAGGGACGGCACGCCGTTTCCGTGAAACGGCTCCGTCCGGGCGAGGAAGTGGTGCTGACGGACGGCCGCGGGCGCTGGTCCGAAGGTGTGGTGAAGGCGGCCGAGGGCAAGGACCGGCTCGTGGTCGCCGACCTTCACGAGGTCCACGAGGAGCCGGAGCCGACGCCCCGGATCACCGTCGTCCAGGCTCTCCCCAAGGGCGATCGGGGCGAGCTCGCCGTCGAGACGATGACGGAGACGGGCGTCGACGAGATCGTCCCGTGGTCGGCCTCCCGCTGTATCACCCAGTGGAGGGGCGAGCGTGGCCTCAAGGCCCTCGCCAAGTGGCGGGCCACCGCCCGTGAGGCGGGCAAGCAGTCGCGCCGGGTACGTTTCCCACGGGTCGCGGACGCGATGACGACCAAGCAGGTTGCCGCACTTCTCGCCACGGCGGACCTCGCGGCGGTGTTGCACGAGGACCGTGCGCACCCGAGCGAGCCCCTCGCGACCGCCGAACTCCCCACGACCGGCTCGATCGTGCTGGTGGTGGGGCCTGAAGGGGGCGTGTCTCCCGAGGAGTTGGAGGTCTTCGCCCAGGTGGGGGCGAGGGCGTACCGGCTGGGGCGCAGTGTGCTGCGTACGTCGACCGCGGGCACGGCGGCGACGGCACTGCTGCTGGGGCGTACGGGGCGGTGGTCCTGAGGGCCGGTTTCTCGCCCGGGGCCCCCATGTCTGTCTTTCCTCCGCCGTCGGGATGCCAGGAACCTTGACGAGGGTCGGCGGCGCGAGGAAATTGTCGGGACCGGGCCGACGGCGGGGCGGGTGGATCCCGCCGCCTCCTGGTCCCGTCGGCCGCTCTGATTGGGGGGAATCATGCCTGTCAGGACGTTCGTACGATTAGCCGTCGGATGCGCCACGGCGCTGGCGGTCGCGACGACCACCACGCTCGTGTCCACCGCGCAGGCGTCTCCGCGCGCCGCCGCGGACCCGGCGGTGATCACGGACTGGAACGCCATCGCCGTGCGCACCATCTTCACGGAGGGCCAGCAGCCCCCGCCGGCGGGGCAGTTGTACTTGGGCTTCGTCTCGACCGCCGTGTACGACGCGGTGGCCGCCATCGACGGCAGGTACGCGCCGTACGCCAAGCAGCCGCGCCCCCGTGCGCATGCCTCCTCGCAGGCCGCCGCTGCGACGGCCGCGTACAAGGTGCTCAGTCACTACTTCCCGGCGTCCCAGCAGGCGTTGAGCTCCGATTACGCCGCGTCGCTCGCGAAGATCCGCGAAGGTGCTGGCAAGACGCACGGCATCCAGGCGGGAAAGGCGGCCGCCGCCACCCTGGTGCGGCTGCGTACGGGTGATGGCCGCGGCGCCGACGTGACGCTGGACGTGACCCCCGCGCCGGGGGTGTGGCGGCCGACGCCGCCCGCGTCCGCGCCGATGCTGGTTCCCTGGCTGGGGTTCGTCCGGCCGCTGCTGCTCAAGTCCCCGACCCAGATCCCGCCGGCCGGCCCTTACGCCCTGAACAGCGCCGCCTACACCCGGGACTTCGACGAGGTGAAGGCAGTCGGCGTGGCTTCCGGCGGCAGTCGTACACCGGCGCAGACCGAGACCGCCAGGTTCTGGAGCGACAACCTGATCCGCCAGTTCCAGACCGCGTTCCGTGACCAGGCCGCCCGCCGCCATCTGAACATCGCCGACAGCGCCCGGATGTTCGCCGTCCTCAACGCGGCCTCCGCGGACGCGGCCATCGCCTGCTGGCGCGGTAAGTACGACCACGCCTACTGGCGTCCGAGCACGGCGATCCAGCTCGCCGACACCGACGGCAACCCGGCCACCACAGCCGACCCGGCGTGGAGTCCGCTGGTCGCGAACCCGCCCTACCCGGACTACCCGAGCGGACACGCCTGCCTCACCGGAGCCACCACGGCCGGCCTCAGCCATTTGTTCGGGGCGCGGCACATCGACCTGACGGTGGACTCCGCCGTCACCGGCACGACCCGGCACTACGCCACCGCGGACGCGCTGAACCAGGAGACGAAGAGCGCCCGGGTCTGGCTGGGCATCCACTTCCGCAAGGCGACGACCGACGGCAATCAGCTGGGCCGCGCAGTCTCCCGCTGGGCACTGGGGCACTATTTCAGGCACGTCGGCAGGTGACACCTACCGCGCCGGGAAGGCGCCGTTAGGACGTCAAAAAGCGCTCTGGCCTTCAGAGCCGCGCTTCTCTCGCCACACCGAGGGCCTGCGAGACGTCGAAGTCTCGCAGGCCCTCGGTGTGCGGCAGGCCCGCGATTCGCGGTCCTGCGTCACTCACCCCCGGGCAAAGGCGGAGCCGTCTTCGCCGGGTTTTCCGTCAGTGCCGCCAGCGCGATGCGGATTGCCTCGTCCAGTTGGGTGTCGCGGCCCGTCGCGTAGTCCTGTGGGGCCTGGACGACCTCGACGTCGGGGTCGACGCCGTGGTTCTCGACGCCCCACTCGTAACCCTCAAGCCAGAAGGCGTACTTGGGCTGGGTGACGAGCGTGCCGTCGACGAGGCGGTAGCGGCTGTCGATGCCGACGACGCCGCCCCAGGTGCGCGTACCCACCACAGGACCGATGCCGAGCGCCTTGATCGCCGCGTTGACGATGTCGCCGTCCGAGCCGGAGAACTCGTTGGCGACGGCGACGACCGGGCCGCGCGGCGCGTCCTCGGGGTAGCTGTACGGGCGCAGTCCGCGCGGCAGGTCCCAGCCGACGATGCGCCTCGCGAGCTTCTCGACGACGAGCTGGGACGTATGGCCGCCGCGGTTCTCGCGGAGGTCGACGACCAGGCCCTCCTTGGCGACCTCGATGCGCAGGTCGCGGTGGAGCTGCGCCCAGCCCGAGCCGACCATGTCGGGCACGTGGAGGTAGCCGAGCCGCCCCTCGGACTTCTCGTGGACGTACGCGCGCCGGTCCGCGACCCACGCGTGGTAGCGCAGTGGTTCCTCGTCGGAGATCGGGACGACCACGGCATGCCGCGGATCGCCACCACCGGACGGGGAGATGGTCAGCTCGACGGGTTTGCCCGCCGTACCGACGAGCAGCGGGCCCGGCCCGGTCACCGGGTCGACCGGCCGCCCGGACACGGCGACGATCGCGTCTCCGGCGCGCACCGCGACCCCGGGCGCGGCGAGCGGCGCCTGTGCGTCCGGGTCGGAGGTCTCCGACGGCAGGATCCGGTCGATACGCCACTGTGCCGATCCCTGAGGGCCGTCCTCGTGACGGGAGATGTCGGCGCCGAGCAGCCCCTGCCGCTCCCCGCTGCCGAAGCCGCCGCGCGGAGTGACGTACGCGTGCGAGGTGCCGAGCTCGCCCTGCACCTCCCACAGCAGGTCCACCAGGTCGTCGTGCGTGGCGACCCGTTCGAGCACCGGCCGGTAGCGGTCGAGTACGCCGTCCCAGTCGACCCCGCCGAGGTCCGGCCGCCAGAAGTTGTCCCGCATGAGGCGGCCGGCCTCGTCGTACATCTGCCGCCACTCGGCGGCCGGGTCGACACTCTGGCGGACCCGCGACAGATCGACGGTGATGTTCGTGTCGCTCTCGTCGTCGTTCGATGCGCGCCGGTCACTCGGTACGACCTTGAGTTTGCCGTCGGTCCACAGCAGGATCCGCTTGCCGTCGCCGGTGACCGCGAAGCGGTCGGCGTCCGAGGCGAGGTGCTCGATGCGCTGCTGGACGAGGTCGTAGCGCTCGAGATCGGTCTTCGGGTCCGGGTCGTCCGGGGTGGCGCGGGAGGCGCCGAGTACGCCGATCACCGGGTGGCGCAGCCACAGCAGCCCGTCCTTGGCGGCGCGCAGCTGCGAGTAGCGGGCCGCCTCGACGGGGAACGGCACGATGCGGTCGGCGAGTCCGTCCAGGTCGATACGGGTCGTGGGGGCGCCCTCGCTGTCGGGTGTCTCCTCCTTGTCGGGCGCGTCGAAGGGACGGCCGTGCCGCTGCGGACCGAAGGGGGACGGGGTGGTGGCGGCGAGCGTGATCAGGTGCGGCCGCGAGCCGCCGACGAAGGCCAGGTCGAAGACGTGCTCGTCGTAGACCGGGTCGAAGGAGCGCGCCGACAGGAAGGCCAGGTGCTTGCCGTCCAGCGTGAACGCGGGCGCGTAGTCCCGGAAGCGGAGCGGCGTCGCCTCGGTCACCGACAGGTCGGCGGTGTTGGCGAGCTTGAGCTGGCGCAGCGGGCGCGGGCCGGGGTGCGACCAGGCGAGCCAGGCGGAGTCGGGCGAGAAGACGAGCCCGGTGACGTCGCCGTCCTCGCTGCGGTCGACCTCCCGTACCTCTCCCGTCTCCCGCTCGACGAGCAGCACCCGCCCGTCGTGCGAGGCGACGGCGGCGCGGCTGCCGTCGGGCGCCATGGCGAGCCCGAGGACGCGCCCGAGCTGCCCGGCGGCGAGCCGGCGCGGGGTGGCTCCCGGCGCGACTCCCGTCGCCGGCGCGAACTCCAGCGCGTCATCGCCCTCCGCGTCCGTCACCCACACCACGTGCTCCTCGCCTTCCGCGCGGAAGGTACGCGGCAGCCGGGCCCGTACGCCCTGTTCGGCGGCCAGCGCCCGGGCCGGGCCCGAGCGATGGGTGACCCAGTGGACCGCGCCGCGCACGTTGATCGCGCTGCCGCGTCCGGTGTGGTCGGGCGCCCCCGCCCCGAACCAGCGGGCCGCGTTCACGGGATGCGGCTGAAGATCGACGCGCTGTCCGCCGAGCCGGATGTCGAGCCGCCGCGGCTCGGCCCCGTCAAGGTCGTCGAGGATCCACAGCTCACCGGCGGACGCGTACACGACGCGCGTGCCGTCGGTCGCCGCATGCCGGGCGTAAAAACCGTCAACTCCCGTGTGCCGCCGCAGATCCGACCCGTCGGCGAGGGACGAGTACACGGCCCCCACGCCCTCGTGATCGGACAGAAAGACGACGCGCTCGCCCACCCACGACGGGTACTCGAGGTTCCCGTCCAGGTCAGCATGCAGGCGTACGAACTCGCCCTCGCCTGCGCTGTCGATCCACAGCTTGCCGGCCGTGCCGCCCCGGTACCGCTTCCACCAGGCGGCCTCGCGTCCCATGGGCGCCGACAGCAGGACGACACCGTCACCAGGTCCGTGGGCGACGCCACCGACAGGACCGTACGGAAGGGTGGTTGCCGGACCGCCGTCGAGCGGTACGGCCCGCGCCCAGCTGCGCCGCAGGCTGGCCTGCCCGTAGGTGCTGAGCGCGAGCACCTGTCCGTCCGGTGTCCAGCCGCGCACCTGGGTCCGCCAACTGCCCCAGTGCGTGAGGCGCTTGGAGGAGCCGCCGTCGAGAGGGGCGATGTGCACCTCGGGGGCGCCGTCGCGGGTGGAGGTCCAGGCGAGGGTCGTGCCGTCCGGGGAGATGCGCGGATGGTTCACGGGCACGTTGTCGGCGCTGACCCGCCAGGCGCGGCCGCCGTCGAGCGGCGCGACCCAGACGTCGTCCTCGGCGGTGAAGGTGATCAACTCGCCGTGGAGATGCGGATACCGCAGATACGCGGAAGACGCTGCGGACACTGCGGGCGCAGTGGATGTGGCCGATGCGGCGGATGCGGTCTGTGTCACCCGATCACCCTATGCAGCGGCCCTTCCTCCGGCCAGGGCCTGGATCACTTCCCCTGGATCACTTCCCTTGGTGGCAGGAGCAGGTGGGGTGCGGATACTCGGTGACCGTGGTGGTCACGGTCACGGTGGCCCCGGGCTGCTCGTGCGGCGGGGTGGTGTTGTGGTCGACGGGCGGAGTCGTCCCGTGGTCGTCGTCCGGTGGTGTCGGGGTGCTGGGGCCCGTCGTCGGCTCGGCCGCGTCACAGTTCCCGAGCACGTCCACCCGGAACCACTCCTTGCCGCCGACCCTGGCGGTCAGATCCCCCCGCACACACTTCCCGTCGACCTCCTGCGTCACCTTCCCCTTGATCGTGATGTCCCGCCCGTCCTTGTCCTCCCCGACGCAGTCGACGGTCGCCACACTGCGCGCACTCGGCGAGTTCCCGGCGGTCGCGCTCTCCCCGTACGAGGCCGTGCAGCTGACCCACTGCACATCGACGCCCTGCCGCTCCAGCTCGCGGGTCCCGACCTGATCGGTGGTGATCGCCACGGCGGCGGAGTTGATACCGTCCCCCGGCTCACACGCGACGACCCCCATGACGGCGACCACCGCGAACCCGGCCACGACCGGGCTCCGCCACCGCCCCTGTAAGCCATGCCGTATACGCCTCAATGCCCCCATAGGCGGCAGAGTGCCACTACGGCGGGGGCTGCGGTAGACCGCATGCGGCCACGCTGAGGACGGGGCGAGATCGGAGGCGAATCAACCCCCGCCCCCGACCGGCCGGTCGATACGATGCCGACGTAACGATCATCCAGCGTGAGGAGGCCGCGCATGGCAGGGGAACCGCAAGAGGACTGCCTGTTCTGCAAGATCGTCGCAGGGAAGGTTCCGGCTACCGTCGTGCGGGAGACGGAAACGACCGTTGCCTTCCGTGACATCAATCCGCAGGCGCCCACGCACGTTCTGGTGATCCCGAAGGCCCACTACCGGGACGCCGCCTCGCTCGCCGCCGGCGACACCGCGGTCCTCGCCGACGTGGTGCGCGAGGCCGGTGAGGTCGCGGCCGACGAGAAGCTGGACAGTTACCGCATCGTCTTCAACACCGGAAGCGGTGCGGGCCAGACCGTCTGGCACGTGCACGCCCACGTCCTGGGCGGCCGCGGCATGCAGTGGCCGCCGGGATAACGGCGAAAACCGGGTAACTCGACGTGTCCGTACGCGAATTGGTGGTCCTCGGCACCGCCAGCCAGGTTCCCACCCGGCACCGCAACCACAACGGCTATCTGCTGCGGTGGGACGGGGAAGGGCTGCTCTTCGACCCCGGCGAAGGCACGCAGCGGCAGATGCTGCGTGCCGGGGTCGCGGCGCATGACCTGCACCGGATCTGCGTCACGCACTTCCACGGCGATCACTCGCTGGGCCTCGCCGGAGTGATCCAGCGGATCAACCTCGACCGGGTGCCGCACGAGATCACCGCCCACTATCCGCGGTCCGGCCAGCGGTTCTTCGACCGGCTGCGGTATGCCACCGCCTACCGCGAGACCGTTCAGCTCACCGAGGCCCCGGTCGCCGCCGATGGCGTACTCGCGTCCTCGGCGGCGTACACGCTGGAGGCCCGCAAGCTCTCCCACCCCGTCGAGTCGTACGGCTACCGGCTCGTCGAGCCGGACGGGCGGCGGATGCTGCCCGAACGGCTCGCCTCGTACGGGATCAAAGGGCCGGACGTGGGGCGGATCCAGCGGGAGGGGGCGTTGGGCGATGTCGCGTTGGAGGACGTGAGCGAGGTGCGGCGCGGGCAGCGGTTCGCCTTCGTCATGGACACCCGGCTGTGCGACGGCGTGCACGCGCTCGCGGAGGGGGCCGACATGCTCGTCATCGAGTCGACGTTCCTCGACGCGGACATCGAACTCGCCGTTGACCACGGGCATCTGACGGCTGGTCAGGCGGGTGGGATCGCCCGGGACGCGGGCGTACGGCATCTCGTGCTGACGCACTTCAGCCAGCGGTACTCCGAACCCGACGAGTTCGAGCGGCAGGCGCGGGCCGCCGGGTTCGAGGGAGAGCTGACGGTGGCGCACGATCTGCTGCGGGTACCGGTTCCGAAACGCCGGTGATCAACGCCGGTGGTCCGCCCTACGATGCGGAAATGCCCCTCCCCAAAGCCGAACTGCACCTGCACATCGAAGGCACCCTCGAACCCGAACTGGCCTTCACGCTCGCCGCACGCAACGGCGTCGAGCTGCCGTACGCCGATACGGAAGAGCTCCGCAAGGCGTACCAGTTCAGCGACCTCCAGTCCTTCCTGGATCTCTATTACGAGCTGATGGCCGTGCTCTGTACCGAGCGGGACTTCGAGGAGCTGGCCGACGCGTACCTCGCGCGGGCCGCGGCGCAGGGGGTGCGGCATGCGGAGATCTTCTTCGATCCGCAGGCGCACCTCGCGCGCGGCGTCGGGATGGGGACGGTCGTGGAGGGGCTCTGGCGGGCTCTCGGCCGGAGTGAGGCCGTGCACGGGGTCTCCACGCAGCTGATCATGTGCTTCCTGCGGGACGAGTCCGCCGAGTCCGCGATACGGACCTTGGAGGCCGCGAGGCCGTATCTCGACCGGATCGTGGGCGTCGGCCTCGACTCCGCCGAGGTCGGGCATCCGCCGGTGAAGTTCCGCGAGGTGTACGAGGCCGCCGCCGCGCTCGGGCTGCGGCGGGTCGCCCACGCGGGGGAGGAGGGGCCGCCCGCGTACATCACCGAGGCGCTCGATCTGCTCGGAGTCGAGCGGATCGACCACGGGCTGCGGTGCATGGAGGACCCGGCGCTGGTCGAGCGGCTGGTACGGGAGCGGGTGCCGTTGACGCTGTGCCCGCTGTCGAACGTGCGGCTGCGGGCCGTCGGCACCCTGGAGGAGCATCCCCTGCCCGCGATGCTCGACGCCGGGCTGCTGTGCACGGTCAACTCCGACGACCCCGCGTACTTCGGCGGCTACGCCGACGACAACTTCCACGCCGTGCACGAGACGCTGGGGCTTTCGCACGAGCGGCTGCGGGAACTGGCGCGGAACTCGTTCCTCGCCTCGTTCCTGGAACACGACGAGGAGCGGCGGGGGCGGTACCTCGCCGAGGTGGAGGCGTACGAGTTCGCATAGGCGTCGGCCGCGCCGCGTCTGCCGCCGCGCGGCCAGCGCCTGTCAGTGGTGTGGTGCAGACTGGCCAGAAATCGCACCACTTCAGGGGAGCGCACCGTGACCACGCCCCACGGAGAGGACCCGTACCACTGCCACGCCCATGTCGATCCGCTCGCCGGGCTGCGCACTCCCGGCGATCCGCCCTGGGACGTCTACCTCACCGGCACCGTCTTCCTCGACATCATCTTCACCGGGCTCGACTCCGCCCCGGTGCGCGGGACCGAGTCCTGGGCGCGCGGCATGGGGTCGAGCCCCGGAGGCGTCGCGAACATGGCGACCGCGCTGGCCCGCCTGGGCCTGAAGACCTCCCTGGCGGCGGCCTTCGGGGACGACCACTACGGGGAGTACTGCTGGGACGCCCTGGAGCAGGGCGAGCACATCGACCTGTCGGCGTCACGCACGGTGCCCAACTGGCACTCCCCGGTCACCGTCTCCATGGCGTACGAGGGCGAGCGCACCATGGTCAGCCACGGCCACGAGCCGCCCCCGGAGGAGCCGGCTCCCGACTGCCCGCCACGCGCGCGTGCCGCCATCGCCTCGCTGACGCCGGGCACGCGCGCGCCCTGGATCGCGCAGGCCGCACGCAAGGGAGCCAGGATCTTCGCCGACGTCGGCTGGGACGACACCGGCCGCTGGGACCTCGCCGGGCTCCCCGACCTGGAGCACTGCGAGGCCTTCCTGCCGAATGCCGAGGAGGCGATGCGCTACACAGACACCCTGTGCCCCCGGGCCGCCGCCCGCGCGCTCACCGACCACGTGCCGCTCGCCGTCGTCACCCTCGGCGCGGAGGGTGCGTACGCCGTGGACGGACGCACCGGCGAGACCGCCGACGTCCCGGCCATCGCCGTGGAGGCCCTCGACCCCACCGGTGCCGGCGACGTCTTCGTGGCCGGCTTCGTCACCGGCACGCTGGCCGGCTGGCCCCTCGCCGACCGCCTCGCCTTCGCGGGTCTGACGGCGGCCCTCTCGGTCCAGGAGTTCGGCGGCTCCCTGTCGGCGCCCGGCTGGACCGAGATCGCCGCCTGGTGGCGCCGCGTCCAGTCGTACGACGACCAGGACCCGGCCGCGCTCAGGCGGTACGCCTTCCTGGAGGGGCTCCTCCCGGCAGACGCGAGACCCTGGCCGCTGAGGCGGGCGGTACCGACGATCGGGTTCCGCACATCGGCGTGAGCGAGCGGGTTCCGCACGTCGGGGTCAGCCAGCGGATTCCGCGCATCCGCGGGCGATCGGATTCCCCTCCGGTAACGGCCGCCGAAAACACCTACGGCGTTGTCAGTGCTCCGACGTACCCTTGGCAGTGCAAAGGCAGTCCTTTGGCTGCGGACCGTGACGAGGAGGACGAGCAAGGCCTACGAGCCGGCCCATGACTGACACACCCACAGCGCAAGGCCCTGTTCAGGGAACCGCGAAAGCGCAGTTCACCGTCCCGCCCATGCACCCCATGGTGACCGTGCTGGGCTCAGGAGACGCCCTTCTGCGCGTGATCGAGAAGGCCTTCCCGGAAGCCGACATCCATGTCCGGGGCAATGAGATCAGTGCGGTCGGCGACGCCCGAGAGGTCGCCCTCGTCCAGCGCCTGTTCGACGAGATGATGCTGGTGCTCCGCACCGGACAGCCGATGACGGAGGACGCGGTGGAACGCACGATCGGCATGCTGAGGGCCAGCGAGAACGGGGACGGCCCCGAGGAGACCCCGGCCGAGGTGCTCACCCAGAACATCCTGTCCTCGCGAGGCCGCACGATCCGCCCCAAGACCCTCAACCAGAAGCGGTACGTCGACGCGATCGACAAGCACACGGTCGTCTTCGGCATCGGCCCCGCGGGCACCGGAAAGACCTACCTGGCCATGGCCAAGGCGGTCCAGGCCCTCCAGTCCAAGCAGGTCAACCGCATCATCCTGACCCGCCCCGCGGTCGAGGCAGGCGAGCGCCTGGGCTTCCTGCCCGGCACGCTGTACGAGAAGATCGACCCGTATCTGCGCCCGCTGTACGACGCCCTGCACGACATGCTCGACCCGGACTCGATCCCCCGGCTGATGGCGGCCGGGACGATAGAGGTGGCGCCCCTCGCGTACATGCGCGGTCGCACCCTGAACGACGCCTTCATCATCCTGGACGAGGCTCAGAACACGAGCCCCGAGCAGATGAAGATGTTCCTCACCCGGCTCGGCTTCGACTCGAAGATCGTGATCACGGGTGACGTCACCCAGGTCGACCTTCCGGAGGGCACGAAGTCCGGTCTGCGACAGGTCCAGGCGATCCTGGAGGGTGTCGAGGACGTCCACTTCTCGCGGCTCACGTCCCACGATGTCGTACGGCACAAGCTGGTCGGCCGTATCGTCGACGCGTACGAGAAGTACGACAGCGAGAACGGCACGCAGAGCGGCTCCCACAAGCCCCGCACCAAACGGAAGTAGAACCGGCGCGACATGTCGATCGACGTCAACAACGAGTCCGGAACCGAGGTCGACGAGCAGGCGATCCTCGACATCGCCCGCTACGCGCTCGCGCGGATGCGTATCCACCCGCTCTCCGAGCTCTCGGTGATCGTCGTGGACGCCGACGCCATGGAGCAGTTGCACATCCAGTGGATGGACCTGCCCGGGCCGACGGACGTCATGTCCTTCCCGATGGACGAGCTGCGTCCGCCGTCGAAGGACGACGACGAGCCGCCGCAGGGACTGCTCGGCGACATCGTGCTGTGCCCCGAGGTCGCCGAGCGGCAGGGCAAGGAGGCGGAGACGCAGCACTCCATGGACGAGGAGCTCCAGCTCCTCACCGTTCACGGGGTGCTGCATCTGCTCGGGTACGACCACGAGCAGCCGAACGAGAGGGCCGAGATGTTCGGCCTTCAGGCCGCCATCGTGGACGGCTGGCGCGCGGAGAGGGGCCTGACCGGCCCGTCCCCGGCCCCGACCGTGTCATGAATCCCCAGATCGTCCTCGGGGCCATAGCGCTGATCGTCGTCGCCTGGCTCGCCGCCTGCGCCGAGGCCGGCCTCGCGCGCGTCTCCAGCTTCCGCGCGGAGGAGGCCGTACGGTCCGGCCGCCGCGGCAGCGCCAAGCTGGCCCAGGTCGCCGCCGACCCGACCCGCTATCTGAACGTCGCGCTGCTGGTGCGCGTCGCCTGCGAGATGGCGGCCGCCGCGCTCGTCACGTATGCCTGCCTGATGGAGTTCGACGAGACCTGGGAGGCCCTCTCGCTCGCCATGGGCGTGATGGTCCTCGTCTCGTACGTCGCGGTCGGTGTCTCCCCGCGCACGATCGGCCGCCAGCATCCGCTGAACACGGCGACGGCAGCGGCGTACGTCCTGCTGCCCCTGGCGCGGATCATGGGCCCGATCCCGCCCCTGCTGATCCTCATCGGCAACGCGCTGACCCCCGGCAAGGGCTTCCGCCGCGGCCCCTTCGCCTCCGAGGCCGAACTGCGCGCGCTGGTCGACCTCGCCGAGAAGGAGTCCCTCATCGAGGATGAGGAGCGCCGCATGGTGCACTCCGTCTTCGAACTGGGCGACACGCTCGTACGGGAGGTCATGGTGCCCCGTACGGACCTGGTGGTCATCGAGCGCTACAAGACGATCCGGCAGGCGCTGACCCTGGCCCTGCGCTCGGGTTTCTCGCGGATCCCCGTCACCGGGGACAGCGAGGACGACATCGTCGGGATCGTGTACCTGAAGGACCTGGCCCGCAAGACGCACATCAGCCGGGACGCGGAGAGCGAGCTGGTATCGACGGCGATGCGGCCCGCGGCCTTCGTACCGGACACGAAGAACGCGGGTGACCTGCTGCGCGAGATGCAGCAGCACCGCAACCACGTCGCCGTCGTCATCGACGAGTACGGCGGCACGGCCGGCATCGTCACCATCGAGGACATCCTGGAGGAGATCGTCGGCGAGATCACGGACGAGTACGACCGTGAACTGCCGCCCATCGAGGACCTGGGCGACGACCGCTTCCGCGTCACGGCCCGCCTCGACATCGGCGATCTCGGTGAGCTGTACGGCTTCGAGGCGTACGACGACGAGGACGTCGAGACGGTGGGCGGGCTGCTCGCCAAGGCGCTGGGGCGGGTGCCGATCGCGGGCGCCTCGTCGGTGGTGTCGCTGCCGGACGAGCGTGAGCTGCGGCTCACCGCGGAGGCCGCGGCGGGCCGCCGCAACAAGATCGTGACCGTGCTGGTGGAGCCGATGGGGCCGGCGGAGCCGCCGGAGGAGGAGAAGCCGGAGTGACACCGGAGGAACTGCGCACCTTCTGCCTGTCCTTCAACGCGGCGGTGGAGGACTTTCCGTTCAACCCGGAGACGTCCGTCTTCAAGGTGCTGGGGAAGCTGTTCGCGCTGACGAACCTGGACGCGCGGCCCCTGACGGTGAACCTGAAGTGCGAGCCGGAGGACGCGATGCGGCTTCGGGATGAGTATCCCGGGCTGATCGTGCCCGGCTGGCACATGAACAAGCGGCATTGGAACACGGTGACCGTGGACGGCGAGCTCCCGGACCGGGTGGTCCGGGAGCTCATCGAGGACTCGTATGACCTGGTGGTGGCGGGGTTGCCGCGGGCGGAGCGGTTGCGGTTGGACCGGAGTTGAGTGGTTCGCTGGGGCGGTTGGGGGAGTCCTGAATCTGCGGGCCGTCTGTGGCTGGTCGCGCCCACGCGGCGGAGCCGCAAATTGAGACAGCCCCGCGCCCCTACCGGGCGCTCCTGCGCAGGCCCACGGCCACGAAGGCCGCCGCACCCAACACGATCGTCGCGTCCAGCGCCAGCACCAGATGCACCCCGTCCAGCAGGTTCGACGACGTGGTTGCCAGGACGCCCAGCAGGGGGATGCCGATCGTTAGGCCGACCTGTTGGGTCGAGGTCACCAGGCCCGTGGCGAGGCCCTGTTCGGCGTCGGGGACGCCCGAGGTGACGGTCAGGCCGTAGGAGATGATCGCGCCCAGGTGGCACATGCTGGCCAGTGACACCGCGGCCGTGGCGAGCCAGACGGACCAGCCGCCCGTGCCCAGGCCGAGGAGCGCGGCCACGAACACTCCCTGCCCGACGAGCGAGCCGACCAGCGTGGGGCGGGCGCCGAAACGGCCGATGACCTTCGGGGCGTACATGCCCGCCACCACCGACAAGACGCCCTGAAAGCCGAAGACCAGACCCGTCTCGAAGGCGGAGAGGCCCAGCGTTTCCTGCAAGTACAGGGTCAGGACGAAGACGACCGTCGACATCATCGAGAAGGTGACGAGGCCGCCCAGGTTGCCCCACGCCACCGTGCGGCGGCGCAGCATCGGGAGGGAGACCAGGGGCTCCGCGGTGCGGGACTCGACGTACACGAACAGCGCGAGGAGTACGACCCCGGCCACCAGCGTGGCGATCACGTCGCTGCCGCCGAAGCCGCGTTCCGCCGCCGTCGACAGGGCGTAGATCAGGGAGAGCAGGCCGCCGGTGACGGTGATCGCGCCGGGGACGTCCAGGCGCGGGCGGTCGGGGAGGCGGGACTCGGGCAGGAGGCCCGGCGCGAGCGGCAGCACGATCAGTGCGAACACCGCGAGCAGGCCCATCGTGGAACGCCAGCCGAACACGTCGGTGAGTGTGCCGCCGGCCACCATGCCGATGGTGAAGCCGAGGGAGAGCAGGGTGCCGCTGATCCCGAGCGCGCGGTCGCGGGCCGGGCCCTCCGGGAACGTCGTGGTCAGCAGGGACATGCCGGTCGGCACGATCGCCGCCGCGCCAAGACCCTGGAGTGCCCGTCCCGCCAGGAACGACGCCGGGTCCCAGGCGAACGTGGCCAGCAGTGACGCCGCACCGAAGAGGGCGAGGCCGGTCAGGAACAGCTTGCGGCGCCCGTACAGGTCGCCCATCCGGCCGAAGAGGAGCAGGAAGCCGCCGGACGGCAGGGCGAAGGCGGTGACCCCCCATTGCAGGGCGGACTGGCTCATGCCGAGGTCCTGGCCGAGGACCGGGAGCGCGACATTCAGCACGGAGAAGTCGAGCGCGACCATGAACTGGGCCGCGCACAGCACGAACAGGACGAGCTTGTCGCGGGTCGACAGCCGGGAAGCCTGCGGTTCTTTCTGCGGTACTTCCCGCTGCACTTGGGGATCTTGCAGTAGTGGATCTTGCGGTGGTTGTACGGAGGTGGTTGAGGAGGTCTCGGTCGCCATGGGCAAGAGCTTGGGGGCGCCGGAATAGGTGTGGGGAGCGGGAAGTTGTCCTGGTGGTCGTACCACCAGTCGGCGAAGTGGGGAGAGTACGTGACGGAGGCTGCCGAAAAGGCCGCGGTGGACGCGGGCAAGGCGCACCGGCTCCGGGAACTGCGTGAGTTCCTGATGAGCCGCCGTGCCCGGGTGTCGCCGAGCGACGCCGGGCTGCCCGACGGGGGTGCGCGGCGGCGTACGCCCGGGCTGCGCCGCGAAGAGGTCGCCGTGCTCGCGGGCGTCGGCGCCTCCTGGTACCAGTGGCTGGAGCAGGGCCGGGACATCTCCGTCTCCCCGCAGGTCCTCGACTCGGTGGCGCGGGTGCTGCGGCTGAGCGACATCGAGCGGCGGCACCTGTACGTACTCGCCGGGCTCAATCCGCCCGCGCCCCAGGTGGAGCCCGCCCACCGGGACATGTGCGACGGGCTGCGGCGGCTGATCGACACATGGATGCCGTATCCGGCGCACATCATGGACGCCTACTACAACTGCGTCATGTACAACGAGGCGGCCACGGTCGTGCTCGGCATGCGCCCCGAGACCACGCAGAACTGCGTCATCGACTTCTTCACCGACCCGCTCTACCGCGGCCGCTCCAAGAGCTGGGAGCGGAACGCGCGCACGGTGGTGGCCCAGTTCCGGGCCGCCTGCTCCCAGTGCCCCGACGACGAGGGCTTCCAGGAGGTGCTCGCTCAGGTGAAAGCGGCCAGCGCCGAGTTCACCGAGCTGTGGGAGCAGCGGGACATCCTGGACCAGGGGCAGGTGCGCAAGGAGCTCGACCATCCGCTGGTCGGGCTGCTGTGCGTCGAGTCGACCGCCATGAAGGTGCCCGCCCGGCCCGATCTCACGGTCGTACTCCACACACCGCTTCCGGAGGCCAACACGGCCGCGAAGCTGGAGTGGCTGGCCACGCCGGAGGGGCGGCGGGGGACCATGTATCCCGTGGCCGGGTAGGCCCGGGTAGGTTCCGTTAGGCGCTGAACTCCAGGTCAAGCCCCGTCGGCCGAGTCGCCTCTGGTGCGTAGGCACCAGGACACGTGCGTGGCTGGTCCGGGTGCACCAGGCGAAGACGGCGGCGGCGGACGATGCCCCGCGGGGACGCCGGAGGGAAGTGTGGAAGGCGCGTGAATCTCGCGCACTCCCCTTTCCTAGCGGTGTCTGGAGTGATCAACAGGTGGCGACTTTTCTTTACCGGATCGGACGGTGGGCCTTCCGGCGGCGCCGGCTCGTGACCGGTCTGTGGCTGGGTGCCCTGCTGCTGGCCGTCGCCGCCGCCGCCATGGCGCCGGCCGGGGAGGAAGAGGACCTCTCCATGCCCGGCACCGAGTCACAGAAGGCGTTCGACCTGCTGGACGAGCGCTTCCCCGAGAGCAACTCCCAGGGTGCCGAGGCCCGTTTGGTGTTCCAGGCCCCGGACGGACAGCGGGTGACGGCCACGGAGAACAGGGCGGCCGTCGAGGACACGCTCGGCTCGCTGGACGGGGGCGATCAGGTCGCGTCGACCACCGACCCCTATGAGACCGGCGCTGTCAGCGAGGACGGCACCATCGCCTACTCCACGATCACTTACACCGCGGACGCCGTCGACCTGACCGAGCCGACGAAGAGCGCCCTCGAGGACGCCGCGAGCCAGGCCCGGGACGCGGGGCTGACCGTGGAGATCGGCGGCTCGGCCCTGGATGCGGAGGAGGAGCTGGGCGGTACGACGGAGATCATCGGCGTGGCGGTGGCGGCGGTGGTCCTTGTCCTCGCCCTCGGGTCGCTGGTCGCGGCCGGACTGTCGCTGCTGACCGCCTTCGTGGGCGTGGCCATCGCCTTCGGCCTGGTCTCCGCGCTGGCCGTTCCGCTGGGCCTGACGTCCACCGTCGCCATCCTGGCGCTGATGCTGGGCCTTGCGGTCGGCATCGACTACGCGCTCTTCATCACCTCCCGCTTCCGCGACGAGCGCGCCCAGGGCAGCGAGCCGGAGGAGGCCGCAGGACGGGCGGTGGGCACGGCCGGATCCGCTGTCGTCTTCGCCGGCGCGACCGTCTTCATCGCCCTGGTCGGGCTCGGGGTCGTCGGCATTCCCGAACTCACCAAGATGGGCATGGGCGGCGCGGGCGCCGTGGCTCTTGCCGTACTCGTCGCACTGACCCTGGTCCCCGCGCTGTTCGGCTTCTTCGGCCGGCGGGTACTGTCCCGCCGTGTCCGCAAGGCCACCCGGCCGGGAAGCGAGCGCCCGCACACCGTGCCCACCGAGGCCGGCCGGCCCGGGCTCGGTACCCGCTGGGCGCGGTTCGTGCTGCGCCGGCCGGTGCCCGTGCTGATGATCGCCGGACTCGGTCTCGGCGCCGTCGCCCTGCCGGCGCTGAGCCTCGAACTCGGGCTGCCCGGCGACGAGTCCAAGTCGGTGGAGACCACCCAGCGCCGTGCCTACGACCTGCTGTCGGAAGGCTTCGGCCCCGGCTTCAACGGCCCGTTGACCGTGGTCGTGGACACATCGGAGTCCGGGGATTCCCGGGCCACCACCGACCTGGTCGTCAAGACCGTACGGGCAGTGGACGGGGTCGCGTCGGTCGGTGATCCGGTGCTCAGCCGGGCCAAGGACACGGCCGTCCTCACCGCCGTCCCGCAGACCGCGCCGAACAGTGGTGAGACCAAGGACCTGGTGCACGCGATCCGGGGCGCGGTCTCCGGCGTCGAGGCCGATACGGGCGCCGGCATCCTGGTGACCGGCACCACCGCGATGAACATCGACATCTCCGAAGCCATGTCCGACGCCCTCATCCCCTACCTGACCGTGGTCATCGGCCTGGCGGTGCTCCTGCTGATGGTGGTGTTCCGCTCCGTGCTGGTCCCGGTCAAGGCCGCGCTCGGCTTCCTGCTGTCGGTGGGTGCCGCCTTCGGCGTCCTCGTCGCCGTCTTCCAGTGGGGCTGGGCGGCGGACCTGATCGGCATCGAGCAGACCGGCCCTGTCATGTCGCTGATGCCGATTCTCATCATCGGCATAGTGTTCGGCCTCGCCATGGATTACGAGGTCTTCCTCCTGACCCGGATGCGGGAGTCCTACGTCCATGGCGCGTCCCCCGGCGAGGCGATCGTCAACGGGTTCCGGCACAGCGGACGTGTGGTGGCCGCGGCGGCGATCATCATGGTCAGCGTGTTCGCCGGATTCATCGGGATGACCAGCCCGACCATCCAGACGATGGGTGTCGGCCTGGCCGCCGCCGTCGCCTTCGACGCCTTCGTGGTCCGGATGGCGATCGTGCCCGCGGTCCTGGCACTGCTCGGCCACCGGGCCTGGTGGCTGCCTCGTATCCTGAGCCGTGTGCTGCCGAATGTGGATATCGAGGGCGAGAAACTGAGCAGGGCTGTCCCGGCCTCCGCGACCGTGGCGGACGCAGCGGTGCAGCCGCTCCCCGTCGGCCGGCACCGGCACTGAGCCGGCCATGACGAACACGGGTGGCGGTGGCCCGCGACCACGCGGCACGTGGTGGCGGGAGGCAGCGATCATGGCGACGGCGTTCGCGCTCTGCCTGTTCGGCGGCGTGGTGCAGGTCGACGACACGCCGCTGTCTCCGCCGTCCGCCGCCGCCTACCTCATCGCCGTGGTGTCCTGTGCCGTGCTGCCGGTGCGGCACAGGACACCCCTGGCCGCCATCGCGGTCACGACCGTGTGCGGCGTACTGGTCGCGCCGTCGGGTCTCCTGCTGAGCCCGCTCATCGTGGCCCCCGCCGTGATCACCGCCTACTCACTCGCCGTGCGCACCGAACGGCGCGCGGCGAGCGCGGTGTTGCTCACCTCCACGGCGCTGCTGGTCGCCTCCACCCTCCCGTTCGGGACCAACTCGTGGGAGGACGCGAGCAGGCTGGGACTGGTGGCGGCGTTCCCGCTGGCGGCCGGCGTACTCGGTCACTCGGCGCAGAACCGACGTGCCTACCTGGCGGCCGTGGAGGAGCGGGCCCGGCGGGCCGAGGAGAGCCGGGACATCGAGGCGCGCCGGCGCGTGGCCGAGGAACGGGTGCGCATCGCCCGGGAACTGCACGATCTCGTCGCCCATCAGATCACCCTGGCCAACGCGCAGGCCACGGTCGCCGCCCACCTCTTCGACGCCCGCCCCGACCAGGCCCGCAAGAGCCTGAACCAGCTTGCCGAGACGACGAGCGACGCGCTCGACGACCTGCGGGCCACGGTCGGCCTGCTGCGTCAGTCAGGGGACGCGGCCGGGCCGGTTGAACCGGCGCCCGGCCTTTCCCGGCTTCCCACGCTCCTCGAGTCCTTCCGCCGCGCGGGTCTGGAGGTGTCGGTGCACCAGGAGGGCACGGCCAGGCCGCTGCCGCCGGGAGTGGACCTCACCGCCTACCGCATCGTCCAGGAGGCCCTGACCAACGTGACCAAGCACGCCGGTACCGGTAGCGCCCGGGTGCGCCTCGACTGGAACCGCGATCGCGTGACCATCACCGTCGCCGACGACGGAGGAGGCGCCCGTACGGCGCCGACCGCGTCCACGGGAGCGAGTGCGTCCACGCGAGCGAGTGCGTCCACGGTGCCGGACCGTCCGCCCGGTTACGGTCTGATCGGGATGCGTGAACGTGCCACCGCGGTCGGGGGACACCTCTCCGCGGGCAGGCGCCCGGAGGGCGGCTTCCTCGTCTCCACCCAACTGCCCCTCCCGCCCGCCAAGGACACGGCGCGGAGGACTGACGGAGCAACAACCACCGGGGGACGGATGACTGACGGAGCGACAGGCGACGGACGGACGAGCGACGGACGTACGGGCCACGGAGAGGCCGGGGATGCGCCATGACGCTCCGGGTGCTGCTCGCCGACGATCAGGCCCTGCTGCGCGATGCCTTCCGGATGCTCCTGGACGCCGCCGACGACATCACCGTGGTCGGCGAGGCCGGCGACGGCAGGGAGGCGGTGAGACTCACCCGGCAGCTGCGCCCGGACGTGGTGATCATGGACATCCGTATGCCCGAGATGGACGGTCTCACCGCCACATCGGAGATCTGCGCGGACCCGGAACTGCGCGCCAGCCGCATCCTGATCCTCACCACGTACGAGACCGACGAGTACGTCGCTCAGGCGCTGCGCGCGGGGGCCGGCGGCTTCATCGGCAAGGGCATCGGAGCCGAGGACCTGCTGCACGCCGTGCGTACGATCGCCGACGGCGACACTCTTCTGTCCCCCGCCGCGACCCGCTCCCTGGTCACCCGTTTCCTGGCCACACCGGACGAGGCCCCGCCGCACGACCCCGAACAGCTCGCCGTGCTCACCCCGCGCGAACGCGAGATGGTGGCCCTGGTCGCGACGGGCCTGTCCAACCAGGAGATCGCCGAGCGGATGTTCCTCAGCCCCTTCACCGTCCGCGCTCACGTGCAGCGCGCCATGACGAAGCTGGAGGCCCGCGACCGGGCCCAACTCGTCGTCATCGCCTACCGAACAGGCCTGGCCCACGCCGCCCCCGACGGCGGCACCGACCGCCTATTGCCCTAGTCGAGACAGAACTCGTTGCCCTCGACGTCCTGCATCACGATGCACGACTCGTTGTCCTCATCGGCATACAGCGTTTGTACGTGTGTCGCGCCGAGGGCGACCAGTCGTGCGCACTCGGCCTCGAGCGTGGCCAGGCGCTCTTCACCCACGAGCCCGGTGCCGGCCCGCACGTCGAGATGCACCCGGTTCTTGACGACCTTGCCTTCGGGCACGCGCTGAAAGTACAGCCGCGGGCCGACGCCTGAGGGGTCCTTGCAGGCGAACCATGAGTCCCGGTCCTCAGGAGGCAGGGAGCTGTTGAATTCGTCCCACGTGGTGAAGCCCTCCGGCGGCGGCGGTGCGACGTACCCCAACACCTCGCACCAGAAGCTAGCGACGCGCTCAGGTTCCGCGCAGTCGAAGGTGACTTGGAACTGCTTGATCGATGACATCGGCGCACCATAGCAAGGGGTCACGGCAGGGTCAGGGCACCGGGGCGAACCCAGGCAGCGCGAGGGCCGAGTGGGCCGGTCGTGCTGTCGCGGAGGGCATGGTGTCGAGGTCACGCAGCATGGTGTTGCGTTGTTCCAGGGCCCGTGCCGTGGTGGGGAAGAGCGTGGCCGCACCCTTGTCGACCAGTGCCTGGTTCATCGCTACGAACTCGCGAACGTCGCGTTCGTAGGCGGTGAAGGCCGCAGTGTGGTCCCGGTGGTCCGGGTGGTCCCGGTTCGTGGCCAGGGCGTTGGCGAGCATGTAGGCACCGACCAACGCGAGGCTCGAGCCTTGTCCGGTCAGGAACGAGGGTGCGTACGCGGCGTCGCCGACGAGCGCGACGCGGCCGCTGGACCAGTGGGGCATGCGGATCTGACCGGCCGTGTCGAAGAACAGGTCATCCGCGTCGCGCATGGCGTCGACCATGCCGGGGACCTCCCATCCCGCGCCTGCGAAGACCGTGGCGATCAGGTCCCGTTGGGCGTCGGGGTTCCGGAGGGCGTCGAACGGCGGTTCTGGCTGGTGAAAGTTCAGGAAGGCGTGCAGCTCGTCGTTGTCCCCGACGGCGTAGAGAGCCGCGGCTTTCCCCGGGGTGTTCCACAACATGAGTTCGCGGGAGAGCCCGAAGGTGTTCGGCATGGTGAATATGGCGAAGCAGTAGCCGAGGTAGCGGTGGAACTGCTCTTCGGGGCCGAACAGCGACTCCCGGGTACGTGAGTGCATACCGTCGGCGCCGATTACCAGGTCGAACGTGCGCTGTTGACCACTGTGGAAAGTAACGTCGACCGCTTGTTCCGACTGGTCGAGGGTGTCGATGGAGTCGTCGAACACGAATTCCACGTCGTCGCGAACTATCGCGTAGAGAGCCGTGGCCAGATCCCCACGACGCACCTCGAGGTCCTGTCCCTCGACACTGCCGGCAACGGCGCTCGGGCTGAGCGAGGCCAGTGTGCTGCCATCGGCGTTGAGGAAGGTGCAGCGAAGCGAGTCGATGTGCGCGTCCCGGAGTTGCGGCAGTATCCCCATCCGCCGGACCACCTCGATCGCGGTACCGCGGATGTCGATCGGGTAACCACCGGCGCGAAGTGCGCCCGCCTTCTCCACCACGGTGACCGCGAATCCGGACCGATGCAGCCAGTACGCCAGCGCGGGTCCGGCGATACTGGCCCCGGAGATCAGAATTTTGCGCTTCGCGGGAGTACTCACGTCCATCGACAGACCGTTAGGTGTCATGCCTGGTGTCATGCCTGGACTCCTTTCTTCGTGATACGGACAAAGAGCAGTGACAGTGCGGCGACGAGGCCGGCGACGACGAAACCCGTGACGAAGGCCGATTCGGGCGGCAGGCCCGACGGGTCGGCCCCGGCGTCGAGGATCGCGCCGCCGATCTGGGCGCCCAGGGCGACGCCGACCACGCGCGTCACCACGAGCAGGCTGGTGGCGATGCCGGTGTCCTTGGTCTCGACGGCGGTGGCGGTGCCGGCCAGCAACGCCGTGCTGGCGACACCCGCGGCGAACCCGGTCAGCACCTTCGCGAGGACGAGCTGCCATTCCGCGCTGTGCAGCGACGCCAGGGCGATCAGGGTGGCCGCCGTGACGACGGCGCCCACGGCGACCACGGCACGCGGATGGAAACGCCGCGTCGCGATCCCGCCGACCGAATCGCTCACCGACCCGGCGATGGCGCCGGGCAGCAGGAACAGTCCGATGTCGGTGGTGTCGGCTCCGAAGCCGTACCCGTCGCCCGGTACTCCGAACAGCTGCGGGAGCAGATAGAGCACCATCCCGGAACTGATGGTGATGATGAAGGTGAGTACGCACGCATTCCACATCGCGGGCTTTGCCAGCATGCGCAGATCGATCATCGGCGAGGCTGCCCGGCGCTCGACGGCGACCCATCCGGTCGCGAGGGCGGCCACGCCCACCGCGATGGCTCCGATCGCGAGTGGCGGCAGTCCGGAGCCCGTCACCTTCACGAGCCCGAGCATGAACGTGAGCAGCGTGCCGCTCAGCAGAACCACGCCGGGCCAGTCGATCCTGTTGTCCGGTTGGACCGGCGGATCATGCGGCATCAGCTGAGTCACGACCAGTGTCGTCGCGATGACCGCGATCGTCGGCAGCGCGAACATCCAATGCCAGGACAGGCTTTCCGCGATCGGCCCGGGAATCACCGTTCCCACCATGCCGCCGCCCGTGAACAGCCCCATGACCACCCCTATCGCCACCTGTGACTCTCGTGGCGAGAGGTGTTTGCGCACCAGGATGAACGAGAGGGGCAGCGCGCCCACCATGGCGCCCTGCAGGACCTGACCGAGCAGCAACACCGGCAGGTTCGGCGCAAGACTGGCCAGCAGACCACCGGCCGCGACCACGGCCATCAGCCAGACAAGCACCCGCTTCCCGCCGTAGCGGTCGCCGAGTTTGCCTGCGACGGGTGCGACGACCGCGCCGGTGATGAGGAAAGCGTTGCCGATCAATGCCCCTTCGCCAGGGCTGATCTCCAGTTCACGTTGCAGCTGCGGGAGCGCGGGCTCCACCACCGTCTGCAGGGTGCCGAGGGCGAGGGCCAAGATGCCGAGGGCACCGATCGACAGTCTCCCGATGCGGACCGGGGACGCCACAGCTTCGGACGTAGGCGTCGATTGCAACACCTGTTGATCACTCCAGACACCGTTGGGCAAAGGGGGAATGCGCGAGATTCACGCGCCTCCCACACTTCCCTCCGGCGCCCCGCCGGGCATCGTCCGCCGCCGCCGTCTTCCCCTGGTGCACCCGGACCAGTCGCTCACGCGCCCTGGTGCCCGTGCACCACAGGCCGACCTGGGCCACCGGGGCCTGACCTGGGCCACCGGAGCCTGGCCTGGAGCTGGGAGCTGGGAGCTCGGAGCTGCGAGCTGGCCCCCTTCCGGCCCCACCGGCTCTTCGTACGCCCAGGTCTTCGTATGCTCAGGGCATGACCGACACCCTTGATCCCGAGGACCGCAAGATCGTCACCCTGGCCCGTTCCGCGAGGGCCCGCAACGGTGTGCCCGAGGGGGCGGCCGTACGCGACGAGACCGGCCGTACGTACGTCGCCGGAACCGTCGCCCTGCCCTCCCTGCGGCTCAGTGCCCTGCAGACCGCAGTCGCCATGGCCGTGGCGTCGGGGGCGAAGTCGCTGGAGGCGGCGGCGGTGGTGAGCGAGGCCGAGTCCTTGGCGGACTTGGCGGACGGCGACCTGGCGGCTGTGCGGGACCTCGGCGGGGCCTCGACGCCGGTGTTGCTGGCGGGGGTGGACGGGGTGGTGCGG
>NZ_JAAKZY010000116.1 GCF_011045015.1 Streptomyces scabichelini | reverse complement strand
TCCCCGTCCCCGTCCCCGTCCCGTACGGTCGAGTCCCCCGGGCCGACGAAGTCGACGCGGCCCGCCTCCCCGAGCCCGACGCCCACGCGTACTCCGAGCCCGACGCCGACGCGTACCGAGCCCCCCGGGCCCCAGCCGCCGGACGGCTCGTACGCCCAGGTGGTGAACGTCGCCACGAACGTGTGCCTGGACGTCGAGAACGGCGACTTCGACAACGGTACGGACGTCATCGCCGCAGACTGCTCCTCATCAGAAACCCAGCGCTGGCGCGTCGACACCGCCCGGGGTGCCCTCCAGTCGTACGCCGACCCGGACTTCTGCCTGGACAGCCGGGACTCCGTCAGTGACGGTCTCGGCATCTGGGACTGCGACTCGCTCGACAGCAGCAACGGCGAGAACCTTCAGTTCACGGTGGACGGCACGGGTGTCATCCGCCCGGCCATCGCCCCGGACCACGCACTGACCCTGGAAGGCGGCGACAGGCTCGACCTCGACCCGGCCGACGGCGACGACGACGACCAGCGCTGGAAGGCGGGGGCGGGACCGGCCTGAGCTTGACTCTGAAACTCCTATAGATCGGGGATCTTGGAGTTTCGCGGTGCGGCAGCCTGGTCAGCGGGCATGCTCGGGTGGTTCCGATGGCCGATGCAGCTGTCGAGGTGCCCCGTCCGGCCTCGGCCCTTGGGCCTGCGGGCGTGGGTGCATCCGGTCCCCGCCCAGTGCCTCGGCGTCTGCCGTAGCGGCTGGTGTTGCAGACCGTGGTGTGCTCGGAAGCGTTGCGGGCCAAGCATCGACCGGGCACCGGCCTGCAACGCCGCCGCTGTCGTGTCCCTCAGGCCGCCACCGGCTCCGCCGCAAGGAACCCTTCCACGGCCTTCCCCGTGCGGCGGTCGAACTCGGTGTACTGCGCCTCGCGCTCGGCTCCCGCGACCGCGTCGCCGACCAGCAGATTGCCCTCGGCGTCGATGCGCTGAGGGCGCTCCTCGGCGTCGGGGAGCAGGGCGACGGAGGAGTGGGAGAACCCGCAGTAGTAGGCGATGCCCTCACTCAGGTTGGTCTCCAGCACGGCCTGCATTCCCTCCACGATGGGGTCGTCGGCGGTGGCACCGGCCAGGCCCAGCCACAGCATGCGCTTGCCCGCCAGGCGAGGCTTGCTGCGACCGTAGGCGAATCCGTAGTTCCACACGCGATCGATCCAGCCCTTGAGGAGGGCGGGCACGCTCTGCCAGTACACGGGGAACACGGCGACGACGACATCGGCGTCGAGAATGCGCTGCATATGAGCCCGGACTTCATCCGAGTACGGCTTCTCCCGGTTGCCCCAGTCAGGCTGGTCCGCCACGTTCATCCGCGGGTCGAATCCCTCGGCGTGCAGGTCGAGGAGGTCGACGACGTATCCGGCGCTCTCGAGTTGCGCAACGGTACGGCGGGCGGTGTGCGCGGTGAGGGAATCGGTGCGGTGATGTGCGATGACCACAAGGGCGGTTCCGGCTGCGCTGTCGAGGTGCGACATGGTCTCTCCTGGCTGGTCTCGGTCGGTTCTTCCAGTCCAGTACACCCGTGATCCATTGGATGATCCATGGGAGAAACGCTCCGCTGCATAGGAGTTCGTCTACGATGGCGCTCGTGGATCCTTTGAGTTCTCTGCTCAGTGGCATCCGGGCCGAGGGCTCGGTCGTCAGTCACGCCGTGCTGGAAGCGCCCTGGACCATCCGCTTCGCCGACAGCGCCCCGCTCACCATGGTGAGCGTGCTGCGTGGCGGCGGCACCCTGCTGCTGCCCGACGGCACCGAACAAGCGGTCGGCGTCGGCGACACGGCCATCGTGCGCGGCCCCGACCTGTTTCACCTGGCGGATCGGCCGACCTCCTGCAACCGCCCACACGTCGAGTACGAGATCGCCTGCTTCACAGAGGATGCCTCATGCACCGCCCAGGACCTCGGCGGCATCCGCTGGGGCAACGATCCGGACGGAGCGACCGCACTGATCGTGGGCGCCTACCGCGCATCGGGCCATCGCCATCAACGACTGCTGCGCGCCCTGCCACCCGTACTGGTGGTCAACGAGGACACCGAGGTTTGCGCCTGGCTGGAGACAGCCGCCGCCGACGCAGCCCTGCGTTCGGCCGGCTCGCAGGCGCTGATGGACCGACTCCTGGACTGGGCCCTCGTGTGCACGCTGCGCACCTGGTTCGAGCAGGCAGGACCGGACGCCCCCGACTGGTATCGCGGCCTGGCCGAACCGATCCTCGCCCCCGCCCTCCAAGCCTTCCACGCCCGGCCCTCCCAGACGTGGACGGTAGCGGCGCTCGCCGCCGAATCCGGCGTCTCCCGGGCGCTGTTCGCCAAACGCTTCACCGAGGTGATGGGCCGCCCGCCGCTGACGTACCTCACCGAATGCCGCATGGACGAGGCCGAGGCACTCCTGTCCGACACCGACTTCGCCATCGCTCAGATCGCCAGGTCTGTCGGCTACGCCGATGCCTTCGGCTTCAGCGCCGCCTTCAAACGCCATCGGGGCCTGAGCCCCAGCGTCTTCCGCGCCGCGGCGTCCTGACGTCCCACATCCCCGGGTAGCGGATGCCGCCGAAGACCACGGGCGGCCACTCCAGCACACCGAGGCCGGCGTGGTACGAGATGACGCTGTCGGCTACGCCGACGGTCCGGGCGCCTTCCATGAACACGGCCATCATGACCGCGCTGTCCTTGCCGCCGGACAGCTGGGGTGCGACGAGATCGTAGGAGGTCCAATCGGGGGTGCTGAGCGGGCAGTTGGCGGGACGCGAAGGCATGTCAGCTTCAGTGAGTCGAGAGTGGGCGGTGGGACTGGGTGCACCGGGCGGCGCGCAGTCCAAGGCGACGGCTGTGCCGGGGCCTTCGCCCAGGCGGCTGTGGGCTCGGCCTCGGGTTGCTCGAGGTAGGGCCACAGGGCGGGGAGGCCGAGCTCGGTCTCCTCCGGCTCGCGGCAGGATCGGCCGAGCCGGAACACGTAGCGGTGCGCCCGCAGTGCCGGAGGTTGCGGGCGCCGACTGCGGTCAGGGCCTCGCGCAGCCACAGGGCCGGGTCGCTGCCGGGCCGCAGCCGCAGAGCGCCGAGCGCGGTGAGCCGGGCGGCGACGTACTCACCGCCCTGCTCCTGGCGGCGGATCTTCTGGGCCGCGCGGTCGATGATGGCCCAGGCTCCCGGTGGCACTCCGATCGAGGTACAAGTGGTGGGCGCGATCACAGTCGGCCTGCGCCACTTCCCGCGACATCGCTGATCTGCGGACTGCTCGCGGCTGGGGCCTGCACCGGCTCGCCGGCGACCAGCTCGAACTGCGCTCCCCGGACGGGGGCGTCCACTCAACCGCGCCCGGCGGTCAGGGCCGTTCCGTTGCCCGTACTCGCGCCAGTACGTCACGGATCATGTCGGCGCTGATCGTGAAGTGATTCCGGGCGATCTCCTCCGCGCGCTCGGGCTCGCCCGCCGCGATGGCCTCGTACAGGGCCTTGTGGTCTTCGCCGCCCTGGTGGAAGTGGGACCGCTCGCCCTTGCCCCAGGGTTCGACCGGGAAGCCGAGGCTGATCCGGGCCAGCAGATCCCGGCTGAGCATGGTGATCTGCGGATTGCGGGTGGCCCCGCAGACGCTCTGGTGGAACGCGCTGTCCGCGTTCTGCTCCTCGCGGGGGTTGCGCGCCGACAGGTAGGCGGTCAGGGCGTCGCGCATCGGATCGAGGTCTTCGGGCCGTCGGCGTCGGGCGGCCGTCGCTGCCACCATGCCCTCCACCAGGCCGCGCAGATCGAAGAGCTGCTCGAACTGCTCCCATCGGGGCAGCAGGGTACGGCGCACCGCCGCGCCGGAGGACTCGGTCCAGCTGTCGCGTACAAACGCTCCGCCGTTGCGGCCGCGGCGGATCTCGATGACGCCCACGGCCTGGAGACGTCCGACGGCCTCGCGCACGGTGGGGCGGCTCACCCGCAGCAGCCGGGTGAGCTCGCGTTCGACCGGCAGCCGCTCCCCCGGCAGGAAGTCTCCGACGGCGATCGCGGTGAGCAGCCGGTCGGAGACCTCGTCGACCGCCGAGGCCACGCGCACCGGGCGCAGTTCAGGCGAGGGAGCGCCGCCGTGGAGGACGCGGTCGAGCATTCGGGAGAACTCGTCCTGCGGCGTCGGCTCGGATGAGTCAGGTGCGGATGTCAGCTGTCCTCCCGGGGTCGATCACGGATGCCGGACACGTAAACAGGCGGTTACTTCTGTTCGGGCACCCATAAAAGGTCTTGTGGACTGAGCATTTACCCAATGAGTATGTCAGCCATCCGCGTCACACTCACCTCTTTTCAGACATGGACCGACTGCTTCAGGCCGGTCCGGGAGGATCTCCCGTGGCGATCCCCGAACCGAACCACACCGGAACCGTCGACTTCAACGGCTGGTCCACCTGGTACCGGACGACGGGCGAGCCGGGCAGGACGCCCTTGGTCGTTCTGCACGGCGGACCCGGTGCCGGTCACGACTACACGCTGCGCATCGCGGGCATCGCCCAGCAGGGCCGCCAAGTGGTGCACTACGACCAACTCGGCATCGGACACTCCACCCATCTGCCCGGCAAGGGCGCCGACTTCTGGACCGTCCAGCTCTTCCTCGACGAACTCGACCATCTCCTCAAGGCGTTGGGCATCGCCGACGCCTACCACCTCCTCGGCCAGTCGTGGGGCGGCATGCTCGCCGCCGAACACGCCGTGCGCCGCCCGGCCGGGCTGCGCGGCCTGGTCATCGCGAACTCCCCCGCCTCCATGGAGCTCTGGCTGTCGGCGGCGAGCGGACTACGGGCCGCTCTGCCGCCCGAGGTACGGCGGATCCTGGACGAGCACGAGGCGGCCGGCACCACCGACAGCCCCGACTATCGGGCCGCCGAGAAAGTCTTCTACGACCGCCATGTCTGCCGGGTCGTCCCCAACCCGCCCGAGGTGGAGGCCACTTGGGCCAACGTCGCGGCCGACCCGACGGTGTACCACACCATGAACGGGCCCAATGAGTTCCATGTGATCGGCACCATGAAGGACTGGTCGGTCATCGACCGCCTCCACCTGATCGACGTGCCCACCCTGCTCGTCTCCGGACGGTACGACGAAGCCACTCCCGCCACTGTCCAGCCGTACGCGGACCGTGTCCGGGACGTCCGCTGGGAGATCTTCGAGCAGTCCAGCCACATGCCGCACGTCGAGGAGGAGGAGCTGTACCTCCAGGTCGTCGGCGCCTTCCTCGACTCCACCGACTGACGGGAGCCCTCCGATGCCCCGGAGCACCAGACACCGCACAGCCCTCGCCGCCGTCACCACCGCCCTCGCCCTCACCGCGGCCGCCTGCTCGTCCTCCGACGACGGCGCCTCGTCCGACCCGACCGCGTCTTCCTCGGGGGCCGGGTCGTCCGCCTTCCAGCCCGAGCACAAGGGCGGCACCCTGCGTCTCGTCGCCCACGCGGCCGCGGGCAGTTTCGACCCGCAGGTGAACTACACCCTTCAGTACTGGCAGTTGTACCAGTCGATGTACGACGGTCTGCTGGCGTTCAAGAAGACCGGCGGCCAGCAGTCGTTCACCGTCGTACCTGACCTGGCCGCGGCCATGCCCAAGGTGACCAACGGCGGCAAAACGTACACCTTCACGCTGCGCAAGGGCATCAAGTTCTCCAACGGGAAACCCGTGACCACCGACGACGTGGTGGCGTCCTTCCAGCGCATCTTCAAGGTCTCCAGCCCCACGGCGGGCACCTTCTACAACGGCATCGTCGGGGCGGACGCCTGCATCAAGAAGCCCGCGGACTGCACCCTCGACAAGGGCGTCGTCGGTGACGCCTCGGCCGGTACGGTGACCGTCAATCTCACCACTGCGGACCCGGAGCTCCCCTACAAGCTGGCAGTGCCGCACGCCAGCGTGGTGCCGAAGGACTCGCCGGCCAAGGACGCCGGTACCAAACCGCTGCCGACGACCGGCCCGTACATGGCGGCCTCGTACGACCCCAACCGGGCGCTGAAGCTGGTGCGCAACCCGCACTTCAAGGAGTGGTCGCGGGACGGGCAGCCCCAGGGCTACCCCGACAAGATCGACTACACCTTCGGCCAGACTGTCGAGTCCGAGGTGACCGCCGTCCAGAACGGCGAGGCCGACTGGATGTACGACCCGCCGCCCGCCGACCGCCTGAACGAGATCGGCACCGAGTACGCCTCCCAGGCGCACGTCAATCCGCTGACCGCGTTCTGGTATGTGACGCTGAACGTCAACATGGCGCCGTTCGACAACGAGTTGGCGCGTCAGGCCATCAACTGGGCCGTCGACCGGGAGGCCGTGGTCCGGCTGTACGGCGGCAAGAACCTCGCCTCTCCCGCGTGCACCATCCTGCCGCCCGGCTTCCCCGGACACGTCGACTCCTGCCAGTACTCCAAGGACGGGGACAAGACCTGGTCGGCCCCGGACCTGGCCAAGGCCAAGGAACTGGTCAAGAAGTCCGGCACGGCGGGGCAGGAGATCGGCATCGTCGTGAGCGACGACGAGGTCAACAAGTCGATCGGCCAGTATCTGCAGAGCCTGCTCAACCAGCTCGGCTACAAGGCCACGCTCAAGCCGCTGTCGGGGAACATCCAGTTCACCTACATCCAGAACACCAAGAACAAGGTGCAGCTGGCCCTGACGTCCTGGTACCAGGACTATCCGGCGGCCTCCGACTTCCTCAACGTGCTGCTGTCCTGTGCCTCGTTCCATCCCGGCAGCGACTCGAGCATCAACATCTCCGGGTTCTGCGACAAGGGCATCGACGCGAGGATGAAGGCGGCACTCAAGACCGGGCAGACCGATCAGAAGAGCGCCGACAACGAGTGGGGCACGATCGACCAGGACATCATGACGAAGTCGCCGGTCGTCCCGCTGATCAACCCGAAGATCATCGACTTCACGTCGAAGCGCGTCGGCAACTACCAGTTCAGCAAGCAATTCTACATGCTCGTCGGGCAGTTGTGGGTGAAGTGAGCCGCACCGTGCCCCTGTCGACCACCACTGCGGCCCGGCGCTCGCCGGGCCCCTGGCGGACGGCCGCCGCCGACCTGTTGCGCAACAGGTCGGCGGTGGCCGCGGCCATCGTCCTGCTCGTCGTCGTCGCGGTGAGCCTGTGCGCGCCGTTGTACGCGGACCACATCGCCCACACCGACCCGTTCCAGTCCCATGTCTCCGGCACCACGGTCGTGGACGGCAGGACCGTGCCGGTGCTCACCCCCAGCAGCACCGGTCTCGGGCTCGGCGTCACACCCATCGGCCCCACGTGGGACATGGCGCACTACTTCCTCGGCGCCGACAACCAGGGCCGCGACGTCATGGCACGCCTGCTGTACGGCGGCCGCACCAGCCTGCTCATCGGCGTCGCGGCGGCCCTGCTGACCTGCGTCGTCGGCACGGCCGTCGGAGTCCTCGCGGGTTATGCGGGCGGCGTCGTGGACGCCGTCATCTCCCGGGTCCTGGACGTCATCTGGGCGTTCCCGGTGTACCTGCTGGCCATCTGCCTGTCGGTGGTGCTGCTCACCAACGGCCTGCGCCTGGGGCCGGTCACCGTGGACGCGGGGAGCCTGTGGCTGCCCGTCGTGATCATCGCGGCGATCTATGTGCCGTACGTAGCCCGCCCGTTGCGCGGCCAGGTGCTGGTGCTGCGCAACAAGGAGTTCATCCAGGCGGCCATCGGCTCCGGCGCGCCCACCCTGCGCGTCATGCGCCGGGAGGTGCTGCCGAACGTCCTGCCCACGGCGATCGTCTTCGTACCGCTGATGACCGCGCTGGCCATGCTCACCGAGTCGGCTCTGTCCTTCCTGTCCGTCGGGGTCCAGCCGCCCGACGCCAGCTGGGGCACGATCATCGAGGACGGCCTGGGACTGCTCTACACCCGGCCCGCCGTGACGATCGCCCCTGGCCTGCTGATCGCGCTGACCACGGCGGCACTCAACGTCCTGGGGGACGGCGTGCGGGACGCGCTCGACCCGAGCGCCCGGCTGCGGGGAGGGGTGTGACGGATGCTGTACTTCGCCGCCCGGCGCTTCGTCTCGGCGCTCCTGGTCATGTTCGCGATCAGTGTGCTGGTGTTCCTGATCTTCTTCGCCACGCCCGGTGTCGATCCCGCGGCGCGCATCGCGGGCCGTAACGCCGACCCGGCCACGCTGGCCCAGGTGCGGCACTCCTTCGGGCTCGACCGGCCACTTCCGATCCGGTACCTGCTGATGATGCGACACCTGCTGATCGACCGTGATCTGGAGTCGTTCGTCAACCGAGGAGCCCGCGTCATCCCGCAGATCGTGCAGGCGATGCCCGTGACGCTTTCGCTGGTGGTGGGAGCGGCGGTCATCTGGATGGCGGTCGGCATCCTCATGGGCACGGCCGCGGCGACGCTGCGCGGCACGGCCGTCGACCCGCTGATCATGCTGGTCGGGGTGGTCGGCGTGTCGCTGCCCGCCTACTGGCTCGGCGAGGTCGTCAACCTGATCACCCAGAAACAGCTGCACGGCACGGTGTTCTCCTGGGTCCCGCCACCCGGATACGTCGGGCTGAGCCAGAACCCCGGCCAGTGGGCGCTGCATCTGCTGTTCCCGTGGCTGACCCTGTCACTGCTGTACGCCGGGATCTACGCCCGGCTGCTGCGCGGTGAAGTGGTCACCGCGCTGAACGAGGACTACGTTCGCACCGCGCGGGCCAAGGGCCTGTCCGAGCGGCGGATCCTCGTCCGGCACGCGCTGCGCTGCTCGCTCATCCCGATCGTCTCGCTGTTCGGCCTGGACTTCGGTGCGCTCGTGGGTGGCGCCGCCCTGCTCACCGAGGTGGTCTTCGGACTGCCCGGCATCGGCAAGCTCACCTTTGACGCGCTGCAGAACCTGGACCTGCCCGTGATCATGGGGACCGTCCTGTACGCGGCGTTCTTCGTGGTCCTCGCCAACGCGCTGGTGGACATCCTGTACGCGCGACTCGATCCGAGGGCCCGCCATGTCTGACCACTTGTCCGACCCCATGTCCGACCAACTCCTGCTGGACGTACGCGACTTGAGGGTTTCGTTCCGCACTCGCCGCGGCCGCGTCACGGCCGTCGACGGCCTCTCCCTCTCGGTTGCCCCCGGCGAAATCCTGGGCGTCGTGGGCGAGTCGGGCTCGGGCAAGAGCGTGTCGATGCTGGCCGTGCTGCGGCTGCTGACCAACCCGAACGTGACCGTCTCGGGCGAAGTCCTCTTCCGCGGCCGCGACTTGCTCACTCTCCCCGACAAACAGATGCGTGCGGTACGGGGCCGGGAGATCGCCATGGTCTTCCAGGACCCGATGACCGCGCTCACCCCCGTGTACACCGTGGGCTGGCAGATCGCCGAGCAGATACGGGCCCACGAGCAGGTGTCCCGGAAGGAGGCGCACGCACGCGCGGTCGGGCTGCTGTCCGATGTCGGCATCCCCGACGCCGCCTCGCGGGTGAACGCCTACCCGCACGAGTTCTCCGGCGGCATGCGGCAGCGTGCGGTCATCGCGATGGCTCTCGCCTGCTCGCCCGCGCTGCTGATCGCCGACGAACCCACCACGGCACTGGACGTGACCATCCAGGCGCAGATCCTCGACCTGATGCGGGAGCTCAACGCGCGCGGCTCCGCCGTGGTGCTGATCACCCACGACATGGGCGTGGTCTCCGAGATCGCCGACCGGGTGCTGGTCATGTACGGCGGCCGGGCGGCCGAGGAAGGCCCGCGCCAGGCGGTGTTCCACGGTCCGCGGCACCCGTACACCTGGGGGCTGCTCGACTCGGTGCCCCGCGTCGGCGGGCCCCGGCTGCGGCGGCTGCCCACCATCGCGGGCGTGCCCGTATCGCCGGACAGCCTGCCGGAGGGATGCGCGTTCGCGCCACGCTGCCGGCTGCGTCACGACCGGTGCGAGGAACGCCCCCAACTCTCCGCCGCGCCCGCCGACTTCACGCACCGCGATGCCTGCTGGTTGTCGCCCGGTGACCGTGCGTCGCTGCGGCTTGCGGCGCGGGCGGCGGCGACCGGGGCCGGTGCGACCGCGGAGACGGACGCCGATGCCGGCGCCGGCGGTACCGGACCCGCGCCGGCCAGGGCGAACAAGGCGGACAACGCGGAAAAGGCAGAAAAGGCAGAAAGGGCGAACAAGGTGGACGCAGACAGGGAGGCGGCGCCGTGACAGCGCAGGAGATCGTGGCGGCGAACAACCATGCCGGGCCGGGCGGCGACGTGCTGCTGCGCGCTTCGGACGTCGCCAAGCACTACCCCCTGCGCGCGGACTCGCTCGCCCGGCCCCGGAGAGTACTGAGGGCCGTGGACGGAGTGTCGCTGGAGGTGCGCGGCGGGGAGACGCTCGGCATCGTCGGCGAGTCCGGCTGCGGCAAGTCCACCCTCGGCCGCTGCCTGGTCAGGCTCACCGACATCACGAGCGGCCGGGTCGAGTTCGACGGCCAGGACATCACCACGCTGTCGGCGCGCCGTCTGCGCCGCGTACGTCCGGGCATGCAGCTGGTCTTCCAGGACCCGCAGGCCTCACTCAACCCGCGGCGCCGGGCCGGGGACATCGTGGCCGAGCCGCTGCTCATCCACCGGTACGGGGACGGCGCCGCGGTCCGGCGCCGGGTGGCCGAGCTGTTCGACGTCGTGGGCCTTGCCTCGGCGCACCTGGACCGGTATCCGCACGAGTTCTCCGGCGGCCAGCGCCAGCGCATCGGCATCGCCCGGGCACTGGCCACCTCTCCAAAGCTGATCGTCGCGGACGAACCAGTGTCCGCGCTCGACGTGTCGATCCAGGCCCAGGTGCTCAACCTCTTCGCCGATCTCCAGGACGAGTTCGGGCTGACGTACGTCTTCATCGCCCACGACCTCGGCGTGGTCCGCCATGTCTCGGACCGGATCGCCGTCATGTACCTGGGCGAGATCGTCGAGCTCGCCGAGACGGAAACGCTGTACGCGGCTCCCGCCCACCCCTACACCCAGGCGCTGATGTCCGCGGTCCCGGAGATCGACGACGGTGTCGGCGAGGCGGGCGGCGGTGCGGACGCGCCGCGCAGGGAACGCATCATCCTCACCGGCGAAGTGCCCAACCCGGTGACCAAGCCGACCGGCTGCACGTTCCACACCCGCTGCCCGTACGCCCGCGAGCGCTGCGCGATGGAACGTCCCCGGCTCACCCGGACGGTCTCAGGCCGCCAGGCCGCCTGCCACTACCCGCTGGCCGGCTGAAGGACCCAGGTCCGGCTGACGGTGCTCGCAGCCGGAACCATGTGTCACGTCGTCCGGAACACTGTCTGTGCCTCCCTCAGGCGCAGGTCCTCCAGCGTCCGCAGTTGTCGTTGGGCTCTTTCCAGCAGCTCGTCGAGTCCTTGCTGGTCAAGGCGCTCGTCACTCCCGGAGAGCCGGCGCAGGGTCCGCCATCCGGCGGCTTTTCCTTCGACTCCCAGGCGAAGGAACTCCAGCTCCGCCACCGAGGTGAGCGGAGAGCGACGTATCAGACGGCCATTGCTTTTCAGGCGGCCCACCGTCTCGACCAATTGCCCCGCATAGACCTTGTAACGCCGCGCCGGAACACCGAGCCGCCTCATGATGTCCAGCAGGCTCGCCCGGTCCTGTGCGATCTCGCCGGCGATGGGTTCCAACGCTTCAGCGAGTTCGGAGCCCTGCAGCGTGGTGACCATGTGCTGGGCGCGCCGGGTACCGACGATTGCTCCCGCCAAGTGGTCGTTGAGATAGATGCCGAGCAGCTCCGTGCGAAGCCTGCCGCCGTGCTGCACCGCTCCTGCGGCGGAACTCCGGATATCACTCATCACGCGACTCCCCACCATGGGCAGCGGACGAATACGACCAGCCGGACAGTTATGGAGCGATATAGACGGATAGGTGCGCGGCCGCCGGACGAATGCTCCGTCCGGACTCGGAAGCTGCGTGGCGTGCCGCAGCTGCGTGGTGTGCCGCGGTCGCGAGCCGTCGGCGGAGAGCGACTCCGACGCCGTGCCCCGTCAGCTCCCTCACGACAAAGGGCGGGACCGCGGCACAGCATCCGTGTCTCCCCGACCCGCAGAAGGTAAACATCACGTTCTCCCTCACTTCGAGCGGCGGCAGGGATTGATCCGCGGCGCGGTGGAGACCCGTAACGCCATCAGCGCCCACCACGAGCCGGACGGCGCCGGCCGCCGGGGACGCACCGCGTGATTCCGCTGCGGGCCAGGCGGTACTCGTAGGAGCAGCAGGGCTGAGTCGAAGTCGATGCGCTGGGTACCGGTGGTGTCCGGAGCAGGGATCGTCGGAGACGGCCGACATGCACGGAGGATGCAGCGGCTGGCGTCCGGAAACGGAGCAGCAGTGGCGCAGAACGCGGATGACGCCGCTCTCGACGGGCGGCGCCCAGTTACCGAACTGCATCTGGCGGGAGGAGCGGCCGAGGAGCCCCGTCGGGAGGATGTGCGCGCGGAAAAAGATCTTCCGCCCGACCGCCATCAGGCGATCCTGGAAGCGACGAAACAGGTCGCCGCCGTCCTGAAGCGGCACGGACACGACTTCGCCCTCGCCGGCAGCGTCGCCGTGTACGCCCACGGCGGGGTGGGCAATCTCCAGCACGACGCCGACTTCTGCATCAGGCCCGAGGACGCCGAAGAGATCGCCGCCACGCTGGAGGAAGCCGGTCTGACGGTGTACGCGCCTCCCGAGGACTGGTTGCTGAAGGCCAAGTGTCTCGGGCAGGACGTGGACCTCATCTTCGGCCTTGCCCATGAGCCGGTCAGCACGGAACTGCTCGGCAGGGCGATGGACCTGTCGGTGGACTCCGTACAGATGCCGGTCCTGGCACCGACCGACCTGCTGCGGAGCCTGGTCGCCGCCTTCTCCGAGCACCACTGCGACTTCGGCGCCGTCCTGCCGATCGCCCGGCTGCTGCGCGAGAAGGTCGACTGGGAACGGATCCGCCGCGAGTTCGGGGACGCACCGATGCCGGCCGCCTTCCTCTATTTGCTGGAGCGCCTCGACGTCATCGCACCGCAGGGAGGACATCGATGAACGACCGAGCCGGACATGACCCGGCTGGTACCAGGACCACGGCGGACGCCGCAGCCGCCGGGAACAACGCCGTCGAGAACAACGTCGAGTACCGAATCGCCCATCTGCAGGAGCGGCTCGCCGCAGGGGAACTGGGCGAACTCGGCATGCGTGTCGAGACACGGGGATCGGCCGTGGCGGTCATCGGCACCGTGCCCACCGCGCACTGCCGCGAGGAGATTCTGCGCACCGTGGACGAGGAACTGGCCGGCCTGGCCGTCCATTACGACATCGTCGTGGCCGAGGCCGCGGCTCCCGATCATCCCGAGGAGGTGGCATGATCCGCGTCGCGGCTGTCGGGGACATTCACATGGGGCTCGACAGTCAGGGCCTGCTCAGGCCCGCCTTCGACACCCTGCCCGACTGTGCCGACGTTCTGCTCCTGGCCGGCGACCTCACCCGGCACGGCACGCCGGAGGAAGCGCGTGTGGTCGCCCAGGAGGTGGCCGGTCTGCCCGTACCGGTCGTCGCCGTGCTCGGCAACCACGATCACCACGACGAGAAGCCGGAGGAGGTCACCGCCGTTCTGCGCGAGGCGGGTGTGCGCGTACTCGAGGGGCAGGGAACGGTCGTCGAGGTCGACGGCACGCGCGTCGGCGTCGCCGGCACGAAGGGTTTCGGCGGCGGGTTCGTCGGCCGGAGCGGCAGCGAGTTCGGCGAACCGCTGATGAAGGAGTTCATCCGGTACACGCGCCGCTGCGCCGACGGTCTGCGTGCCTCGCTCGACGAACTGGCCGGGCAGGGCTGCGGGACGCGGATCGCGCTCACGCACTTCTCCCCCGTGCCGGACACGCTGGCCGGCGAGCCCCCGGAGATCTATCCGTTCCTCGGCAGTTACCTCCTGGCCGAGGCGATCGACACGGCGGGCGCGGACCTGGCCGTCCACGGACACGCACACGCCGGTACGGAACACGGCATGACCAGCGGGGGCATCCCGGTCCGCAACGTCGCACAGCCGGTCCTTCGCAGGGCGTTCAGCGTCTATCACCTGCACAGCCACGAGGTGCCGACGACGGCTGCCACCTCCGCCGGCACCTTCGGCTGAGCAGGCGTTAGCCCTCCCTGGGCAGGGGCACCCGGAGGCCGTGGCGGTGTGCACAGCATCAGCCGCCGCACCCGGACTGGAGGTACTGGACATGGGACACGAAGGAAACGTCATCAACGAGCTGGTGACCGATCACCGGGAGGTCGAGGCGATCTTCGGCCGCATCGAGGCACTGCCATCCGGTGACAAGGACCGCAAGGTCTACGCCGACCAGGCCACCATGGAACTCGTACGCCACTCCGTGGCCGAGGAGGCCTATCTCTACCCGGCCGTGCGTGAGTACCTGCCCAACGGGGACACGGTGGCCGACAAGGAGATCGACGACCATTCCAAGGCCGAGCAGATCATGAAGGACCTGGAGAGCTGCGAGGCGGGCGACGCCGAGTTCGACCGGCTCATCGGCATGCTGATGAACGAGATCCGCTCGCACGTGGCCGACGAGGAGGAGAACCTCTTCCCCATGCTGCGCGAAGCGGCCCCCGCCGGGTCCCTCGACGAGTTGGGCGACAAGGTCCGGCAGGCGAAGAAGCTGGCACCGACGCGGCCGCACCCGTCCGCGCCGTCCAAGCCTCCGGCCAACAAACTCCTCGCGCCCGGAGCGGGTCTGGTGGACCGGATGCGCGATGCGCTGACGGGGCGCGGGAAGAAGAAGGACTGAGACAAGACCTGCGCCGGTCCCTGGCACCGGTCACCGCCGGCCGATCGACCTGGTCGGCTCGGCTGTCGGCCGGCGCCCCTGCTCTGCCGCGAGGCCGAGGTGGCGCGGTGGGCGTCACGGCTCGGGCTCGCGGCTCACGGCTCACGGCTCACGGCTCGGGCGGGATTGGCCCGGCGGGTCGCGGGTACTCCGGGGAGTTGTCGGCGTACAAGGCAGCGCGCATTCCGCAGCTGCCCCGACACCTCACCACCTGGAGGGCCCCATGGCAGATGTCAGCCCCATTGACCTGCAGAAAGCCTTGTCCGGTGCGGACTACCCGGCCGACCCCAAAAAGCTTGCGAAGGTCGCCCGGGACAACGGCGCCCCGAAGGAGCTCACCGAGCGCATTTCCCACCTCGGGAAGAAGAAGTTCGAGAACCCGGCCGAGGTGAGCAAAGCCGTCTTCGGCGGTCAATGACCGACTTCCGTCCACGGCGGCCGGGGCCTTGTGCCCCGGCCGTCGCTTCTGGCAGGCGTTCAGCGGCGAGCGCGGCTGTCCACGCAGGGGCTCAGGCACTCCGCAGCGATCGCCCGTACGGTTCCGGCGTCGGCCGTCCGTCCTCGGGCCGGCTCAGGAAGTGGGCGACGGTGCGCTCGAGCCCCTCTTCCCATGTCACCTTCGGTACCCAGCCGAAGAGCTCGCGGGCGAAGGTCGTGTCGGGCCGACGCTCCACCGGAGCAACAGCGCCGGAGGGGGGATCGACGAACTCCAGGCGCGCGTCCGAGCCCGTCAGGTCGATCACCCGGCGAGCGGTCTCCAGGACGGTCGTCTCGTCACCGCCACCGATGTCGACCGGCCGCACCGACCGGCTGGCGGCCACCAGCAGCACGCCCTCGACCGTGTCGTCGACGTAGCACAGGGAGTGCTTCTGGCTGCCGTCGCCCGCGATGTTCACCGGTCCTCCGGCCAGCGCCTGGTTGATGAAGGTGGGCACCGCTCGGCCGTCGTCTGCCCGCATCCGGGGACCATACGTATTGGACACCCGTACGATTCCGGCGTCGGTCCCCCTGTCTCTCACGTACGCGGTGGCCAGCACCTCGGAGAACCGCACCAGCGGATCACCGTGGACCTCGGACGTGGAAGCGAGCAGGAACCGCGCGCCGTCCCGGTCGGCCATGGCCAGGGCATTGCGGGTACCGAGGCTGCCGGCGTCGAGCGTCTCCAGCGCAGGACGCGGACAGCCGGCCGGCGAAACGGGACAGGAGAAGTGCAGGACCAGGTCGTAGGAGCCGCCGAGCTCGTCCACCCAGCCGGGCTCCGAGACGTCGTACTCCAGGAAGCGGAAAACTGGGCGACCGGCCAGGTGCCCGATATTGCCGGCCGCTCCGGATGACAGGTTGTCCACGCAGTCGACTTCGACGCCCTCATCCAGCAGGCGTTCGCACATGTGCGAGCCGAGGAAACCGGCGCCTCCGGTCACGACGGCTCGTCCCCACGGAGGCCGCGTCGTCAGCGTGGTGAACGTCGTCGGCGGCGTCATCAGAGCGACCTTCCTTCCGCCGATGATGAGACACCGGCGGGCCGACTCCGAGCGACCTGTCGGCCCGCCGCTGTCCTGACGGCAGCTCACGGGTGCCCCTCCGAGTCGCTTTCATACTCTGACGTCTGGCGATGCGGCTGTGTACGAGGACTGAACGGTGCCGGCCCCTGCACGCGAACCGCCCCGCCGGCGGGGCGGGGCGGGCGAGCCGGGCGGGTCAGGGCCAGGACGGCTCCCTGCGCGGTACGACGACGAGTTCCGACACCGCGCTGCCCGCCGGGACCGACAGGGCGTACAGCACCGTGTCGGCCACGATGTCCGGGCTCTGCAGCATGGACACGTCGGCGTCCGGGAACCGATCGAGGATGAACGGGGTCCGCATGCCGCCGGCGATGATCCCGGTGACGCCGATTCCCTGGCAGTCCCGCTGCGCCTCCTTGAACAAGGTGTGGGTGAAGGCACGCAGCCCCGACTTGCCCGCCGAGTAGGGTCCGGCCTCGGTCCAGGTGCGGTTCGCAGCCGTGGACAGGATGTTGACGATGTGACCGCCGCCACGAGCGACCATGCGCCGGTATGTCTCGAGGCACAGATACATCGGCCCCAGCAGATTGGTGGCGATGACGCGCGTCACCTCGTCGGCCGTCAGCTGCTCGATCGACTTGGTGACGTCCACGGCGGCGTTGTTGACCAGGACGTCCACCGCCTGGCCGGTCTCCTCGAGGTCCCGGAAGACCTCCGCGACCGCGTCGGCGTCCCGCACGTCCATCTCCACGAAGCGAGCGTCGCGGCCCGCCCGCCCGAGGTCGTCGCAGAGGTCCTGCGCCAGATCCTTGCGTACGTCGGCGACCAGCACGGACGCACCCGCCCCGGCCAGCCTTCGCGAGATCGAGGCGCCCAGGCCCCGTGCCCCGCCGGTCACCAACGCCTGCTTGCCGTGGAGATCGACCTGTACTCCGCCGCCCATGCCTCTGCCTTCCATCGTGCCGGATGATGCGGTACACGCTCGGCGACCGCTCCACATCCCACTGTGACCGTGGTGAAAATGTCCGGCACGTCGGATTAGGCCACTGACGGACGCACTGACGGGCGCGAGAGTGTGGCCATCGCCACTCCCCCGGGCGTCCGATCCGCGTCATAAGTCCGCGTCCGCGCTCTCCGGCGACGCTGTGATCAACCCCACCCCTGGCGACAAGTCCCCGACACTATCGGGGACTTGCCACCTCTGCGGCACTGATCCGGAGTGAGTCCGGTCCGGACTCGGCGATCCCGTCTGCCACGATGGACGACGCCGTACCCCGGAAGGACCACCCGCCACAGTGCGACAGGGCGCCCTCCCGGCGGCACAGCACCCGACAGATCCGGTGGAGCGGCCGCGCAGCGCAGCCGGCATTCCGAGCTCCCGCCGATTCCTCCACCTGAGTCCCCGGACTCGTCTTTCGAGTACTTCACTGTGTCTTCCTCTTCTGCCACTCCCGTGCCTTCTTCCGCTCCGGCCTCGGCAGCCACTTCCGTACCGCCAGCAAGCGAGTCCCGTTCGCCGTGGCGATCCCTGAAGTACCGCAGCATGCGCTGGTGGTCCGTCGCGAACCTCGTGTCGAACGCCGGGACCTGGATGCAGCTCACGGTGCAGAACCTGCTGATCCTGCAGATCACCGGATCCGCCGCCACCACGGGGCTGTCCGTGTCCGTCCAGGCCGCGCCCGCGCTGCTCATGAGCCTCGCGGGCGGCGCGGCCGTCGACCGCTGGCCCCGCAGACTGACCGCCTCCGTCAGCCAGGCCCTGCTCGGCGGCGTCGCGTTCGTGACGGCCGTCCTCGTGGCGGTCGATCAGCTCAACGTGCCCGTACTGATGGCGCTGGCCGCCGTCACCGGCCTCATCGCCACGGTCGACGCACCCGCGTGTGCCCTGCTGGGCAACGATCTCGTCCGTACCGAAGACGTCCCCTCCGCCATCGGAGTGGGCTCACTGGTGTCCAACGCGGGCCGGCTCGCCGGTACCGCTCTGGCGGGGGTGACGGTCGGCTTCCTCGGCACGGCCGCCGCCTACGCCGCCAACGGGCTGTCCTTCCTCTTCGTCGCCTCGGTCATCCCCTTCCTCCGGCCGGTCTACAAGACGGTCCGGCGCTCCGAGGTGCGTACGCCCGCCGTCCCCGCCCAGCGCGGCACAAAGGGCGCGAGCCAGGACATGACCATGCGGGAGGGCCTGGCGTTCTTCATGCGCCGCCCCCGACTGGTCGCGCTCGCCGGCGTCACCGGGATCAGCGCCGTGTTCGGGCGGAACTACAGCCTCACGCTGGCCGTGCTCGTCACGGGACCGCTCGCCGGAGGTGCCGGAGCGTTCGGCACGGTCTCCACCGTCCTCGCCGCCGGAGGCATCCTCGGCGCCGTCCTGGGCGCCCGGCTGCGCAGGCCCTCCGTACGGCTCGTGGGCACCTTGGCCGCCGCGGGCGGCCTCCTCCAAGCGGTGGCGGGACTCTCGCCGTCACTCGCCTTGTTGCTGGTACTGGTCCTGCCCATGGCCGTGGTGGAGTCCGTTTCCGACACCGCCGGGACGACCGTCCTCCAGACCGACCCGCCCGCCCACCTGCGGGGACGCGTGCTCGGTGTGTGGGGCAGCATCCGTACGAGCTGGGGCCTCGCAGGGCCGCCCGCGCTCGGTCTCCTCATGGAGCTGGCCGGGGCACGCGGCGCCCTCGTGGCCGGTGGGCTGATCATCGCCGGTTCGATCGGAGCGGGGTACGTACTCCGCGAGCGCCGGACCACGAAGCCGGTGGTCCTCCGGACGGAAGAAAGGGACATCACCGCGCAGCGCGGGCTGAGCACCGCCGCCTGAGTCCTCAGTCCTCAGTCCTCGCGTTGAGGAAAACCGTCCCGGTCGGCGAGCCACGCGACTTCGATGCGGGCCCGCGTCCAGTGGTCCTCCGGCGGGCTGTGCCCTGCCGGGGATGCGCCACTGGCCGGCCGCGCGGGAAGACGGCATCGGCGCGGTGTACTGCCTCGCCGTGCGCCGGGGAACGCCCCGGCCGCGGACACCGAGGCGCTGCCCCGGGGCGCACGGGCCGACGTGCTGCTCACCGGACGTCGGCGTGCGGCCCTGGCGCGGATGGGTCTCGTGCCGACCCCGGAAACCGCCCGAAGAGCACGCTCTCGGGCACCGGACCGGGTCATCCGCGCCGGGTCATCCGCGCCGGGTCATCCGCGCCGGGTCATCCGCGCCGGGTCATCCGCGCCGGGTCATCCGCGCCGGGCGGAGCGTAGCCCGTGCGACGGCGCCGCACCGCGCAGAAGTCGTGCGATGCTGTTCAGGTGATGCTGGAGGACCTGGTTCGGCTTCGTCGGGCCCGTGACCGGATGGACCGTGACTACGCGGAGCCGCTCGACGTTCCCGCGCTGGCGCGGGAGGCCTGCATGTCTGCCGGCCACTTCTCGCGCAGTTTCCGTGCCGCCTTCGGCGAGACGCCGTACAGCTACCTGATGACCCGCAGGATCGAGCGGGCCAAGGCGCTGCTGCGGCGCGGTGACCTGTCGGTGACAGAGGTGTGCTTCGCGGTCGGGTGTACGTCGCTGGGGTCGTTCAGCTCGCGGTTCACCGAGCTGGTGGGCGAGAGCCCGAGCGCGTACCGGGCACGCAGTCACGACCAGGGAGCCGCCATTCCGCCGTGCGTCGCCAAGATCTTTACGCGGCCGGTCAGGAACGGAGAAGCGAAGCGCGCCGCCCAGCCGTAGCGTGAACCGCATGGACATCAAGCTGCAGAGTTGCTTCATCGCCGTTGACGACCACGACAAGGCGCTCGCCTTCTACCGCGACGCCCTCGGGTTCGAGGTCCGCAACGACGTCGGGTTCGAGGGGATGCGCTGGGTGACCGTCGGCTCGCCGTCGCAGCCCGACGCGGAGATCGTCCTCGAGCCGCCGCTCGCGGACCCGAACGCCTCCCCCGCCGACCGGCAGACCATGGCGGAGCTGCTGGCCAAGGGCCTGCTGCGCGGAGTGAACTTCTCGACCGACGACGTCGACGCCGCCTTCGAACGGGTGCGCGCCGCGGGCGGCGAGGTGCTGCAGGAGCCGGTCGACCAGCCGTACGGGGTGCGCGACTGCGCCTTCCGCGACCCTGCGGGCAACATGGTGCGCTTCATGCAACGCAAGAGCGAGTGATCCCGCCGACCGAGTTCGGCGGCCGAGACGGTCGGCCGCCGCATCGACAGGAACGCGGCGGCGGCCCTGGTACGCGCGTGCGGCGCTCGGGGGCTGCCCGGAGGCGTCGTTGACCAGCCTTGCGCCCTTCGCGGTGCGGCGCCGTCGTCGACGGCGCCGCACCGCGAAGGGCTGTTACTAGGAGGCCTTGCTCAGAGCAGGGTCGGTGCGCCAGACGAGGGCGAGCTCGGACAGTGGTACGCCAAGTACCTCGCTGAGCCGGACGATGGTGCCGAACGCGGGCGTCGGCAGCCGGCCGGTCTCGATCTTGCGGAGGGTTTCCGGCGAGATCTCTGCGGCCAAGGCCACTTCGACGGGGCTGCGTCCGGCCCGGGCGGTGCGCAACGCGGCCCCGAGGCGTCGGCCCGCCTCGATCTGTTCAGGGGCGAGCGGATGACGAACCATGCGCACATGCTAGAGCCGCAGGTGTCCCGCGGCAACCATTCCACCTGGCCACCTGGTATAAAAATACCTGTCGGTCGCCCCGGGGAATCGAGGATCGCAGTGATCGAGCACAAATCTCCTGAAGACATCGAGCGTATGCACGTCACCGGACAGTTCGTCGGCCAGGTGCTGGCCGAGCTCGCTGACCTCGCCGCCGTAGGCGTCAACCTGCTGGGCCTGGAGCATCACGCTCGCCGCCGGATCAAGGAGCGCGGCGCGGAGTCCTGCTATTGGGACTACGCGCCCTCGTTCGGCAAGGGCCCGTTCCGTAACGTGGTGTGCCTCTCGGTCAACGATGCCGTGCTGCACGGACTGCCGCACAGCTACAAGCTGCGCGACGGGGACCTGCTGTCCATGGACATGGCGGTGCGCATCGATGGCTGGGCCGCGGACTCGGCCCACTCCGTCGTCGTCGGCACCCCGGCCGAGGAGGACCTGCGGCTGATCGAGGCCACCGAGGTCGCCCTGGAAGCCGCGATCAAGGTGGCCCAGCCGGGCAACCGGCTCGGGGACATCTCGGCGGCCATCGGCGCGGTCGCCGCCGAGTACGGCTACCCGGTCAACCTGGAGTTCGGCGGTCACGGTATCGGCCGCACGATGCACGAGGATCTGCACATCCCCAACGACGGTCGTCCTGGCCGCGGTTGGAAGCTGCGTCCCGGCCTGACGATCGCGATCGAGCCCTGGTTCGCCGCCGGCACGAACAAGATCGTCTTTGACCCGGACGGCTGGACGATCCGCTCGGCCGACGGCTCGCGCACCGCTCATTCCGAGCACACGGTTGCCATCACCGAGACCGGCCCGCTCGTGCTCACCCGGCGCCCTCAGAGCAACAAGGGGCTGGAAGACCAGCGGGAGTCATCGGCGACCGGACGCTGACGAGGGCTTCATCGACGATGAAGCCCAGGTGGTCAGCCGGTCTGCCGCGGTTCCCGAGCCGCCTCCGCCCGCACGCGACGAGTACGTGGTGCGCTGCCCGCTCTGCGGGACGCGCACCACGTACTCGGCCACGACCACCGCCGCGGCCAGGGGTTGCGGTCAGTGGCCGACGTAAGCCGCGAGGTGTTCGCCGGTCAGGGTGGAGCGCGCGGCGATGAGGTCGGCGGGGGTGCCCTCGAAGACGACCTTGCCGCCGTCGTGGCCGGCCCCGGGGCCGAGGTCGATGATCCAGTCGGCGTGCGCCATGACCGCCTGGTGGTGCTCGATGACGATGACCGACTTGCCGGAGTCGACGAGCCGGTCGAGCAGGCCGAGGAGTTGCTCGACGTCGGCGAGGTGGAGGCCGGTGGTCGGCTCGTCGAGGACGAAGACGGACCGGCCGCCCCCCTTCTCCACCATGTGCGTGGCCAGCTTGAGCCGCTGCCGCTCGCCGCCGGACAGCGTCGTGAGCGGCTGGCCGAGGGTGAGGTAGCCGAGCCCGACGTCCGCCAGCCCCTCCAGGATCTTGTGAGCCGCCGGCGTCCGTGCCTCCCCGGCGCCGAAGAACTCCTCGGCCTCGGTCACCGACATCGCGAGCACCTCGCTGATGTCGCGGCCTCCGAGGTGGTACTCCAGCACCGCGGCCTCGAACCGCTTGCCGCCGCAGTCCTCACACGGTGTGGCCACCGTCTCCATGAACCCGAGCTCGGTGTAGATGACGCCGTTGCCGTTGCACGTCGGGCAGGCGCCCTCGGAGTTGGCCGAGAAGAGCGCCGGCTTCACGCCGTTGGCCTTCGCGAACGCCTTGCGGATCGGCTCGAGCAGTCCGGTGTACGTCGCGGGGTTGCTCCGCCGCGAGCCGCGGATCGCGGTCTGGTCGATCGTCACCACGCCGTCCCGCCCTGCCACCGAGCCGTGGATCAGGGAGCTCTTGCCCGAGCCCGCCACCCCGGTGACGGCGACGAGCACGCCGAGCGGGATGTCGACGTCGACGTCCCGCAGGTTGTGCAGGCCGGCGCCACGGACCTCCAGCGCGCCCGACGGCGTGCGCACCTTCGGCTTCAGGGCGGCCCGGTCGTCCAAGTGCCGGCCGGTGACCGTATCGCTCTTCCGCAACGCCTCCACGGTGCCCTCGAAGCAGATGACGCCGCCCGCCGTGCCCGCGCCGGGCCCGAGGTCGACGACATGGTCGGCGATCGCGATCGTCTCCGGCTTGTGCTCGACCACGAGCACGGTGTTGCCCTTGTCGCGCAGGCGCAGCAGCAGGCCGTTCATCCGCTGGATGTCGTGCGGGTGCATCCCGATCGTCGGCTCGTCGAAGACGTACGTGACGTCGGTCAGCGACGAGCCGAGGTGCCGGAGCATCCTGATGCGCTGCGCCTCGCCGCCCGACAGTGTCCCGGAGGGGCGGTCGAGGCTGAGGTAGCCGAGCCCGAGCTCCACGAACGAGTCGAGGCTCTCCCCCAGCGCCTTCAGCAGCGGTGCCACCGTCGGCTCGTCGAGGCCGCGGATCCACTCGGCGAGGTCGGTGATCTGCATCGTGACCGCGTCGGCGATGCTGATCCCCTTGATCTTCGACGACCGGGCGGACTCACTGAGCCGGGTCCCGTCGCAGTCGGGGCAGGCGGTGAACGTGGCGATCCGCTCGACGAACGCGCGGAGGTGGGGCTGCAACGCGTCCTTGTCCTTGGAGAGCAACGACTTCTGGATCCGGGGGATCAACCCCTCGTACGTCATGTTGACGCCGCTGATCTTCACCTTGCCGGGCTCGCGGTGCAGGAAGTTGTGCAGCTCGGTCTCGGTGAAGTCGCGGATCGGCTTGTCCGGGTCGAAGAGGCCCGACTCGGCGTAGAACCGCACCGACCAGCCGCCCGCCTTGTAGCCGGGGACGGTGATCGCGCCCTCGTTGATCGACTTGCTCTCGTCGTAGATCTGGGTCAGGTCGATGTCGGAGACCGTGCCGCGTCCTTCGCAGCGGGGGCACATGCCGCCGTGGTAGACGGCATTGCGCACAATGGTCTTCTCACCGGTGGCGCTGGTCATCACGCCGCTCGCCTTCCGCGCCGGCACGTTGAACGCGAAGGCGGTGGGCGGGCCGACGTGCGGCATCCCGAGCCGGCTGAACAGGACGCGCAGGATCGCGTTGGCGTCGGTCACGGTGCCGACCGTCGATCGGGGGTTGGCGCCCATCGGCTCCTGGCCGACGATGATCGCGGTGGTCAGCCCGTCGAGGACGTCGACCTCGGGCCGGGCCAGCGTCGGCATGAAGCCCTGCACGAAGGCGCTGTACGTCTCGTTGATCATCCGCTGCGACTCCGCGGCGATCGTGTCGAACACCAGGGAGCTCTTGCCCGAGCCGGAGACGCCGGTGAACACCGTCAGCCGGCGCTTCGGGATCTCGAGGCTGACGTCCTTGAGGTTGTTCTCGCGCGCGCCGTGCACGCGGATCAGATCGTGGCTGTCGGCAAGGTGCGGCGCAGGCGACTGCGTGTCCGTCTTCGGGGCCATGCTCATCGTGTCTCCATCCGTTGGGCGGGGCCGCCTTCGCGGTCTCCGTCGGTGTCGCCTGGCTGATCTGACAGGTTTGGAACAATACGTGTGGTTCTACTTCGTCGGCGCGGTCGCGGCAAAGGTCCTCCGGCTACCTGATCGGCGGTGCCGGCCGGGCCGGCGCGGCGCCCCGGCCGGCTGAGGAGTCGGACCAGCCAGCCGCCGTCGCGCATCAGCTCGCGATCGGGCGGTTCGTTCGCCGCGGTCGTCGGGCGGCTCAACGGAGCTCCTGGATGCGGATGAGGTTGCCCGCGGGATCGCGGACGGCGCAGTCACGAACCCCGTACGGCTGCTCGGTCGGCCCCTGGGCCACCTCGGCATCGCGGGCCTGCAGCCGCTCGAAGGTGCCGTCGAGGTCGGCGGTGGCCAGGAGGATGCCGGCGTAGGTGCCCTTGGCCATCATCTCGACGATGGTGCGGCGCTCGTCGTCGGTGATACCAGGGTCGGCGGCCGGCGGCTGCAGGACGATGGACGTGCCGGGCTGGTCGGCGGGGCCGACCGTGATCCACCGCATCCCGTCGTACCCGACGTCGTCGCGGACATCGAAGCCGAGGGTGTCGCGATAGAAGGCCAGGGAGGCCTCCGGGTCGTCGTGCGGGAGGAAGCTCGCGAGAATCGTGATGTCCATGGCCGTCACGCTAGCCACGGCTACGTGACCGGCGCTTCTCCATTCCTGACCGGTCGGTCACCTGATTCCGGACCGGTCTGGTCACCTGTTTCGCCAGGCACGACGGGCTGCCCGCCGTCGCGCTGCCGCGCGGCAGGTGGGGCGCGCCAGGCGACGGTGATCCCGCCGAGCGCCGGCTGCCGGTCACATCGGGTGGTTCAGCGAGAGCCCTCCGGCAACACCGGCGGACCCGCCCTCCTCGAGCGCTCGTCCCGCGTGTCCGACGTATCCGATTCAGGCGCCGGCAATCCGAGTACCGCCTCGACGACCTCGACGACCGTGATCCTCAGCAGCCGTTCGTCAGGCGACCGGCCGTGGGCGTCCCCTGGGCGTGCCGAGTCGTCGGCCCCGGGATGCCACAGTGCCCGGTGCCGTGGCTCGGCCGGCGGGCCCCACAAACGGGGGGCGACCGGGCCGAACAGGACGACGGAGGGGGTGCCGAGCGCCGTGGCGAGATGGGCGAGCCCGGTGTCGCCGACCACCACGCAGCGAGCCCGTGCGACGAGCGCGGCCAGCTGATCGAACGGCACATCACGGGCTCCGCCCAGCACCGCGGCCGACGGCAGCCCCGCCTCCGCGGCCACGAACCGCGCCAAGGCCTCTTCGCCCCCGCCCGCGGTCACGACGACATCGTGACCGCGTCGGTGCAGCTCGCGTGCCACGGCCGCGAACCGCTCCTTCGGCCAGCGGCGGGCGGCGGCGTCGGCTCCTGGATGCAGGACGACGGCATCGGGCGCCGGGGAGGGCGTCGCGGGCAGGGGGATCCGCAGTTCCGTCGGGTCCGCCTCGATGCCGTACCAGCCGAGCAGCCGACACCAGCGTTCCCGCTCGTGTTCGTCGTCCCGCCATACGGGGCCGGCGATCTCGGGCATCCGCGGGTGCGCGTACGCGAAGAGTCGCCGGGGCCGCAGCCGCTGGAGCAGCAGATGGCTCTGGGGGCCGTTGCCGTGCAGGTCCACGGCGAGGTCGGGTGGGGGCCCGGTCCAGGGCACTGTCGCGGGCACCGCCCGTCCGGGTGCGGAGGCGGGCAGCAGTCGGTCGACCAGTCCGGTGGCCGCCGCCGGCTCGGTCAGTCGCTCGGAGGCGGCCAGCGCGATCTCGTGCCCGTGCAGATGCCGTCGCAGTGCTCGTAGCGCGGGCACCGCCGTCAGCAGATCGCCCAGTCCCAGTGCGCGCAGCACCAGCACCCGGGGCTTTGTCCCGGTGCTCATGGCGGCGGTGTCCGCAGTGGTACGGAGGCCTGTGCGGCGCGGCGGGCCAGCAGGGTGGTGGAGCGGCCGTCGAGGTAGGGCAGGACGACCGCCTGCCCGCCCCAGGTGCGCAGTACCTCTGCCTCGGGCAGGTCCTGGACCGAGTAGTCGCCGCCCTTGACCCACACGTCGGGCCTCAGACGGCTCAGGAGTGCTTCGGGTGTGTCCTCCTCGAAGACCGCGACGGCGTCGACGCTGCCGAGGGCCGCGAGGACGCGGACGCGGTCCGCCTCCGGGTTGAGCGGGCGGCCCGGGCCCTTGCGGCGGGCGAGCGACGCGTCGGAATTGAGGCACACGATGAGGCAGTCGCCGATGCGCCGCGCGCTTTCCAGCAGGCCGACATGGCCGGCGTGCAGCAGGTCGAAGCAACCGCCGGTGGCCACCACCGTGCCGCCGCGCGCTCGGACGCGCTCGGCGAGAGCGAACGCGTCGGTCCCGGGGGCGTCCTCGGGGCGGGACGCGGACGCCGTCCGCCACAGCGCCGGGTTTCCGGCGCCGCCCGCCGCCACGAACGCCGCGGCCTCGGCGACCGCCCGCTGCACGGCCTCCTCCGGGAGCGCACCGTCCGCCAGAGCCGCCGCCGTCGTCGCGGCGAAGCAGTCGCCCGCACCGCACGGATCACCGGTGGCCCGGTACGGCACCGGGACGAGCATCGGCGTACCGGTGCCTGGCCTGGTCAGCAGCACACCGCGTTCTCCGAGGGTCACGGCGACGCCCGCCGCGTGCCAGCGGTCCGCCAGCTCCGCTCCTCGCTCGGCGTAGGCGCGCAGTGAATCGCCGTCGCCGGGGCACAGGGCGTGCGCCTCCGCCGCGTTCGGGGTGACGAGCCGCGCTCCGGGCACCGGAGTGTCGCCCTTGGGGTGGGGGTCCCATACGAGTGGTGTGCGGTGGGCGACGGCCGCCAAGTGCGGTCGTACGGCGCTCGCTGTGTGCCGGCCATAGTCGGCGACGAGGACGGCGTGGGCCTGTGCCAGCGCTTCCCGTACCGCGCCGTCCGGCTCGCCGGGCGTCCCGCCGCCCCGGTCGATCCGCACCACGGGACGGCCGCTCGCCAGTACGCGGGTCTTGACCGGCAGGGTGCCGTCGAGCGGTAGCTCCACAAGGCGGACCCTGCCGCGCAGGTCACGGCGTACGGCTTCGCTGGCGGAGTCGTCCCCGAGCGCGGTCACCAGGATCACTTCGCGACCGCCCCGGGCTGCGAGCGCGGCGGCCAGCCCCGCTCCGCCGGGATGACACCGGTCGCCGGTGACGTCGACGACGGGGGCCGGGGCGTCCGGGGACAGCCGGGTGGCGACGCCCTCGATGTCCTCGTCGAGCAGGACGTCTCCGACGACCACAAGGGGCTGCGGCTCGTTCACGATGCCCTCCGGTGGGCGGCGACCGTGCTCGGGGCGGGGGCGAGGGCCGCGTCGAAGCACTCGCAGAGCAGGTGTACGGCGACGAGATGGGCCTCCTGTACGGTCGCCGTGCCGTCGGCGTCGATGCACAGCGCCTCGTCGGCGGCCTCTGCGAGGGGATTCGGCCCCGGCCCCGTCATCGCCCAGACGCGCAGCCCGGCCGCCCGGCCCGTCACGGCCGCCGTGATCAGGTTGGCGCTGCGGCCGGACGTGGACAGGAGCATCAGGACGTCCCCGGGACGGCCGTGGGCGGACACCTGCCGGGCGAATACGTGCTCGAATCCGTAGTCGTTGCCGATGGCGGTCACGCTGGATGTCTCCGCGTGCAGGGCGATGGCCGAATAGCCGGGCCGCTCCTGGCGGTACCGTCCCACCAGCTCGGCGGTCAGGTGCTGGGCCTGTGCGGCGCTGCCGCCGTTGCCGGCGGCCAGCAGCCGGCCGCCGGCGGGAAGGACGACGGCGAGCCGGCCGCCCCACTCGGCGATCCGGCCGAGGCCGTCCCGGCGGAACCGGCCGAGTGCTTGCTGCAGTGACCGGCAGTGCAGGTGCGCGGCATCGAGTGCAGGGGATGCAGAGGATTCGTACATGCTGATCGGGCGTACCGCGTCGTGGAGGACGACGGCCGGACCCGCACCTCCTTCGGACGTCGGTGCTGCGCGGTCGGTCGGACCTGTGCGTGTACGGGTTATCCCTGTACGAGTGGTCCCTGTACGGGTGTCAGATCACCCCCGTCACGGCGGGCTCGGCGTCGAGCACCGAGCAGTACGCCTCCTCGGTGGCCGCCGCGACCCTCGCCCAGCCGTACCGGCTCAGGACGCGGCGCCGGCCGGCCGCCCCGCATGCCTCGCGCGTCGCCGGGTCGGCGAGGAGTTCCCCGGTCGCACGGGCGAGGGCCTCGGAGTCCCCGGGCGGCACGAGGCGTCCGGTGCCGGGGTCGGCGATGGTGTCCAGCTGCCCGCCGACGGCGCTGGCGACGACCGGCTTTCCGCAGGCCATCGCTTCCAGCGGGACGATGCCGAACGGCTCGTAGTCCGCGGGGCACAGCACCACATCGGCGGCCCGCAGCAGCGGCGGCACCTCCTCGCTGGGTACTCCGCCGGTGAAGCGGACCCGGTCGGCGACCCCGGCGGCGCGGGCGATGCCGCGCAGCCGGCGCACCTCGGGGTCCTCGTCGAGCCGGTCCGCCGCGGGGCCGCCGACCACGACGAGTTCCGTGTCGGGCAGCAGGGTCAGCGCGGCGATGGAGACGGCGGCGCCCTTGCGGGGGACGAGGCGGCCCAGCTGGAGCAGTTGGTAGCGGTACGGGCCACGGTCGGCGGCCGGTCCCCGGGGCGTGAACCGGTCGGTGTCGACACCGCACGGCACGATGGTGATGCTTTCGGCGGATATGCCCATCCGGGCCAGCTCGACGACCTCGTCACGACAGGTGGCCATCACCCGGTTGCAGCCGAGGCCCACCTCCGTCTCCCAGGCGATCCGCGTGGGCGGACTCGTGTCGGCGTCCTGCTGATGCCGTCGCTTGACCGTGCCGAGCGCGTGATACGTGTGCAGCATCGGCAGCCGCAGCCGTCGCGCCGCCCACAGTGAGGCGAGACCCGACATCCAGAAGTGCGAGTGCACCAGGTCGGGCGGCCGGGAACGCCAGGTCCTGGCGAGGTGGCGGCCGAAGGCGCCCATGTGGGGCAGCAGTTCGTCCTTGGGTATCTGCTCCGGCGGTCCCGCGGGCACATGGTGCACCTCGACGCCTTCGCGCAGCGGCACCCGGTCCGGCAGGTCCGGTGAGTCCCGGCGGGTGTGGACGGTGACACGGTGTCCGCGGTCGGCGAGTGCGCTCGCGAGGCAGGCGACGTGCACGTTCTGGCCGCCCGCGTCCACCCCGCCCAGCACGGCGAGGGGACTCGCGTGCTCGGAGACGAGCGCGACCTCCATCGTGTCCGGGCCGAGCAGGCCGGGGGACATGCCGGTGGGTGTGCTGAGGTAGGTCATGCGCTCGCCTCCGTCATGACGCGCTCCCAGTCCTTCAGGAAGCGCTTGAGCCCGTACCGCCCGAGGGCCGCCTGTCGGGCGCGTGCGCCGTCCTCGGCGGCGGCCTGCGGTTCCTCCAGGTAGTGCCGGGCGGCCCGCGCCAGGACGTCCGGGCGGGTGGACAGCGTGCCCGCGCCGGGCGGGACCGCCTCGACCGCTTCCGTGGTGCCGAGCGCCACGACGGGCATGCCCAGGTGCATGGCCTCCAGGAGGGAGAGGCCGAGGGACGTCCAGCGCGCCGGGTGCAGATAGAAACGGCGCCGCGCCAGAGCCGTGTGCAGCTCCCGCTGGGGCAGATCGGCACTGCGGCAGCGGTCCTCCGCTACGCCCAGGTGCTCGGCGAGGCCTTCGGTGCCCATGCCGAAGACGTCCAGCGGCGCCGCCTCGGACAGGGCGGGCAGCAGGTCCGTACCGGTGCGACGGCCGCGCCGTACCGGCTCGTTGACGACGACGGCCGCACGGGCGAGCCGACCGGTGTACTGGTGCCCCGGGTCGACGATGCCGTGCTCGATGACCTCGGTGCGGGTCGAGCCGCAGTCCCAGAACAGCCGGTTGAAGTGGGTGACGTGCACGAGGGTCAGATCGTCGCGGTCGGCGAACGGGTGCCGGGTGTCGGGGACGTCGCCGTCCGGTGCGTTGTGCTCCAGATAGACGGCGGGTACGTCCCGGCCGGGGCGGCGGCCGCCGAGCCAGCGGTGGGCGAGCAGCAGTTCGTGCGGCCGCTGGAGGACGACCAGGTCCACCGGCGCGTCCCGCAGTTCCTCGGGGGTCGCCTCCCGGACCGACGCGGGCCAGGAGAACGTACGGGCGCGGCCGAGCCCGTCCGGGTCGCGGGCCGGTGTGACGGGAACGAGGTAGGTGTGCGGGCCCTGGACGAACGCCGTCGTCCAGGAGCCGTGCACATGCCACAGCAGGATGTTCATACGGTCGCTCCTCGTTCCGTTTCGGAGCCGTCGCCCGGTCCGGTGGGCGGGTCCGCGCCGGGATCCGTCCGCTCGTCACCGAGCGCGGCCACGGCGGCGAGCACCTCGGCGTCGCCGATCCCGTCGAGGCAGGGGTGCCCGGGCAACGGGCAGTGGCGGGCCCTGCTCCCCGCGCACGGCGCGTCCTGATCCCCGAGCAGTACGTGCGGCACGCCGTACGGTCCCCAGCGCTCCGCCGGAACCACCGGCGCGAACAGACAGACGACGGGCGTCTTCACCGCGGCGGCGAGATGCGCGGGCCCGGTGTTGCCGGCCACCACCACCCGCGCCCCGGCCAAGACGCCTGCCAGCTGCCGCAGATCGGTGGCGCCGCCGAGGTCCAGCGCGTGCTGTCCGGCGACCTTCGCGGTCAGCTCCCGCTCCGCGCGCCCTCCGGTGACGACGACGCGGTATCCCTCGGCGGAGAGGGCGGCGGCAGCCCGGGCCGCCCGCGCGGGGCTCCACGCGCGGGCGGGTACGGCGGCGCCGGGATGGAGCACCACATACGGCTCGGGTCCGGTGAGGTGTGTGGTGTCGAGCGGCGCTTCGATACGCAGCGACCCGTCGTCGCCGGGCGGCAGGGCGAATCCGGCGTCCTTGGCCAGGTCGAGCGCCGCGAACGCTTCGTGCCGGTGGGGCAGCCGGCGGTGCCGCAGATCGAGCAGGGCACCTGGATAGTCCTCGCTGTCGGCCGCCGTCCAGCCGACCCCGGCCAGCTTCAGGAGCAGCGCGATCGGCAGGGGACTCTGGTGGTACGAGACGAGCACGAGCGCCCGGTCGAAACGGTGGGCCGACAGCGTCTCCAGCAGTTCGCGTGTCTCCGCGCGGGACACCGCCGCCGGTTCGAAGCCCACCCACGGGGCGTCGTACACCAACACGTCGTCCACACCCGGCAACAGCCGCCCCGCCTGGACCCCCTGCGGCCCGCACAACAGCGCGGTGTACGAGGAAGCGGCCGCCACCGCGCGCACGGCGGGACCGGCCAGCAGCACGTCACCGGCACTGTCGAGACGCACGACGAGAGTGCGGGGAAGGGTGTGGGGAGCGGTCATCACGACTCCCCCTCGACTCGCCCGACGCGTTCGGCCCCGTACGCGGCATCATCCGCAGGCACGCCGTCGACTGGGCGCACGGCCGCCACCCGGCCCGGCCCGAATTCCACCTGCCACCCGGCGTCGGCCCGATACCCGGGCTCAGACCCGCCTGGCGCGCGCCGCGCCGGACATACACCCTCAGCCGCATCCACCGGCCCCGGCCAACCCGCCCCAACCT
>NZ_JAAKZY010000115.1 GCF_011045015.1 Streptomyces scabichelini | reverse complement strand
ACCCTTCCCATCCTCGGGGCTCCGCCCCCTGGTGGGGATCCGGGGCGGAGCCCCGAGGATGGGAAGGGTAGGGGCGGCGGGGGCGAAACAACCCCGTCGCGGACCCGGCGGCAGCACAGGCAGCACACAACCCACCGACCGACACGAAGGCCACAGGAGCAACCCACATGCACCTCGACCACTCCCACGACGGCGGAGCCGTAAGCGCCGACGCGGCCCGCCCCGACGGCACCCGCCGCGCACTCCGCATCGGACTCGGCGGCCCCGTCGGCTCCGGCAAGACCGCCACCGTCGCCGCGCTCTGCCGAGCCCTGCGCGATGAACTCTCCCTCGCCGTCGTCACCAACGACATCTACACCCGCGAGGACGCCGAATTCCTCCTGCGGGAGGCCGTGTTGCCGCCCGAGCGGATCACCGCCGTCGAGACGGGCGCGTGCCCGCACACCGCGATCCGAGACGACATCTCCGCGAACCTCGAAGCCGTGGAGGATCTGGAGGACGAGGTCGGGCCGCTGGACCTCATTCTCGTCGAGTCGGGGGGCGACAACCTCACCGCGACCTTCTCCAGAGGGCTGGTCGACGCGCAGATCTTTGTGATCGACGTGGCCGGTGGTGACGACATTCCGCGCAAGGGCGGACCCGGCGTCACCACCGCCGATCTGCTGGTCGTGAACAAGACGGACCTCGCTCCGTACGTCGGCTCCGACCTCGGGCGGATGGCCGCCGATGCGAAGGCCCAGCGGGCCGAACTGCCCGTGGTCTTCCAGTCCTTGAGGACCGAGGACGGGGCCAGGGACGTCGCCGAGTGGGTGCGGGGGCAGATCACCGCGTGGACGGCATGACAGCCGGAACAGCCGGAACAGCCGGAGTACGGGCCACCGCGCGGATCGCCGCCCGCTCCGACGGCCGCGGCGGCACCGCACTGCCCACTCTGGAAGGCGAGGGCCCGCTCGCGCTGCGCCGCACCCGGGCGAGCGGCTCCGAGGCGCGCGTGATGCTCGTCGGGGCGATGAGCGGGCCCCTGGGAGGCGACCACTTCACCATCGAGGCGGCGGCAGCCGAGGGCGCCGAGCTGCACATCGCATCCGCCGCCGCCACGATCGCCCTGCCGGGGCAGGCCAAGGGCGAGGCGCGTTACGACGTACGCCTCACTGTCGACGAAGACGCCGAACTGCGCTGGCTGCCCGAGCAGTTGATCTCCGCCAACGGCAGTGACCTGTACGTCACCACACGCGTCGACCTCGCGGCAGGTGCCCGCCTGACGCTGCGCGAGGAACAGGTGCTCGGCCGCGCCAACGAGGAGCCCGGCCGCCTCACCAGCCGTCTCACCGTCCGTCTCGGCGGGCGTCCGCTGCTCGACCAGGAACTGTCCTGCGGGCCCGGCGCCCCCGGCGGCTGGGACGGCCCCGCCGTGCTGGCGGGACATCGCGCACTGGGCCAACTCATCGTCGTACGACCGGAGTTCATCGCGGCGCCGCCGAGCCCGCGGCTCCTGGGGGAGTACGCGGCGCTCACTCCGCTCGCCGGTCCCGGCGTCCTCGTGACCGCGCTCGCCCCGGACGCCCTGCGGCTGCGTCACACCCTCGACGAGGCCCTGCGCACGCTCCACCAGTAGCAGGTCGGTAGCGGGCCAGGAACGGACGTCTCCGCTCAACGGTCAAACGCGTACCGGTTATCGGATTGGCAAAGAAGCCAAGTCACCTCTGTTCTCAGGGAGGTCACAGCCGGAAGGATCCCCGTACCGACCGCAACCACGTACGGGGAGGCCCACTTGACGGGTATGAGACCGCCGGGACGAGCGACAGCGCTCGCCTCGGCCGGAGTGTTCGTCACGGCGACACTGATAGCCGGTGCCGTCGCGGCCCCGGCGGCCGGCGCGGACACCCGCCACGGCCAGGACCGCGAGGCACGCGGTGCCACGATCGCCGCGGCAAAGGCCGCCAAGGCCGGGATCGACTGGCAGGACTGCCCGGCGGACTGGGGGCTGGAGAAGCCCATCCAGTGCGGCTGGGTCACGGTGCCGCTCGACTACGCGAAGCCGAACGGCAAGCAGATCAAGCTCGCCGTGGACCGCATCGGCAACACGGGCACGAAGGCGGAGCGCCAGGGCGCCCTCGTCTACAACCCGGGCGGCCCCGGCGGCTCCGGACTGCGCTTCCCGCGCCGGGTCACCACCAAGGCCCCGATCTGGGTCAACACGGCGAAGGCGTACGACTTCGTGGGCTTCGACCCGCGCGGTGTCGGCCACTCGGCGCCCATCTCCTGCGCCGACCCGCAGGAGTTCGTGAAGGCGCCCAAGATGGACCCGGTGCCGGACTCCGAGGCCGACAAGCTCGCCCAGCGCAAGCTCGCCGCCGAGTACGCGGCCGGCTGTGCCGAGCGCAGCGGCGAGATGCTGCCGCACATGACGACGCCCAACACCGTTCGCGACCTGGACGTCATCCGGGCCGCGCTCGGCGAGAAGAAGCTCAACTTCCTCGGTGTCTCGTACGGCACGTACATCGCAGCCGTCTACGGCACGATGTTCCCGACGCATGTGCGCCGCATGGTCGCCGACAGCGTCGTCAACCCGTCGCGCGAGAAGATCTGGTACGAGGCCAACCTCGACCAGGACGTCGCCTTCGAGATGCGCTGGAAGGACTGGCAGGACTGGGTCGCCAAGAACGACGCGGCCTTCCACCTCGGCGACACCCGCGCAGAGGTCCAGGAGCAGTGGCTGAAGCTGCGCGCCACCGCCAAGAAGAATCCCATCGGTGGTGTCGTCGGCCCGGCCGAGCTCATCGGCTTCTTCCAGAGCGCGCCGTACTACGACTCGTCGTGGGTGCCGGTCGCGACGGTCTTCAGCAAGTACGTCGCCGGTGACACCCAGGCACTCGTCGACGCCGCGGCTCCCGACCTGACCGACACCGCGGGCAACATCTCCGCGGAGAACGGCAACGCCGTCTACACGGCCGTCGAGTGCACCGACGCCAAGTGGCCCACCAGCTGGAAGAAGTGGGACCGCGACAACACCGCGCTGCACAAGAACTACCCGTTCATGACGTGGGCCAACGCCTGGCTGAACCTGCCGTGCGCGACCTGGCCCGCCAAGCAGCAGACCCCGGTCGACGTGAAGACCGGCAAGGGTCTGCCGCCCGTCCTGATCGTGCAGGCCACGCGTGACGCCGCCACTCCGTACGAAGGCGCCGTCGAACTGCACAAGCGGTTCAAGGGCTCCCGTCTGATCACCGAGAAGGACGCGGGTTCGCACGGCGTCACGGGCCTTGCCAACCCGTGCATCAACGAGCGGGTGGACACCTACCTGCTCACCGGCAAGGTCGACGCGGCCGACGTGACGTGCACACCGCACGCCACGCCCAAGCCGTAGCAGTACGCATCAGGGGGCGGCCGTCTCTGACGGCCGCCCCCCTTTTTCAGGAGCTCAGCCAGGCGTCCTCCGCCGCGTAGTCGAAGAGGTCCCTCCCGTACGCCTGCGCCATCTTGGGATAGGCCTCGCGCCAGTCACGTCCGGCCAGGTGGCGCTCGATCCACGCGACGGTGTCCGGCAGGGTCTCGGCGTACCGTGCCACCGCCTCGTAGCCCAACTCCCGCCGGGCCGCGGCCATGTCGCAGATCACCGGGTGCGGCACCGACCACGGAGTGTCGCCCACGCCCTCCGCGGGAGGCGGGCCGTCGACCAGCACGGTCTCGGTCTCCACCCCCATCTCGGCGTCGATCGCCGCGGCGATCTCCGCCACCGTGGGAGCCTCGTCGTCGCAGGCGTTGAGCAGGCGCGCGCCGGGCTTCGCCGCGGCGAGCCGGATCAGTTCCGCGATGTTGTGGACGCTCGCCGGGTGGAAGCGGCTCTCGCCGCCGAAGGCGAGGATGTGCCTGCGTCGCCCGTCGAGGTTGCGCTTCACGAAATACAGCTCGCGCGGAGTGCGGCAGTGCGGGCCGTGGATCGCGCCCGCCCGCAGCAGCGTCGTCGGCAACTCGTCGGCAGCGGCGAGGAGTTCGCGCTCAAGGGCCGACTTGCGTGTGCTGTACGAACTCTCGCCGGGCGCGATCGTGCCGAGGGTCTCCGGGATGGGCACCGGGTACTGGGGAAAGCCGTCCGGCTCCTCCTGCGTATCGAAACTGCGGCCCTTGCCGTCCTCGTACACCGAGACGCTGGAGATCACCACGGCCGAACCGACGCGACCGGCCAGGCCCGTCAACTGCCGTGCGTGCTCAGAGCCGTAGGCCACCATGTCCACCAGTACGTCGCAGCCGTCGCCGACCACGGCGGACAGGGCCGCGTCGTCCTGGCGGTCCGCCCCGGCCGTCCGCACCTCCTCGGGCCACGCCTCGTCCCGGTCGCCGCCCCGCGACACAGCCGTCACCTGCCAGCCGTCCCGGGCCAGGGCACCCACGGCCACGCGCCCGATCTGTCCTGTCGCTCCGATCACCACAGCACGTCTCATGAGGCGACCGTATGGTCAGGACCGCGTGGATTCCACAGTGTTCGGCCGAGAGCAGAGAGCTGAGAGCTGAGAGCTGAGAGCTGAGATCAACTCAGCGGCATACGCGGGAACTTGCGTCCCTTCGCGGCCTTCTCGGCGGCCTCCTCGGCCTTGACGACGGCCGCGTACTGGTCGACGTACTCCTGCTCGGAGAGGGTGAGGATCGCGTACATGATCTCGTCGGTGATGGCGCGCAGGATGGCCTTCTCGTTCTCCATGCCCGCATAGCGGGAGAAGTCGAGGGGCTTGCCGAAGCGGATCATCACGGGGTGGATGTTCGGGATCTTCTTTCCCGGCGGCTGGGCCTCGAAGGTGCCGATCATCGCGCAGGGGATGACGGGCACCTGGGCCTTGAGTGCCATGACCGCGACACCTACCTTGCCCTTGTAGAGGCGGCCGTCGTGGGAGCGCGTGCCCTCCGGATAGATCCCGAGGAGCTCGTTCTTGCGCAGCACGCCGAGGCCCTCGCGGATGGCCGCCTGACCTGCATCCTTGCCGGAGCGGTCCACCGGGATCTGTCCGGCGCTGCGGAAGAAGTAGGCCGTCAGCCGGCCCTTGATACCGGGGCCCGTGAAGTACTCGGCTTTCGCCAGGAAGGTGATCCGCCGCTTGAGGATCGCGGGCATCAGGAAATGGTCCGAGAACGACAGATGATTGCCGGCGACAATGGCCGCGCCCGACGACGGAACGTGCTCGAGTCCCTCGATCCGAGGACGGAAGACCAGCCTCAGCAATGGTCCCAGGATCACGTACTTGAGCACGTAATAGAACATGGGGTCGCTCCTCACTCCGCCGGATCGGCTCAACCGCCGTGTTCTAGCAGGTCAATAGGTGTGCGGGAGAGACGCCAGTGTATGTGCAGGCGCGGGCTTGTGGAACCGGGTCCACTATGACTTGCGGGCCACTCCGCAGAAATGCGTCACGTCGACGATCTCTTCCTGCGGGCAGTCGGGGCGCCAGCGGGGGCAGGAGACGACGCCCGGCTCGACGAGATCAAGACCGTCGAAGAGCCCCAGGAGCTCTGCGCGGGTACGCAGCGTCATCGGCGCCGATCCCTGGGTGTTCCAGTAGTGGACCGCCTGGGCCATCGCCATGCCGTCGACTTCCGTCGTGGGGTGGGAGACGACCACGTAGCTGCCGGACGGCACGGCGTCCATGAGCCGGCGCACGACGGACCGGGCCTCATCGGTGTCGAGGACGAAATTGAGGATGCCCAGCATCATGATCCCGACGGGCCGGCTGAGGTCCAGAGTCCGGGCGGCGCCCCGCAGGATCGTGTCCGGGGCGTGGACGTCGGCGTCGATGTAGTCGGTGGCACCCTCGGGCGTGCTGGTGAGCAGGGCACGGGCGTGGCTCAGCACGATGGGGTCGTTGTCCACGTAGACGACCCTGCAGCCGGGGTCGACGCGCTGGGCCACCTCGTGGGTGTTGTCGACGATCGGCAGGCCGGTCCCGATGTCCAGGAACTGCCGGATTCCCGCCTCACCGGCGAGCAGCCGCACGGACCGGGCGAGGAAGCGCCGGTCCGCGACGGCCGAGCGGGAAATCTCCGGCACGAAGGACAGGATGTGATCGCCGACCTGCTGGTCGACCTGGTAGTTGTCCCGGCCGCCCAGCCAGTAGTTCCAGATGCGCGCCGAATGCGACACATTGGTCCTGAGCTGGGGAATCCGTACGGCGCCTTGGGTGCCTGGTGTCGAGATTTCGGACATCCCTGTGGCTCTTTTCGTTCATCACTGACTGGGACAGTGCACAATCTAGCCCGCTTGGCCGGAACCAATCTCCGTAAAGGATAAAGCAGTTCCCGGATCCGGCCCCTGTCCCTCAGGCCCCTTCTGTCAGAACCTTCTCCAGTGTCCCGAGAGCCGACCGGAGTTCCCCGGCGGTGATGGTGAGCGGCGGGGCCAGACGGATCGTCGAACCGTGCGTGTCCTTGACGAGAATTCCCTCGCGCATGAGCCGTTCGCTGATCTCACGGCCGGTGCCGATGGCGGGATCGATGTCGACGCCCGCCCACAGACCGCGCGCACGGAAGCCGCGTACGCCCTTGTCCTGAAGGGACGCCAGGCCCTCGCGCAGGACCACGCCCAACTCGGCGGCCGCGCGCTGGAATTCACCGGTCTCCAGGAGCTCCACGACGGCCGAGCCGACCGCGGCGGCCAGCGGATTGCCGCCGAACGTCGACCCGTGCTCGCCGGGCCGCAGTACCTGGAGCACGTCGCGGCGCGCGACGACCGCGGAGACCGGGACGATGCCGCCGCCGAGCGCCTTGCCGAGCAGCAGCACGTCCGGGACGACCGACTCGTGCTCGACGGCGAGCGTGTGGCCCGTACGCCCGAGGCCGGACTGGATCTCGTCCGCGATGAACAGGCAGCCGGCCCGCCGGGTCAGTTCGCGTACGCCGGTGAGGTAGCCGTCGTCCGGGATGACGACGCCGGCTTCTCCCTGGATCGGCTCGATGAGGACGGCCGCCGTGGTCTCGTCGACCGCCGCTTCGAGCGCGGCGAGATCGTTGTACGGGACGACGCGGAAGCCGGGCGTGAACGGGCCGAAGCCGGCGCGGGCCGTCTCGTCCGTGGAGAAGCTGACGATCGTCGTCGTGCGGCCGTGGAAGTTGTCGGCGGCGACCACGATCGTCGCCTGGTCCGCGGGGACGCCCTTCACCTCGTACGCCCATTTGCGGGCCACCTTGATGCCGCTCTCCACGGCCTCGGCGCCCGTGTTCATCGGCAGCACCATGTCCAGGCCCGTCAACTCGGCCAGGGATTCCGCGAATTGGGCGAGCTTGTCGTTGTGGAAGGCGCGCGAGGTGAGTGTCAGCTGGTCGAGCTGGCGGTGCGCGGCCTCGATCAGGGCCGGGTGGCGGTGGCCGAAGTTGAGGGCGGAGTAGCCGGCCAGCATGTCGAGATAGCGGCGGCCCTCGACGTCCTCGACCCAGGTGCCCTCGGCGCGCGCGACGACCACGGGCAGCGGGTGGTAGTTGTGCGCGAGGACGGGCTCCTCGGCTCGGATCAGTTCGGCGGACGAACGGTTCCCGACGAGGGAACGGCTGGGAGCGAGGGTCATGAACGGATCTCCTGAGTGCAGCACTTGATGCCTCCGCCGGCCTTGTGGAGCTCCGACAGGTCGACGGGGACGGGAACGTAGCCGTGGCGGGTCAGCTGGTCCGCGAGCGCCTCGGCCCGCGGTGAGACGAAGACATGGCGGCCGTCCGAGACGGAGTTGAGCCCGAACGTCATCGCGTCCTCACGCGTGGCGAGCACCGCGTCGGGGAACAGCCGGCGCAGGACCTCGCGGCTTCCCGGGGAGAAGGCCTCGGGGTAGTACGCGATGTTCGCCTCCGGCCCGTCGTCGAGGACGAACAACGCGGTGTCCAGGTGGTAGAAGTACGGATCCACCAGCTGAAGGCTGACCGTGGGGACGCCGAAGAACTCCTGCACCTCGTGATGGGCCTCCCGCGTCGTACGAAAGCCGGTGCCGGCCAGGACGTACGGGCCGGCCGGGACGAGATCGCCCTCGCCCTCGCACACCGACTCGGGCCGGTAGACGTCGAAGCCCGCGTTCTTGAACCAGGTCTCGTACGCGGTCGACTCCGGCCGCCGCTGGGGCGCGTGGAAGAGGGAGCCGAAGACCCGGCCCTCGATCACCAGCGCGGAGTTCGCGGCGAAGACCATGTCAGGGAGACCGGCGACCGGTTCCACGCTGTCGACCGTGTGGCCGTGGGCGCGGTAGGCGCGGATCAGCTCCGCCCACTGACCGCGGGCCAGATCGACGTCGACCTGTGTGTCCTCATGCATCCAGGGATTGATGGCGTACTGCACGGCGAAGTGTCTGGGTTCGCAGACCAGAAAGCGCCTCGGGCGCGGCACACGGCTGTTGGGCACAGAGGGGTACCTCCGCTTCCTGCGGTGACGACTGGGGGTGCTTCAACGGTAGGAAGCGGGGGAGAGGGGCGACAAGCATCGAGAATTGCGTGTCAGCGCAGGAACGCTGCGTATTGAGGCCGGTCCGCGCATGGTTGGTGCGTGGCCGTGGCCGCTCACTCCTCCGGAGCCGGCGCGGGCTGGTTCGCGCCTGCCTCCGGGCTCTCCGGGAGCAGATGCGAGAGGACCATGTAGCTGATCGTCTTGCGTATGAACGGCTCCGTGCGGATCCGCTCGAGCACCTCCTCGAAGTGCTCCACGTCCCGTGCCCGTACGTGCAGCAGCGCGTCAGCGCCCCCGGTCACCGTCATCGCGGCGGTGATCTCCGGATGGTTGCGCACCACCTCCGCGAGCCGCCGCGGCGGTGCCGCGCCCTCGCAGTACACCTCGACGTACGCCTCCGTAAGCCAGCCGAGCGCCGCCGGCTGCACCGTGGCGGTGAACCCGGTGACCACCCCGGTCTCGCGCATCCGGTCGACGCGGCGCTTGACCGCGGTGGCCGACAGGCCGACCGCCGCGCCGATCACGGCGAAGCTGGTACGGGCGTTCGCCATCAGAGCCGTGACGATCTTGCGGTCGAGCTCGTCGAACGGCGCGGACTTGGGGCTCATGCGCGCACTGTATCCAGCGGCGACGGTTCCGCCCCGCGGCTGCACAGCCTCAACGGACACTCGCACATGTTCAGAGCTCACCGGCACATGTGCAGGCGTCCGGTTTGCTCCTAGACTCCAGCTTCATGCTGCGCGCCCTCGCCGTCGACGACGAACCGCCCTCCCTCGAGGAACTGCTCTATCTGCTGGCGGCCGACCCACGCGTGACGAGCGTCGAGGGCGCGAGCGACGCGACGGAGGCGCTGCGCCGGATCAACCGCGCGCTGGAGTGCGGCCCCGACGGCGACGACGCGATCGACGTGATCTTCCTCGACATCCAGATGCCCGGCCTCGACGGCCTCGACATGGCGCGGCTGCTCGCCGGCCTCGCCAAACCGCCCCTCGTCGTGTTCGTCACCGCCCACGAGGGCTTCGCGGTGCAGGCCTTCGATCTCAAGGCGGTCGACTACGTACTGAAGCCGGTACGCAGGGAACGGCTGGCCGAGGCCGTCCGCCGGGCCGCCGAGCTGAAGGAGGCGGCTCCGCTGATCCCCGTGCACGAGCCCGACCCGGACCACATCTCGGTCGAGCTGGGCGGCGTCACCCGGTTCGTGGCCGTCGAGGACATCACCCATGTCGAGGCCCAGGGCGACTACGCACGGCTGCACACCGCCCAGGGCAGCCATCTGGTGCGTATCCCGCTGTCCACCCTGGAGGAGCGCTGGCGCTCGCGCGGATTCGTCCGCATCCACCGGCGCCATCTCGTCGCCCTCGGTCACATCAGCGAGCTCCGCCTTGACGCGGGTACCGTGAGCGTCCTGGTCGGCTCCGTCGAACTGCAGGTCAGCCGCAGGCACGCCCGTGAGCTGCGCGACCTGCTGATGCGCCGGACCGCGAGCTGAGGAGGCCAGCGTTGGCACAGGATCCGACCGATCGCCGGGTGGTCGTCACGGGGCCGCCGCGCCGCACCCGCAGGCTGAGCGGCTATCGCCCCCGCACCGAGATCGACGAGCAGACGACCCTCGGCCACACCTACGTCCGTTCCCTCATCCGCAGCCAGCTGCGCGCCGCGCTCACGGTGTTCGCCGTGCTCGTCCTCCTCGTGGGTCCGCTGCCGCTGGTGTTCGCCTCGATGAACGACAGCACGGACCTCGAATGGCTCGTCCTCGGGTTCTGCGTCTATCCGCCACTGGTGCTGCTCGCCCGCTGGTACGTACGCCGGGCCGACCGCAACGAGAAGGACTTCGTCCGCCTCGTCGAGGACCGCTGACCCCGGAACGCCGAGCCCCATGAACCCGAACGAGGACCGCTGAGCCGTGAACGAGAACTACGCCGTTCCCGCGGTCGCCCTCGTCGTCGTGGCGACCGTCTTCGTCGGCGCGTTCGGCCTGCGCATCTCACGCACCACCTCCGACTTCTACGTGGCCTCACGCACCGTCGGCCCCCGCCTGAACGCGGCCGCCATCAGCGGCGAGTACCTCTCCGCCGCCTCGTTCCTCGGCATCGCGGGCCTCGTCCTCGTCCAGGGCCCCGACATGCTCTGGTACCCGGTCGGCTATACCGCGGGCTACCTCGTCCTGCTGCTCTTCGTGGCGGCCCCGCTGCGCCGCTCCGGCGCCTACACGCTGCCCGACTTCGCCGAGGCCCGGCTGGCGTCCTCGGCCGTCCGGCGACTGGCCGGAGCCTTCGTCGTCGGCGTCGGCTGGCTGTATCTGCTGCCCCAGCTGCAGGGCGCCGGGCTGACGTTGAACGTGCTGACCGGGGCGTCGAAGTCGCTCGGCGGGATCATCGTCGCCGTCGTCGTGGTCGCGACCGTCGCCGCCGGTGGCATGCGCAGCATCACCTTCGTGCAGGCCTTCCAGTACTGGCTCAAGCTCACTGCCCTGCTCGTCCCCGCCCTGTTCCTGGTCCTCGCCTGGCAGGGCGACGGATCACCGCGGCACCCCTTCGACGAACCGGCGACATTTCGCGAGCACCAGGTCGTCCGCGTCGACAGCAGCCTCGACCTGAAACTCGCCGAACCGCTGAGCGTCACGACGACGGGCACGGTGGACGGCGAGCGGTACGAGGACGAGCGGGTCCGGCTCTCCGCGGGCGTCCACCGCATCGAGCAGGGCACCCGGCTGGGCTTCACCAAGGGCGACCACGTGCCCGTCGCCGACCGCGGCAGCAACGGCGGCATGTCCACCTCCCTTGCCGAGGGCCGCGAGGACCGCCCGCTGTACGCCACGTACGGACTGATTCTCGCCACCTTCCTCGGCACCATGGGACTGCCGCACGTCGTCGTCCGCTTCTACACCAGCCCGCACGGCGTCGCCGCCCGCCGCACCACCGTCGTCGTACTCGGCCTGATCGGCGCGTTCTACCTGCTGCCACCGCTCTATGGCGCTCTCGGGCGCCTGTACGCTCCCGATCTCACCCTCACCGGGGACGCGGACGCCGCCGTGCTGCTGCTGCCCGACCGGGTGATCGGCGGACTCGGCGGGGATCTGCTGGGCGCGCTGGTGGCGGGCGGGGCCTTCGCGGCGTTCCTGTCCACGGCGTCCGGGCTGACCATGGCGGTGGCAGGGGTGCTCACCCAGGACGTGCTCCCCTCCCGCGGCGTACGGCACTTCCGGCTCGGCACGGTGCTCGCGATGAGCGTTCCGCTGGCGGCCAGCATGCTCGTGGGCGGACTGCCCGTCGCGGACGCCGTGGGGCTCGCCTTCGCCGTGTCCGCCTCGTCGTTCTGCCCGCTCCTCGTCCTCGGCATCTGGTGGCGGCGGCTCACCCCGCCCGGCGCGGCGGCCGGGATGCTCGTCGGTGGCGGCTCGGCGCTGCTCGCGGTCGCCGCGACCATGGCGGGCTTCCCGGACACGGGCTCGCTGCACGCACTGCTCGCCTGGCCCGCACTGTGGTCCGTGCCGCTCGGCTTCCTCACCATGGTGCTGGTGTCGCTCGCCACACCCAGCCGGGTACCGGCGGGCACGGCAGCGATCCTCGCCCGCTTCCATCTGCCGGAACAGCTGTCGGGCGGACAGGTGCGAACGGCCGTGAGCGCGAAGGAAGCAAAGGAAGCAAAGGAAGTCGAGGCATGAGCTTCGTGATCGAGGCATGAGCGGTTTCCTGGCCGGGCTGTGCGTGGCCGTACTCCCGCTGCTGGCGGCCGGATTCTGGCTCGGCCGGCGCACCACGCGCCCGCGGAGCCTCGGCGGCCTCGGCACCGCCGTCGAGCACGCCACCTTCGAGACCCTGCACACCGCGTCGCTCGCCGCGCCCCCGCTGCGCGCGGGCCTGACCGAGGAGACGGCCCGCAAGTCGGCCAGGCGACTGCGCACCCTGCTCGGCACCGACGCGCTCTGCCTCACCGACCGGGACACGGTGCTGGCCTGGGAAGGCGTCGGCGAGCACCACAAGACGCAGATCATGGACCGGCTCGGCGGCCCGCTGGAGAACGGCCGGGGCGAGGCCTTCCGCCTCGACTGCGTCGAACCCGACTGCCCGCTGAGCTGGGCCGTCGTCGCCCCGCTCACCGTCGACGACCGCGTGCACGGCGCGCTCGTCGCCTGCGCGCCCCGCGAGTCCGCCGTACTGGTCCGGGCCACCGGAGAGGTCGCCCGCTGGGTCTCGGTCCAGCTGGAACTCGCCGACCTCGACCAGTCCCGTACACGGCTGATCGAGGCCGAGATCAAGGCCCTGCGCGCACAGATCTCCCCGCACTTCATCTTCAACTCGCTCGCCGTGATCGCCTCGTTCGTCCGCACCGACCCGGAGCGGGCCCGCGAACTCCTCCTGGAATTCGCCGACTTCACCCGCTACTCGTTCCGCAGGCACGGCGACTTCACCACGCTCGCCGACGAACTCCACGCCATCGACCACTACTTGGCCCTGGTCAGAGCCCGCTTCGGGGACCGGCTCTCGGTCACCCTGCAGATAGCCCCCGAAGTGCTCCCGGTGGCGCTGCCCTTCCTGTGTCTGCAACCCCTCGTGGAGAACGCCGTGAAACACGGCCTGGAGGGCGGCAGCGGCAACATCGACAAGAGCCACATCAGCATCACCGCGCAGGACGCGGGAGCCGAGGCACTCGTCGTCATCGAGGACGACGGCCCCGGCATGGACCCGGACTGGCTGCGCCGCATCCTGGCAGGCGAGATCAGCCCGTCGGGCGGCATCGGCCTGTCGAACGTCGACGACCGGCTGCGCCAGGTCTACGGAGACGACTACGGGCTCGTCATCGAGACCGCCCTCGGCGCCGGCATGAAAATCACCGCCAGGCTGCCGAAATACCAGCCGGGCGTGCACTCGGCGGGACGGCTGCCCCACGTATGAAAGCCCCCGGACCAGCCGACGGGCGGTCCGGGGGAGAAGCGGCGGAGGGCATCAGGTGCTGCGCGAGGCCACCATCGCCAGGGTGATCAGGCCGAGCACGACCCAGCCGAACCACAGCCAGCCGTTGCTGCCGAGCGCCACCGTGTAGGCCGTGACCATCACCAGGCCGCCGACGGTGAGCACCCCCATGGTCTTCGTAGAACCGGGCATCGCAACACCCTCCTCATGGTTCGTCCCTCTCCATGGTGCCCCCGTCTTGCCTTTTCACGGTGCATACGACGAAATGGGTGCCTGATTTCCAGCCGCTCTCCCCGGCCCAGGCCGCCGTTTCGTAGCGATTCGGGTCATAGCCGTACTGGATCGGTGGCACATCCGCCGCACACGCCTCCAGGGACTCCTGCTTGGCCTCTTCGAGGGTCGTGCCAGGGCCCAGCCGGGTGAAGCCGAGTACTCGCTGGTCGTGCGGCTTCTCGCAGGACACCAGCCGGGCGTCCCGGTCGGACCGCTCGTCCAGACAGTCCTGCTTCTGCATATTGGCCGTATCGATGAACAGCAGCCCCGGCTCGCGATGGTCCCCGAGCGGCCCGTACACCCCACCGTTCGCCCCGAGAAGCAGACAGACGGCGCGCCGCCCGGCGGCCTCGAAGCCCGCTTCGGTGGGCAGCACGGTGTAGCCGCGTACGTCCGCGAGCTTCTTGCGGGTCTCCTCGGTCCGCTCCTCGCACCTGGCGGGCCCGTTCGTCCGCGCCTCCTCGGCGGATCCGGCCTCGACCACCGCCATGACCTGGCCGTCCGGCACCCCTTTGAGGCAGTCTTCGGCCTTCAGCCGTGGAGTGCCCTCGAAACGTTTCTCGGGCCAGTCGGCGATCACACAGTCGCCGTCCTCGAGCGGTTCGGCGAGCCCGATGGTCCCTCCGTACGGCTTCTTGCTGCTGCCCTCGTCCGCCCGCTGACCCATCGCGTACCAGACCCCGCCGAGCGCGAGGCCGAGACCGAGGAGACCGGCGGTCACGGACCGCAGGACGTTCGAGCGCTTGCGGCGCCGTCTGCCGGTCGGCGGTCCGTACGTCGGTGACATGGGTGGCATGGGTGACATCGGTGGTCCGAAGCCCGGCGTGGGCGGAGCCATGGCCGCTGCCTCGGTCTCGGCCCGGGCCCACGGCGGCTGCGACCCCGGATCGACCTGCGTTCGGGGAGGCGACTGGGGCGTGACGATCGCGGACAGCGCGGCCTCGGTCTCCTCCGCAGTGATCCGGTGGACCGGGTCCTTCGTGAGCATGGCCGCCAGGAGCGGTTGCAGCGCGCCCGCGCGCCGCGGCGGCCGGGGCTCCTCCAGGACGACCGCGGTGAGCGCGGCCAGGTCCGTGTCGCGGTCGAAGGGGCCGCAGCCCTCGACCGCGTAGTAGAGCGTGCACCCCAGCGAGAACAGGTCGGCGGCCGCGGTCGGTGGCCCGCCCTGGGCCCGCTCGGGTGCCAGATATCCGGCCGTGCCCACGAGCATGGACGTCATCGTCCAGCGCGTCTCGGCGGAGTCCGGCTGCACGGAGATGCCGTAGTCGGTGAGCAGGACACGCCCGTACGGGGAACCCGAGCGGTCCGGCGCCAGCAGGATGTTGGCGGGCTTCACGTCGCGGTGCATGATGCCCCGCTCGTGGCCGGAGGTCAGCGCGTCCAGCACGGCCAGGCCGATCCGGGCGCACTCGGCGGGCGCGGCCGTGCCGCGCTGCATGACCAGGTCGCGCAGGTCGAGGGCGCCCGCGACGTACTCCATCACGATCCACGGCAGGCCCTCGTGCTCCAGCACGTCGTGCACGGTCACCACGTGCGGATGGCCCCGCAGCCCCGCCGCGTGCCGGGCCTCGGCGCGGGCGCGCGCGACCCGGGCCGCCCGCTCCTGGCCGGCCTCTGCCGGGTTGCGGAACACGATCTCCTTGAGCGCGACCTCACAGGCGAGATGCTGGTCGTGGGCGAGCCAGACGTGTCCCATGCCGCCGGTGCCGAGCCGGTTCAGGAGCAGGTACCGGCCCGCGATGACCCGGCCCACTCCGGACTGGGATGTGTCTTGTGCCATCCGATCCTCCCTGGGTGCCGTGGGTCAGACCGTGCTCGGGGCGGGGTCACTTGTGACGGGCGCGCTGCTGGTCACGGGTGCGCTGGTGACCGGTGCGCTGCTGGTGACTGGCGCGCTCGTGACGGGCTCACTGGTGACCGGATCGCTCGTGGCCGGTGACGAGCTCGTACGAGGCGGGTCGGCGGGCGGCGGAGGCTCGTTGTCCGTCGACGGGGGCGGCGAGGCCTTGGTGGTCCCCGTTCCGGTCGGCGTCCGCGTGGACGGCGTGTCAGTGGGCGGCGTGTCGGTGGGCGGCGTCGACGTCTCCGTCGGTTCGGTCGGAGTCGAAGTGTCGGTCGGCGTCTCGGTGGGCGACGTCGGCCCTGAATCCGGGGGAGTGCCCGACTCCCCGGTGGCGTCGCCGTCCACGGAGAGTTTCACGTACTGCCCCCACAGCAGCTCGCTGCCCGCAGCCGGCTGGGACCCGGTCACCCTGGCCTCGTCGGGCGGCGGACCGTCGCCGCTGTAGTCCATCGCCAGCCCGTTGTCCGCCAGCCGCTGCGAGGCCTCGGCGAGGGTCAGCCCCGCCAGGTCCGGCACGCGCTGTTTCTCACGCGTGTCGAAGGTCCGGTCCTCCGAGCCGTCGGTGCCGACCGGCCGGTCGATCCCCTGGCCCGTGTCGTCCACGTCCACGAGCGCGAGCCGGTCGAGCTTGGTGGGTGAGGGATCGACCGACACCACCGAGTCCTCGCGAAAGCCCGGCCATTTCTTGTTGCCGTCCTCGAACCGCACCGAGATCTTTTGGGTGTCCCCCTCGAAGGTGCGCAGCGGATTACCGCAGGAGCACTTCACGGCGGGCAGTCCCTGATCGTTCACGAGAACCGCGATTCCCGCCTCCAGCAAGGAGTCGAAGGCGACGGCCTTGCCCTTCTTGTAGTCGTGGTTCTTCACAAGGGTGTCGTGACGCAGCAGAACCGGTGTGAGTCGATCAATGTATTCCTCGATCGAATCCGGAGAAATTCCGACGATCCGCGCCCATTCCCGCGCCTTCTGGCGGTTCTTGGGATCGGTGAGGAATTCCTTGAGCCGGTCGACGTCACAGGTGCTCGGCTTGCTCGAACCGCCGTACAGCCCCGGCCTGTTGCCCTGCTGGAGGCCGCCGCGCGGCCGTTCAGCACGTAGCTCGGCATCCTCCCCGAGACCGCTCTTCTCGTCGAAGAAGGGATCGAGCGACGGAATGCCTGCGGCTACGGCCTTCACGATGAACGAGCGGTCGGATTGTGTGCAGCCACTGAGGATCAGTAAAGCGACCAGTAGAAGCGCGGTCCTGCGGACCGAAGATTGGATGCCCCTGTACATGGGCACGCGAAATGTCATTACCGCTCCCCCCGGCGGTTCCCCCGTCGCCCTGCAGAGCGGAAGCAGGGCTCGCGCGCCATGCTACTGAATAGAAAAGCCTTTCAGGCAGGGTTATTTAAATGGGGCAAAAAGTGCCTGGAGATGCCTCAGCGTGTACGCGCGTTCAGCGAGGCCAGATAGGCGTTGTACGCCTCCAGCTCCTTGTCCCCGTCGCGGTCCGCGGCCCGGTCCTTGCGCCGGGCCTGCCGCTGTTCGGAGCGGTACCACTGGAAGAGCAGCGCCAGCAGCACGAGTACGGACGGGATCTCGCTGAACGCCCAGGCGATGCCGCCCGCCGCGTTCTGGTCGGCGAGCGCGTCGATGCCGAGCGACGCGGGAGGGTTCTTGTACGTCTCGACCATCGGGCCGGACGCCATCATCAGCGCGATACCGAAGAACGCGTGGAACGGCATGCCCGCGAACAGCTCCAGCATCCGCATCAGATAGCCGGGCCGGTTCGGACCGGGATCGACGCCCATGATCGGCCAGAAGAAGACGAGGCCGACGGCGAGGAAGTGGCACATCATCACGGTGTGGCCCGTCTTCGAATCCATCAGGAAGTCGAAGAGGGGAGTGAAGTACAGCGCGTACAGGCTCGCGATGAACAGCGGAATCGTGAACGCCGGGTGCGAGATCAGCTGCATGAACCTGCTGTGCAGCAGCGCCAGCAGCAGCTCACGCGGTCCCTTGTGGCCCCGGCGGGACGCCACCGGCAGCGCCCGCAGCGCCAGCGTGATCGGCGCGCCGAGCAGGATCAGGATCGGCGACAGCATGCTGATCACCATGTGCTGCACCATGTGCACGCTGAACATGACCATGCCGTAGTCGTTGAGCCCGGTGCACATCATGAGCAAGACACTCAGTACCCCGACGACGAACGCCACGATCCGCCCGACCGGCCACTTGTCACCGCGCCGCAGAAGCCGCACGACACCCCACCCGTACAGGGCAAGCCCCACCAGGCAGGCGACGAGGAAGAACGGGTCCGCGGACCACTCGAGCCCTCGGCCCAGCGTGAACGGCGGCAGATCCATGGTCATGCCGTGCCCGCTGTGATCCATCCGCCGGCTCCTGATTCGTACTGGTTGTGCGCTGTCTGTCCGCACCCAGACTAGAACCGCCCCCGGTCACTGACGTGACCGGGGGCAGTACAACGTGCCCCGAAGGGGCGCGGGGAACTGCGCGATCAACCAGACACAGCCCGCAGTCCGCAGTCAACCGTCACAGACCGAGCTCGAAGCGGCCTGTCAGAGGACACACTCGGCTTCCGCGTACCGCTCGTCCGGCACCGTCTTCAGCGTCTCGACCGCCTCCGCGAGCGACACCATCACGATGTCGGTGCCGCGCAGCGCGGTCATCCTGCCGAATTCGCCGCGATGCACCGCCTCCACGGCGTGCCAGCCGAAGCGGGTCGCGAGGACGCGGTCGTACGCGGTCGGGGTGCCGCCGCGCTGGACGTGCCCGAGGATCACCGGGCGTGCCTCCTTGCCGAGGCGGTGCTCCAGCTCCAGGGACAGCTGCCGGGCGATGCCCGCGAACCGCTCGTGTCCGTAGACGTCCTTGCGGCCCTCGTCGTACTCCATCGTGCCCTCGCGAGGCTTCGCGCCCTCCGCGGCCACGACGATGGCGAACTTCTTGCCCGCCGAGAAGCGCTCGCCGACCTTGACGGCCAGCTCCTCGATGTCGAAGGGCCGCTCCGGTACGACGATCGCGTGCGCGCCGGCCGCCATGCCGGAGTGCAGCGCGATCCAGCCGGTGTGGCGGCCCATGACCTCCACGATCAGCACGCGCTGATGGGACTCGGCGGTGGTCTTGAGGCGGTCGAGGGCCTCGGTCGCGACACCGACAGCGGTGTCGAAGCCGAAGGTGACGTCCGTGACCGCGATGTCGTTGTCGATGGTCTTCGGCACGCCGACGATCGGCAGGCCGCCGTCCGACAGGAGTCGAGCCGCCTTGAGCGTGCCCTCACCGCCGATCGGGATGATCGCGTCGAGCCCGAGTTCCTCGAGATGACCCTTGGCCCGCTCCACGCCGTCCCGCAGATGCGCGGGCTGGACCCGGGAGGAGCCGAGGATGGTGCCGCCGCGAGCCAGGATTCCGCTCACCGCGTCGAGGTCGAGCTTGACGTAGTCGCACTCCAGAAGGCCCTTCCAGCCGTCCCGGAAGCCGATGACCTCGTCGCCGTGGTCCACGACGGCACGGTGCACGACGGACCGGATGACGGCGTTCAGGCCGGGGCAGTCGCCGCCGGACGTGAGGACACCAATGCGCATAGCCCGAAATACCTTCTCAACGTGGGCCGGGAACCGGACCACGCTGTCCGGCTGGACCCGGCCAGACTACCGGCGGCGGGGGGCGGGTCCGCACCGTGCGTCCGCCTGCTGGACGCCCCCGCACACGTGAGCGGACGTGCCGCCATACGGGCTGTGAGCCAGGTCTCGGTCGAGCTGTGGGCCGTGATCTCAGGCAGGCTGCTGGGCGGCCGCGATGCGCTCGGAGCGCAGCGCCTCGTACCACCGGTCGTCGATCGGCGGCAGCGCGTTCACGTCCAGCGCCAGCTTCAGCAGCAGATCCGCGATCAGCGGGTTGCGGGCGAGTACGGGCCCGTGCATGTACGTACCGAAGACCGTGTCGTTGTACGCGCCCTCCGTGCCGTCGCCCGTGCCGTTGCCCTTGCCGAGCCGGACCTGCGCGAACGGGCGCGCGGTGGGGCCGAGGTGCGTGATGCCCTGGTGGTTCTCGAAGCCCGTCAGCTGCGGCAGGCCCAGATTCGAATCGATGTCCCCGAGGACGTCGCCGACGCAGCGCTCGCCCTCGCCGCGGGTGGAGATCACGTCGAGCAGGCCGAGGCCCGGCTCACGCTGCCCGAGGTCGTTGATGAACTCGTGGCCGAGGATCTGATAGCCGGCGCACACCGAGAACACGATCGCGCCGTTGCCGACCGCGCGGTGCAGACCGCCGTCGCGGCGCAGCCGCTCGGCCGCGAGCCGCTGCGGCCGGTCCTCGCCGCCGCCGATCAGGTAGATGTCGCCCGAGGTGGGGATCGCCTGGTCGCTGCGTACGTCGAGCCGGGCCACGTCCAGACCGCGCTGCCGGGCCCGGCGCTCCACCACGAGCGCGTTGCCCTGGTCGCCGTACGTGCTCAGCAGGTCCGGGTAGATCCACACCAGACGCAGGCTGTTGTCACTCATCGATGATCGTCCTCTGTGGTGGGTTGCCGACGCGGGTCAGTTGCCGACGCGGCGGCGCAGGTCCTGGAACGCGGTGTAGTTCGCGATGACCTCGATGCGTCCGGGCGGCGCGATCTGCACGGCCTGGTCGAGGTTCTCGCAGACCTGGAAGGTCTGGTTCGCGACCTCCAGACGCACGGCGAGGTCCAGCTTGCGGTCGCCGATGACGGAGATCGGGTGCCCGGTCAGCCGCGTGTAGTCGACGTCCCACAGCCACGAGGTGTCGGTGCCGTCGGCGCCGCGCGCGTTCACGGACAGGATGACCGGAGTCGGCGGCGGGTCGATCAGCGAGAAGGTCTCCAGCCAGCCCGCGGGGTTCTTGGCGAGCAGCAGCCGCAGGTCACGCTGCATGAACTGCACGACGTCGTACCGTCCGGCGACCGCCTGGACCTGGTACATGCGTTCCAGGGCGACCTGCGGCGGCACACCGAAGACGGCGGCGACGGCGGCCGACGAGGCGGCGTTGGCCTTGTTGGCGCGGCCCGGCAGCTGGAGGTGGATCGGCCAGGCGGAACCGTGCGGGTCAAGAACGTGGTCGCCGGACAGCGCCCAGCTGGGCGTCGGACGGCGGAAACCGCACTCGCCGCAGTACCAGTCGTCGCCGGGCCGCTGCATCACACCGCCGCAGGACGGGCACGACCAGGCGTCGTCCTTCCACATCTGCCCTGCGGCCACCCATACGACGTTCGGCGAGGAGGACGCGGCCCATACGACCAGCGGGTCGTCCGCGTTGGCGATCACGACGGACTTCGAACCGGCCAGGCCCTCGCGCCAGTGCTCGGCGAGCATGCGGGTCTCGGCGGCGCGGTCGAGCTGGTCGCGGGAGAGATTGAGGAGCGCGATGGCCTTCGGGTCGGTGTCACGTGCCACACCGGCGAGGTACTTCTCGTCGACCTCGATGACGGCGTACCGCGCGTCCGAACCGCCGGCCAGCGCGGAGGTGATGCCGGCGGGCATGTTCGCGCCCAGCGCGTTCGAGACGACGGGACCCGCGGCGCGCAGCGCCTCCGCGATCAGCCGCGTGGTGGTGGTCTTGCCGTTGGTGGCCGACACCAGGATGACGTCCAGGTGCTGGGCGAGCCGGGCCAGCAGGTCGGGGTCGAGTTTGAGCGCCACCCGGCCGCCGATCACCGATCCGCTGCCGCGGCCCGCGGCCCGCGACGCCGCCGCGACCGCCTTGCCCGCCGTCACGGCCAGCTTGGCCCGCGGCGACAGCGGGTCCGAGTTGCCTGCCATCAAGTCTCGATCCTCCTTGCGTACGGCGCCGCGCCCTGCCCTGCTCCCGGCAACGTGTAGCCCTCAGCCTATCGAGATCCACGACCGGCCCGATTCGCGGCACCACCCCGGCGCCCACGCGACATTGAGGACCGTACCCTTGCGGCCATGCGACACGGCTCGATCCCGGGTGCCCAAGGGCGCGTCCTCACGCTGTCCCTCCTCGGCGACCCCGTGTTGCACACACCGTGTCAGGAAGTCACCGACTTCGGCCCCCAACTGGCGCGTCTCGTCGAGGACATGTTCGCGACGATGTACGCGGCTCAGGGGGTCGGACTCGCCGCGAACCAGGTCGGCAGGCCGTTGCGGGTCTTTGTGTACGACTGCCCGGACGACGAGGACCGGCGGCATGTCGGTCACCTGGTGAACCCGCGTCTGGTGGAGGCGGACGGGCTTGTGCTGCGCGGGCCAGAGGGGTGTTTGTCGCTGCCTGGGCTCGAGGCGGGGACGGAGCGGTACGACCACGCGGTGGTCGAGGGCTTCACGATGGACGGTGAGCCCGTACGCGTGCACGGCACCGGCTTCTTCGCCCGCTGTCTCCAGCACGAGTGCGAGCACCTTGCCGGTGGCGTGTACGTGGATCGGCTCAAAGGGTGGCGCCACCGGCGAGTGATGCGGGCCGCTGCGCGGGCTTCTTGGAGCCGGTGAGCGCCGCTGGGATGCGGTTTGACGCGGCCTGCGGGTGGTCTGTGGCTGGTCGCGCAGTTCCCCGCGCCCCTAAGGGGCGCCCCTGTGGGTCGGAGTTTAGAAGCCCGGCCCGCCCACCTTGTCGCCCGCCGCTGCCAAGCGGCCCCACAGCAGGTCCGCCAGGCTGCGTACCAACTGCGCGCGCGAGCACGGGCGTTCGCCGAGCCACCAGTCGCCGGCCGCGTGCATCATGCCGACGATGCCGTGTCCCCACACGCGCGCGAGCTGCTCGCTGTCGGGACCGAGATCGACCCGTTCCTCGATGACCTTGCCGAGTTCCTCACCCATGCGGCGCAGCAGGGGAGCGGAGTGCAGGCCGACGTCGAAGCCCTGGTCGCTCTGCGGGCCGCCCTCCGACGGATGCATCAGGAAGCGGTACACCTGCGGGCGTGCCTCTATCGCCGCCAGGTACGTGTCGAGCGTGGACTCGACCCGCTCGCGGCGCTCGGCCGGCGCGTCCAGCGCGGCCCGCAGCGCTTCCAGCAGGGCGTCCGTGTGGCGCTTGGCGAGGGCCGCGTACAGTCCACCCTTGTCACCGAAGTGCCGGTACAGAATGGGCTTGGTGATGCCCGCCTCGGCGGCGATGGCGTTCATCGAGGCGCCGGGGCCGTCGCGGAGCACCACCCGGTCGGCGGCTTCCAGCAGCTCTCGCCGGCGGCGGTCGGCGGACCGTTGCTGATCGGTCCGCTGTGTGGTGTCCATAGCTCTCCCCACCCGTGCTGATTCGGTGACGCCTGCGCAACGTAACACCCTGCTGTGATTCTGCATCGAACGGGCTGCCGAGGGGGAACCGGGAGTTGACTTTTTCTACCGACGGGTAACAGGCTACTGTTACCGCTAGTAACACGTGAGTGAAGTAGCTGGAGGGGACATGGCCGAGTTCACCATGGAGCTCAACGACGAACAGAAGGAGGTCCGGGACTGGCTCCACGGCTTCGCCGCCGATGTGATCCGTCCCGCGGCCGCCGAATGGGACGAGCGGGAAGAGACTCCCTGGCCGGTCATCCAGGAGGCCGCGAAAGTCGGCATCTACTCCCTGGACTTCTACGCCCAGCAGTACTTCGACCCCACCGGCCTCGGTATCCCCATGGCCATGGAGGAACTGTTCTGGGGCGACGCGGGCATCGCCCTGTCGATCGTCGGCACCGGCCTCGCCGCGGTGGGCGTCCTCGCCAACGGCACCGAGGAGCAGATCGGCACCTGGATTCCCCAGATGTACGGTGACGCGGGCGATGTCAAGGTCGCCGCTTTCTGCTCCTCCGAGCCCGACGCCGGCTCCGACGTGGCGTCCATGCGCACCCGTGCCGTGTACGACGAGGCCAAGGACGAGTGGGTCCTCAACGGCACGAAGACCTGGGCGACGAACGGCGGCATCGCCAACGTCCATGTCGTGGTCGCCGTCGTCGACGCCGAGCTCGGTTCCAAGGGCCACGCCTCCTTCATCGTTCCGCCGAACACGCCGGGCCTGTCCCAGGGCCAGAAGTTCAAGAAGCACGGCATCCGTGCCTCGCACACCGCCGAGGTCGTCCTGGAGGACGTCCGCGTTCCCGGCTCCTGCCTGCTCGGCGGCAAGGAGAAGCTGGACGAGCGTCTGGCCCGTGCCCGGGAGAGGGCGAAGGCGGGGGGTGAGCGCGTGAAGAACGCGGCGATGGCCACGTTCGAGGCGTCGCGCCCTGCGGTGGGTGCCATGGCCGTCGGCACGGCCCGGGCCGCGTACGAGGTGGCTCTCGACTACGCCAGGACGCGTGAGCAGTTCGGGCGGCCGATCATCGACAACCAGGGTGTCGCCTTCCAGCTCGCCGATATGCGTACGTCCATCGATGCGGCCAGGTTGTTGGTGTGGCGGGCCTCGTGGATGGCGGTCAACGGGAAGCCGTTCACCGCGGCTGAGGGGTCGATGTCGAAGCTGTTCGCGAGTGAGACCGCGAAAAAGGTGACCGCCCAGGCGATCCAGATTCTCGGGGGCAACGGTTACACCCGGGAGTACCCGGTGGAGCGGATGCACCGGGATGCGGCTATTTACACCATCTTCGAAGGGACGAGTGAGGTTCAGCGTCTCGTGATCGCGCGGACTCTGTCGGGGATGCCGATTCGGTAGCGCCGTTGGGGTGCGGTTCGACGCGGCTGCGGGTTCGTTGTGGCTTGTCGCGCAGTTCCCCGCGCCCCTAAAGGGGCGCTCTCAGCGGCGTGAGTTGTTCGATGTCGTACCTTGCCCGGAGTTCCTCGATCGCCTCGTCGTCCGGTGGGCCGCCCGAGTCCAGGATCTTCAGCAGCTCCTCGAAGTACCGCTCATGATCCGGGGGCGGTGACGCCTGGAAGAACATCTTCGCCGGTGCGTCCGTCGGGTTGGCGAAGGCGTGTGGGCAGCCCGGTGGTACGACGATGACCGTGCCCGGGGTCGCCCGTACCACCCGGTTGCCCGAACTCGACTCCCAGCGCCGCCAGTTGTCGGAGGTTCGTACCCGTGGCTCGAAGGCGAGGACGTCCAACTCGCCTTCGAGGACGTAGAAAAGCTCCTCGCTGCGCGCGTGCACATGGGCGCCGACGTCGAAGCCCGGGGGCACGACCACCTCGAAGCTGGACGCCATCCTGGAGTGCGTGCCGGTGACCTTGAACGTCACGTGCTGGGCGGGAGTGCGGACCGTACGGCCGTGGCCCGGTGGTACCAGCAGCCCTTCGGGCGGGGTGAGCGCGGTCACCACGCCACGGGCAGGGCCTCGGGCCCGCGGATCAGCGCGCCGCGCCGCCACGGCACCTCGGCGGGTGACACCGAGAGGCGCAGGGTCGGCACCCGGTCGATGAGTGTGTTCACGATGAGCTCCGCCTCCAGCCGGGCCAGCATGGCGCCCGCGCAGTAGTGCGCGCCGTTCCCGAAGGCCATGTGCGGGTTCGGGCTGCGGTCGAAGTCGATCCGTTCGGGGTCAGGGAAGACGTCCGGGTCGCGGTTGGCGGCCAGGTAGGAGACGTAGACCGGGTCGCCCGCCTCGATCCGCATCCCCCGGATCACCACGTCCTCCGTGGCGATGCGGGACAGGCCGACCGCGTTGCGGTGCGGGATGTAGCGCAGCAGCTCGTCCAGGGCCTGTGGGCGCAGCTCGGGTTCGGCGCGCAGCCGGTCGAACAGGTCGGGCCGGGTGAGCAGGATGAAGAACATCTGCCCGGTGTTGTTGGTGACCGCCTCGCCGCCGATCTGGAGCGGCCCCGCGAGTGCCATCGCCTCGTCCTCGGTGATGTCGCCCCGGCCCACCGCCGCGCCGAGGAGCGAGGTGACGTCCTCGCCGTCCGAGTCCCGGCGCCCGGCGATCAGCTTCGAGAAGTACGCCTCCATGTCCCGTTTGGCCTGCTCGCTGGCCTTGGCGCCCTGTGTGGAGGAGAGGATCAGCTGGGTCCAGGTGTGCAGGTTCTCGCGGTCGGCGGCCGGGACGCCCATCAGCTCGCAGATCACGGTGATCGGGAAGGGCGCCAGGACCCGGTCGATCAGATCGGCGGGCGGACCGTCCCGCAGCATCGCGTCCACCATCCCGTCGAGCGTCTCCTGGGCGCCGGCGCGCAGCCGTTCGATGCCCCGCGTGGTGAAGGCGGGGGCCACGGCCCTGCGCAGCCGGGCGTGGTCGGGCTTGTCGACGAAGTTCATGGCGTCCGGCTGCGGGATGAAGTGCGGTGCCAGCCGGGTGACTTGACGGCCCACCACCGCCGCGCGGCTGAACCGCGGGTCGTTGGTCACCAGCTTCACGTCGTCGTAGCGCGTCACCAGCCAGGCCCAGCCTTCGCCGTTGGGCAGCTGGATCCGGGTGACCGGTCCCTCGCGCATCAGCTCGGCCAGGACGGGGTCGAAGTCCACTCCGGTCAGGTCAAGGGCGGGCCAGTGCCGTACCGGGGGCGGCGGTGATGTCGGCGTCTGTTCGCTCAATGTCATGTCATGCCGCCTCTTCGGTCTCAGTCTCGGTCTTGGTGCGGTGCCAGCGGCCCAGAGCCATCTCGGCCGTGATGCCGGGCCCGAAGCCGGCGAGCATCCCGCGTGCCCGATGGTGGGAGCCGCCCTCGTCGAACAGCCGGCGCAGCGCGTCCAGGACGACGGCGCTGGCGATGTTCCCGTACTCGGTGAGCGTCGCCCGGCTGAACCGGAAGGCGTGCGGGTCGACCTGCAGGAACTTGCTGAGGTCGTCGAGTATTCGGGGACCCCCGGCGTGAATGATGTAGAAGTCCAGGTCGGAGGCGTCCCAGCCGTGCAGGTTCGCGAGGTCCCGCAACGCGGGCGCGAGCGGCTCCATCGTCGTCGGCACCCGCTTGTCCAGCAGGAAGTGGAAGCCGGTGGCCCGGATGTCGTACATGATCCACTCTTCCGTCTTGGGGATCAGATACGAGCCGTTGCGCTCCAGGCTGATGCCCTCGCCGCCGCGGCCGCGGACCACCGCCGCGGCGATCCCGTCCCCGAACAGGCCGTTGGACAGCAGCGATCCGACGCCGAGGTCGGTCGGCTGGTAGCAGAGCGAGCAGAACTCGCAGGCCACGATGAGGACGTTGGCGTCGGGGTAGGCCGTGCAGAAGTCGTGTGCCCGGTTGACCGCCGCGCCTCCTGCCGCGCAGCCGAGCTGGGCTATCGGTATCTGGCGGGTGTCGCTGGAGAACTCCATCGAGTTGATCAGCCAGGCCGTCAGCGAGGGCATCATGAAGCCCGTGCACGACACGTAGATGATCACGTCGATGTCGTCGGCGAGCAGCTCCGCCGAGTCGAGAGCCTGCTGCACGACCGCCGGTACACGGGCCTTGGCCTCGGCCTCGTAGACCTTGTTGCGTGCCTCGAAGCCGGGATGCTTCAGCGTCTCCTCGATGGGCTGCACGATGTGCCGGGTGCGTACGCCGGTGTTCTCGATCAGGCGGAGCGCCAGCGCCAGTTGGGGGTGATCCGGATGGCGGGAGCGCGCCAGCTCGAGCGTCTGCTGCATCGTGATCACATGTTCCGGAACGGAGACCGCGGGTCTGCACAAAGTCGCCATGTGCCTGCGCCTTCTCTCGCCCGCCGGGACTCCCTCACCACGGCGGAAGGGTGGTTCACCCACGATCACCCGGTGGCGCGGGGATATCGCGCGGGATTACTCCGGTTCAGCGACAGACCGCCCAGTGGCAGGCACACCATGAGAAGTCGAACAGCCCGTGAGAGCCTGAGGAGTACGGGAAAGGCAGCGCAGCCGAGCCGAAGGAGTGCGGCGATGACGCGGACAGCCAGGGAACTGCTGGAGAACATCACCGGGAAGCTCGCCCCCGATCCGCGGTCCAACCGGCTGCTGCCGCTGATCGGCCGGGGCGCGGCACGACGCGACACCCTCGCCGCCCTGGCTCTCGAACAGCGCTATGTGATCGCCGCCGATCGCCGGGCGTTCCTGCATCTGGCGGAACGGTCGGCCGCGGAGCCCGAGTGCGCCGCCTTCTTCACCATGCTCGCGGAGGGTGAGGCGCTGGCCCATGACCGGCTCGGCCCGCTGCTCGCCGCCTGCGGGGCCGACGAGGCACGGGTGGCGGCGTACGAACCACTCGCGGGCGCTCAGGCCTACCCCGCGTACGTCGCCTGGCTCGCCCTGAACGGCGCACCGGCCGATGTGGTGCTCGCGCTGAGCGCCAACTTCTCGGCCTGGGGCGGCTATTGCGCCACCATCGCCGAGGCGCTGCGCCGCCAGTACGGCTTCGACGACGAGGCCTGCGGCTTCTTCGACCTCTTCGCCGAGCCCGCGCCCGACCTGGAACAGAAGGCGGTGGCCGCCGTGCAGGCGGGACTGGACGCCGAGTTGATCAGCGAGGAGTCGGTCCAGCGGTACGGACGCCTGCTCCAGAGCTACGAGTCCATGTTCTGGCACACGCTGTGGGAGCTGGAGCACCGCAGCGCCCCGTAAGGGGCGCGGGGAACTGCGCGACCAGCCACAACGAACCCGCAGTTTCCAGACGGCCCAACCGGTCACCTCAGCCGGAGGCGTCCCCGCTGCTGTGGGCGATGCAGGCCACGTCGATGCGGTCGGCCAGCTTGGCGAGTTCGATCGTGAGGGTGGCCACCGTGTCCTCGTCGAGACCCTCCTGACCGGCCTCCACCAGATGCAGCCACCGGCCGCCGACCGTGCGCAGCAGTTTGCTGACGTCGGCGGCCGCCACCTGCAACGTGCCGCGGTCGTCGACGATCAGAGGGAGGGTCACTTCGCGGTTCACACAGGCGATCGTAACTGCGGCACGCTCACGCTCCGTGCCATACGGTGGTGATGTTGCAGAACTCGCGGATCCCGTGTCCCGACAGCTCACGCCCGTAGCCGGACTGCTTGACCCCGCCGAACGGGAACGCCGGGTGGGACGCCGTCATCCCGTTGACGTAGACACCGCCCGCCTCAAGATCGCGTACAAAACGGTCGATGTCGGCCTCGTCGCGGGTCCAGACGTTGGAACTCAGCCCGAACGGCGAGTCATTGGCGATCGCCACCGCCTCGTCGAGGCCGGCGGCGCGATAGAGCGTGGCGACCGGGCCGAACGTCTCCTCCTGGTGGATGCGCATGTCGGGGGTGACGTCGGCGAGGACGGTCGGCAGGTAGTACCAGCCCGGCAGATCGGGGCGTTCGCCGCCGCACAGGACCGTCGCGCCGCTCTCCACCGCCTCGTCCACGAGCTCGGCCAGACCGTCGCGGCCCTGCTCGCTGGAGAGCGGGCCGACCTCCGTGTCGTCGTCCATCGGGTCGCCCACCTTCAGCGCCTCCATGCCCGCTGTGAAGCGCTGGGAGAAGGCGTCGAACACGTCCGTGTGCACGATGAACCGCTTGGCGGCGATGCACGACTGCCCGGTGTTCTGCACACGGGCCGTCACCGCGGTCTTCGCCGCCCGGTCGATGTCGGCCGACGGCATCACCACATACGGGTCGCTGCCGCCCAGCTCCAGCACCGTCTTCTTGATCTCGTCCCCGGCGACCGAGGCGACCGAGCGGCCCGCCGGAGTGCTGCCGGTGAGCGTCGCCGCCCTGACCCGCTCGTCGCGCAGGATGCCCTCGACCTCCCCTGAGCCGATGAGCAGCGTCTGGAAGCAACCCTCGGGGAAGCCCGCCCGGTGGAACAGGTCCTCCAGGTAGAGAGCGGTCTGCGGCACGTTCGAGGCGTGCTTGAGCAGCCCCACATTGCCGGCCATCAGCGCGGGCGCGGCGAACCGGATCACCTGCCAGAGCGGGAAGTTCCACGGCATCACCGCGAGCACGGGACCGAGCGGCCGGTAGCGGACGAGCACCCGGGAGGCGCCGGAGTCCCGCGCCTCGGGCCCCGGTCCCTCCTCGTCGGCGAGGAGTTCCTCGGCGTGGTCGGCGTACCAGCGCATCGCCTTCGCGCACTTCGCGACCTCCGCGCGGGCCTGCTTGATCGGCTTGCCCATCTCCGTGGTCATCACGCGCGCGGTGTCCTGAGTGTCCTCTTCCAGCAGGTCCGCGGCGCGGCGCAACAGCCGTGCGCGCTCGGCGAACGAGGTGGTGCGATACGTGCGGAACGCGGCGTCGGCGGTCGCGAGCCTGCGCTGGATCTCCTCGTTGCCGAGGGCGTCGTAGGTTTTGAGCGTCTCGCCGGTTGCCGGGTTCATCGTTGCGATGGGCATGGCTGACCTCCTGATACGGGCGAGTTCCGCTTGAGGGCGCCGGTCCTGGTTGCGTCGTTGTTCGGAGCGGCGTCCAGGTCTGCGGGTGGTTTGTGGCTGGTCGCTCCCCCACTCTCGGCTTCGCTCGAGCGGGGGGGACCCCCATCGCGGCGGAGCCGCATATGTCGCAGCCCCGCGCCCCTTACGGGGCGCGTGTTGCCCTGACCTTGTGGGATCCGCGTACCCAGGCGTAGGCCTTCTAGCCGACGTGCACCTCGAGGCGGTCCAGGAACTCTGCCTGCGCCTTGACGATCAAGGCCCGTGCCCGGTCGAACCCGAACCACTCCACCCGGCTCAGCTCGGGGAATTCCTGAACCCGGCCCGAGCCCCTCGGCCACTCCATCCGGAACGTTCCCGGGACCACCGTCGCCGGATCGAGGTCGGCCTCGATCGCCCACGCGGTGACGATCTTGCCGTTCGCCTGCCGGACCTCGCCGAGCGGCAGGGCCTCGCCGTCGGGCGGCTCCAGGCCGAGCTCCTCGCGGAACTCCCGGCGGGCCGCGTCCCAGGCGGGTTCGTCGGGCTCGTACTCGCCCTTCGGGACGGTCCACGCGCCGGCGTCGCGGCGCTCCCAGAAGGGGCCGCCCATGTGGCCCAGGAGTACCTCCGGGCCGTCGCCGGCGCGGCGGAACAGCAGCAGGCCCGCACTGCGGCGAGGGGCCCTCACCGTGCCACCTCCGGGTGCGCGGCCAGCAGCATCTCGACGGTGTCGGCCTCGGCCGGGGTCTTGTCCTCGCGGTAGCGGACCACGCGGGCGAAGCGGAGAGTGACGCCGGCGGGGTAGCGCGTGGACTTCTGCAGACCGTCGTAGGCGATCTCGACGACGAGTTCGGGACGTACGGTCACCACGTGGCCGTTGTCCTCGACGGCGAGCTCCCGCAGCCGCTCGGTCTGCCAGGCCAGCATCGCGTCCGTCATCCCCTTGAACGTCTTGCCCAGCATGGCGAAGGAGCCGTCCGGGTTCCGCGCGCCCAGATGCAGATTGGACAGCTTGCCGGTGCGCCGTCCGTGGCCCCACTCGGCGGCCAGCACGACCAGGTCCAGCGTGTGTACGGGCTTGACCTTCAGCCAGGAGGCACCGCGCCGGCCCGCGCTGTAAGGGGCGTCCAGGCCTTTCGCCACGACGCCCTCGTGGCCGCGCTTCAGCGTGTCCGCGAGGAACCGCTCCGCGGCCTCGCGCGCCTCGCCGTCCGCCGGGTCCGCCACGAGTGCGCGCCGCACCCGCATCGGCTCGGGCACCAGCCGGGCCAGCTCCGCGTGACGGTCGTCGAACGGCAGGTCGAGCAGGTCGTGGCCGTCCACGGACAGCGCGTCGAAGAAGACTGGGGCGACAGGCAGGGCTCTGGCCGCCGTGGTGACATCCACGCGGGAGCCCACACGGCCTGCGATGTCCTGGAAGGACCGCGGCCGCCCGTCCTCGTCGAACGCGATGACCTCGCCGTCCAGGATGAACCGCTCGCCCTTCAACTCCCTTGCCGCAGAGGTCAGTTCGGGCAGCCGGTCGGTGATGTCGTCCAGGGTGCGGGTGTAGACGCGGATGTCGTCGCCGTCGCGGTGGAGCTGGACGCGGATGCCGTCCAGCTTCTCCTCGACGGCGCAGGCGCCGAGCTTGTCGATCGCCTCGGGCACGGACGGGGCGCTGTGCGCCAGCATGGGCAGGACCGGCCGGCCGACAGTGAGCCGGAAGGCGTCCAGGGCTTCGGGGCCCTGGGAAAGCAGCGCCTGCGCCACGATCTGCAGCGAACCGGCCAGCATCACCGCCCGCCGTACGTCCGCGGAGGGCGCCCCGGTCGCCTCGGCGAGCCCCTCGACGGCGACGGCGTCGAGAGCGCCCTGCCGTACCTCGCCGCTGAGCAGGCCGAACAGGAACCGTTGCTCGTCCGCGGTGGCCGCGGCCATCAACTCTCCGACCAGTCGGGTGCGCTCCGCCTGCGAACCGGTGCCGGACACCCCGGCAAGCTCGGTCAGCCGGGCGTCCACGTCCAGCACGGTGAGGGTGGGCTCGTCGGCTGGGGCGACCGGGCGGCTCAGTACCTTCCAGCCGATGCCGATCCGTCCCTGCGGGAGGCGTCCCGCCAGGTACGGGATCACGATCGGTGCCTCCTCGGGCTCCGCGTCCCGGAACAGCTCGGCCAGCAGGCCGATCTTCCGGGATCGCGCCGAGGTGGCGGCGACCTCCTGCGACACATTCGCTAGCCGGGCGAAGAGCATGCAGCCATTGTGTCTCGGGTGCGGGTGGGTTGTGGCTGGTCGCGCAGTTCCCCGCGCCCCTAAAAGACGAGCCCCCAGCTCCCACGCCCCGGCCAGTCACCCACTCGCACTTGCCCACCGGCGGGAGGGGTCGTGGGTCGGTGCGTCGTATGCCCGTCGCGTAGGTTCGTTCTCAGGTCACCCGCACCGTGTACCAACACCGGGCCGTATGCCCACCCTGCGAC